>JBBRUC010000078.1:0-25213 GCA_038248205.1 Thermoanaerobaculia bacterium
CTCCTCAGTCACCGTGCCTACGGCTATCACTCGGCGCAGTCCCTCATCGCAACTGTCTATCTCTGCTGTGCCGGAATCCAGCTTAAGGTACCTACGCTTGTTTAAACCCTTATTCAGCTACACTTGGGTGAGGAGAACCAAAGTTCATCATCTAGACGCCCGAGTTGGCGGCACGTACAAGATGTCCTTCACCAATTTCTCCACCGGGAACGGCCACTCCTTCGGCGGGGAGTATCTCGAACTGGTGCCGAACGAACGCATTCGGCACACGGATTCGTTCGATGCCCCGAACCTGCCCGGAGAAATGCGGACCACGATTACTTTGAAGCGGGTGTCGGTGGGGACCGAACTGAACGTCGTGCAGGAAGGAATCCCCGAAGCCATTCCGCCCGAGGCCTGCTATCTCGGTTGGCAGGAATCGCTCAAGCTGCTCGCGAAACTCGTCGAAGCGACCATTCCCGACGAACCCAGCTTTGAGCCGTAGGTAGGCGTCCGGATCGAGGGGAATGCCCATGTCCAAACTCTGCGTCCGATGTTTCGGAGTCTCGCTTGACGGTTACGGTGCCGGGTCGAATCAAAGTCTCGAGAATCCGCTTGGGGAAAGATGCACCGACCTGATGGAATGGGTTTTTCCCACCCGCTTCTTTCAAACAACCCACGGCGACAAAGGCAGCGAAAGCGGCGAGACCGGAATCGACAACGAGATGGCGGAGCTGGGCTTCGAAAATTTAGGCGCCTGGATTCTCGGCCGCAACATGTTCGGTCCAGTCCGAGGCCCTTGGCCGGACGACAGCTGGAAAGGCTGGTGGGGCAACGAACCGCCCTACCACACGCCCGTCTTCGTGCTGACGCACCACCCGCGGGAACCGCTCCAGATGGAGGGAGGGACCGAGTTTCGCTTCGTCACCGACGGCATCCACTCCGCTCTGGAGCAGGCAAAAGAAGCCGCCGGAGATCGCGACATCCGTCTCGGCGGCGGGGTCTCCACCGTCCGCCAATACCTCCGCGCCGGCTTGATCGACGAGCTGCACCTGGCCACGCGGCCGGTCCTACTCGGCACCGGGGAGCATCTCCTGCATGACATCGACCTGCGCTCCCTGGGCTACGAATGCGAGAATTCCGTCGCGGGGGAACGGGCGACGCACGTCTTTCTGCGCAAGACCCGGTGACCCTCGGGACGCACGCGAGGAAAGGAACTACTAGGAACAACGCCGATGAGAGCCGAATACGACTTCTCCACGATGAAGGGGCGTAAGAACCCTTACGCCATGAAACTCAAAAAGCAGGTGACGATCCGGCTCGGGGAGGACGTTCTCGCCTACTTCAAGGGAATGGCCGAGGAACAAGGGATTCCTTACCAGAACCTGATCAACCTTTACCTACGCGACTGCATGGCGCAAGGGCGGAAGCTCTCGCAGACCTGGGACTGACCGGTCGTTCGAAGCTTCTCCTTCGTTGAGGCCTTCACCCAACCGCCGCCAGCTCGTACAGATAATCAACATACGAGCGCACGGCGACCGCGTTGTCGAAGGTCATGTCAGGCACCAGGCGAAGGTCGAGCTTGGCCACCGCGCGGTGAGGCAGCACGGGTCTTGCCGCCCGGTGCCGCCGAGGGCACGGGGCAGGGCGAGCCACCGCGATAGAATCGGCGATCAGTTAGAGGTCGCGCCAGGCAACGTCCGTCCAACTTACCGTTCGAGCCATCGGGCCATCCGGCGCTCGATCTCGTCTTGCGGGATCACGCGCCCGGCCTCGACATCCTGGCGCCCCCGCTCGATCCTCTGGAGGACGAAGAGGTGGTACTGAATATCTTCCAAAGAAGCCTCCTCGGGGAGGGCTTCAAGGACTTTCTGGACTTCCTGCTTCGCGGTCACCATGAAAAAAGTCTACAGGCATTGAGCAACCGGGAATAGGTGCCCAAGAATTGGCGCCAACCTATCCGAGAGGTTCTGGGCTAATCCTGATGCCGGACAACCAAGGTTCTCCTTGCAACCATGCGAAAGAATGTAGGCGAGGCGCCCGACCCCAGGATTGGCCGGGTGTCCACTGCGTCACCGCCCTGGTCACCGGCCAGCCGATCGAGGGAACCTGATTCGATCGAACTAAGGAGTGGGAAGCGCGCCAGCGCGGCGACGAGGTTGGTGCCCGGCAAATCACGGCGACAGAAGTCGTGAACCTCGCCCCCCTCCCCTTCTTGCAGCATCTATCGCGCGAGGAGTACCGCAACCGGATCGCCGAGATGATCGAGGCGATCACCGCGCTGGCCGCCGCCCAGCGATCAGAGACAGGAATCGAGCCCCTCGGTCACCTCGCGATCCTCCGGCAACACCCGTTCTTCCAGCCGGCCAAGACCAAGAGGTCGCCCTCGCCGCTGGTCCACACCGCCAGCAAACGGGTTCGAACCCAGATGAGGATCGCCTACGCCTGGTTCGCCCGAACCTTCCGCGAGGCGGCTGAGTACCTACGGGTCGGCGACCGGCTGGCGCGGTTTCCCCGCGGGATCTTCCCGCAGGGGTTGCCGTTTGTGCGGGTGGGGCGGGTGGGGATCGCGCCGGTTACGTAGGTTGGGGTTCGCTGTAGCTCCGGCCGATCTGGCTTGGGGGTTGCACTTCGATGCCCCGGCGACCCCAGGGACTCCTCCTCGGCTCAAATCCCCGTCGAATGCTGGCTGCGCCGTGCTCAATTTGGATGCTTCCAGCGGCCGCGACCGCCCTGTCGACCCGGGTTCACCACGATTGGGCCGCCGGGGATCACGTGGCTTCTCGAAGAGAGTGGCACTTATCCCCCCCCACCGACCCACCTATCCCCACCGGCCAAGGCGTACGACTCGCCCTGCGTCGCGGCGAGTTCTTGACCGGCCAAGCCGGAGAGTAACGCCCACTGGCGGCCGAAGAGGAGGTGCTCGCCATGCTCTGCCGCACGCTTGCACCGGCATGGAACGAATCGACGGCCTCCTTACTCAAAGAGGAAAGAGCATGAACACCCCGCCGCCGGACCGCGAGTCTTTCCAGGCGTGACCAAGGGTGTTTCACGGCCAGTACCCGGCCGGACTCGACGCCGAAACCTTTCGATCAGCTGATCGATAGCTCTGCCATCGCGTAGAGCGTGTAAGCCAGACCGAGCGGGTTTTTCTCCGCAAGCAGGGAACGACGAACGGCCAATAGTGCGGGTCCCGCCTGCTCACCTTCGAGGAAACGTTGGAGGAAAAGCACTGCCACCTCCCCAGCGAGAACTTCGTGTACTGGAATCTCCGTACCGAGAACACCCCCAGCTTCGCGATCTCGCGTGAACTTTCTGACGAACGGCGAAAGAGCGTCGGGGCTGAACGCGGCGGTTGAGCAGCCGTTCACTATCACGAGAGGCTTGCGTTCCCATGGCTCGAAATCGAATTCGTCCGAGGTGATCTGCACGGTCTTCTTCTTGTCGCTGAACTCCACGCACGGCGGTCTCGTTGCAGGATCAGCAATTCCGCCGCGAGCGTGGCAATAGAGGTAGATCACATCAAGCTCACGGTCTTCTAACACCTTCACCACACGGCTCGGATCGCTCTCGACGTACTTCCAGCTCACCCCAATACCGTGGCGTTTGAGTTCCTTGAGCCGCGTCACGTGCGACTCGACGCTACTGATGGCCGCATTCACCACCACGGCGAGCTGCAGCTGGTGGGGCGACGCGGAGACGCTCTGGTCATCGGGCGGCGCTTCCGATGCCTGCTTTGGCGGAACCTCAATGACATGGCGGAAGCCCCAGAAACGCAGCGGACAGGCAACGTGTTTCGGATCGGCGCCCGTCTTGAGAGGACAGCCATCGAGAGTTCCGCAGTCGGTCGCCGGAAGCTTGCCGTCCGATCCAGGCAGCGCGGCCAGACAGACCTGCGGCACCCCACCGTCTGGCACTTTGAACATCCGATCGTACACCGCAGCCCAGGGGATAACCTCGTCCAGTAGAGTGTGGGCAACGCCGATCTTCTTGGCCTCGCCCTCCAGGGTCTTCTCGACTTCTTTACGGTGCTTGAACGCGAGCACGCGTTCGTAGAGAAGCCATCCGGCGCGGGCGATGACCGGTAGTGCCTCCTCGAACGCCACCGTGTTCTGAGCCGCTATTTTGCCGAACCGGTAGATCCAGTCCTCTCGTTTCGGCAGCGAGCGATCGAGCGAGCAGTCGAAGAGCGCATCACGGACCGAAGCGACGAGCGGCGCGATGTCTCCGGCGTCGGTATCGACGAAGAATTCGTCGCCTTTGACGGTGATGACCTTCCTGCCGGCCACCTGGTTGGCAACGATGGCGATGTCACGGTCCGGTTGACGATCCGCAGCCGAGATGGGTACGGCGGCATACTCCAGGCGCGACAGCCATGTGGTGTCCGGAGCGACCTCCTCGTATGGAATGCCGAGAGCGTCCGCGAGAGCATGCGATTCCGGTCCCGACAAAAAGAGTCGCTGATCCTTGCGGACGATCGCAGCGATCCGGAAGGTCTGCAGCACGTTCTGCCGGTGGTAAAGCGTAAAGCGCAGCATTGCGGCGCCTCTGATCATCGGCCGGACGGCGAACTGAACCACATCGCTCGGAGCGTCATACGGCACCCATAGTAGCTGCACGCGGTCGCCCTCGACCTCGAAACCAACTCCGTTCACCGCGACCTCGATCCAGACGCCTTGCTGGTCCGGCTTCACCTTGGGTATCTCTTCGAAGACGGCTGTTCCGTACACGGGAATCTCGCGGTCGAGGGCGCCGATCTGTACGCGCAGCTGATAAGGATCGTAGAGAATCAGCGTCTCTATCTGCGCGTCAACGCGGTGCGCATCCTTTTCGGTCCAAAGGCTGCCGTTAACGTAGCGCGGTTCTTTGACACCCGAGATGTCCTCCGAGAGGACGGAAGGCCTGGCGTCGCGTACGGTGCGCAAAGCCGTGGCCATCGGCAGCAGCCCATCGCGTTCGTACTTGTCGAAATGGTAGCCCTCGAAGGTCTGGGCGAAGACACTTACCTCGTAACGGAGTTTGTCCTCGCCGCCTCTGCGGACTTCGGTCCGCCATTCAGTGGCGAGGTCGACCAACACCTGGCCGGCGTTCGACACCCGTGCCAACTCCTCGCGGCCAGCGCCTCCGAACAGGCAGTCTATAGGCGTTCGCCATTTCAGCCCGTCGAGAGGCGCGTCATGAACGACGCCGTCGTAGAGTTCCCGGATCGGAGACGCCGCGTGACGGACAATGACTGCCGGTCCACCGCGAGCGACCAGCGCGGCACCGAAACGACGAGCCAGCGCAAGCTCTGAGTCCGTTGAGCCGTCGAGAATGAGTAGCCTCGTCTGCCAGGCGTCCAGCTGGCGTGACCACCATCCCAGGGTCCCGTACCCGCGCTTGAGCGACGGCGAGAGCTGCGCTTCATCGTCGTGTGGGAATGGGAGTTGCGCGAAGTGCACGACGTCGACGACCGGCCAAGCCTCGGGTATCTCGTTCTCTTTGAGCGCTTTTGCGGCCACGGCTCGAACGACGAGCGCCTCCGCGATCTCCTCCTCGCTCCGATGGCCGAAGAGGCTGCGGATGTCCTCCCGCACCTGATCGGCATCACCCCGATCGACGAGCAGGATTCGCAACGGGAGGGTGAAAGCGATCTGGGCGACGCGCGGTACGACGCGCGAGACGCGGACCACCGCGTTGAATCCGCTCGCGATTGCGCGGGGTCGAATCCATGAGTCCCATGGCAGAGCGTGCAGCTCCGGGCTCTGAATGTCGAGCGCGAGCCGGAATAGCAACTCTCCCATCCCAGTCGCAGGCCGAGAAGGAACCCTGTCGAGAAGGCTCACAATCGAAGCGAAACTCAGGGGCGCGTCGGCGAGGTCGAACCGGCTCGTCCTTCCGTTGTCCGGAAGCTCGACGGTGATCTTGGCCTCCGGCTCGTCGCCCTGCCAAATGACGACGCGCCGGTCGATGCGTTCCCACTTCGTTCGCGGCATGGTTTTCGCTCCCGCTATTTGAACTTGCCCAGCAGGCCGGAGATACCTTCGAACGCAGAGTTGGAGACCTGGTGCAGGCCGAGACCCCACAGAACAGCCACCATGAAGTCTTGCGCCGATCCCCAATCGACGTCAGGGCTCCAGAGCAGCGTCAGGCCGAGGAGAATCGCCGCCGCCAAAGCGACGAGAAAAACGACGGAATCGATCGTGGCGAGGACCCGGGTGATCCTTTGCGCTGTGCCGACATCGAGACGCCGCATTCGCGGATTGAGCCCCAGGAAGCTGACGATCGCCGCGCCGAGGCCGATCTCTGTTGGTGTGGGAGCGGCTTCAGAAGCGCCGGGCTCTCCAAGCAGCCCTGGGGCTTCCTGCATCACTCTCAACAGATCGGCGGCGGCGGTTGTCGCAGCCGTGGCGGCCTTGTCCATGTTCCCCTCGGTCGTATCCTTCTCCGCGGCGTCAAGGTTGGCGATGATCGCTGCGAGCCGCGTCTTCAGATCCTCTTTCTTCAGCAGCTCGATGTTCGGATCCTTCTCGATGCGCCCGACGCGCGACACCGCATAGTCGCGAAGCTTCGCCACAAGTTTCCCGACATACGCTGAGAAGGCTGTCCGAAGCGCCTCGATCCGCCTGCCCGGCTCTGCTTCTTTCGCCCCGGCGTCGAGAGCCACCCTCGTGTCCTGCTTCAAAGCGTTCCATTCCAGCTGATCGAAGCCGAGCGGCGGCAATTTTGCGTTGTTGAGTTGCTCCTGGAACGCCTGGCCGGCCGCGTCGGCCCACGCGGTCTCCGCCTCGCGCAGCTTCGCACGCACATCGGTTATGCGCTCCAAGCCCTTCGCCTCCTCAGCCATCTGCTTGATGGTTGTCCGCGTCGCCCCTGGGATCAACGTCGACGCCGCGGCCCCTTCGAGAAGCTTGTCAATGCGCTGAGTGAGATCGATGCGAATTGCGTCTTCTATTTCATCGTCCAGCTTGTTCAGCGTCGCCTGTGCCGCGTCAGCGCCTTCGGCGCCGCGGCTTTCCAGAAACGTCGTCACCGCCGCCAGACTGGTCTCGAGCGACGTGCGAACAGTCTGAGGCAACGCGGCAATACGCCGCCGCGTATTGACCCAGCGGACGGTCATGGAAAGCTTCCGATCGATCTCCGCGAGATCGGTCTCGGCACTCGTCGCTTCGCCGGTTTCAAGGCGCTCGGCGAGCTTCATAAGCCGCGTCTCGTAATCATTCAGCAATGCAGCTTCGCGCTCATCGAGCGCGTCGAACCTTTTCTCGATCTCTTCCCGGACCGCCTTGACATCGGTCATCAGGAAGGCAGCTTTCCGGTAGTACTCCAGCGTGGGGCGTACGGAGCGGACGTAGAGGCGAATGCCAAACGACAATGCTACGCCGAGACCGAGGAAGAAGGCGGCTACGCACATGCCGTGCTTGATCCAAATTTTCACCGGGATGTCGAGCGGCTTCGACCCGTCCGGACTGGTGAGGCGGACGAAACCGGTGTACTCGCCGGGTTCCTTCAGATCCTTGACCTCGACCAGTAGAGCCTTCGATGCATTCTTGGTGACCATCCACGGTCCGGTGATCGGCGTCCGCTTCTCGTCGTCGTTGTGGAACGTGGGCGTGAAGCTGGCTTGGTTCTGGCCCTTCCCATCGGGTGCCTGGCGCGTCAACCTCAGCGTGGGCAGATCGAGGTCCGCACGCTTGCCTGACGTCTCTTGCAGAAGGATTCGTACAGTGAGCGACCCGGTGACGCCAGCGGCTTTCTCACCCAAGAGGAGTTGCAATGGGAACTTGGACTCGGGGCGAGTGACGGCCAGGCTGATGCTGTGGCGCGAAGCAGGGCCGACGACGCTGATGACGGCAGAATAGGCCCCCGGCGTGTCGATGTCGGCGGTGAGAAGGAGGGTCTTCGATCGGTATGGGGCGATGCCGAAAGCCGTGGCGCAGGGCTGACTGTCGATGCTGCAGGCGAGAGCGAGGCTCTTGGGCCCGACCAGCCTGGTCGCCTCGACGGTCACGTTTTGCAGCGAAATTTTGTCCGAATTCTCGATCACCAGCTCGTGTGTGAAGAGCCGCTCGTTCGCCGTGAGCTTCACTTCAGCCCCAGGAGGCGCGGCGACAAAGTGGAGAGTTGGCGGGTCGGCTAGGAGCACGAAGGGCTGAAGTACCATCAACACCAGGCCGAATGCGGTACGAAAGCTCAAATTGCACCTCCGGAAGTTGTCGCAAGAAGGGATGTGGGGCATTGTACTCGCAGGAAGGGAGCCCCCAAGTTTTTGAATTGATCAGCCCGCCATCCAGCGCCGTTTTCCCTTCAGACGGTCGCAGCGAAGTAATTCCAGGCGATGAGGGCGACCGCGAGAAAAAAGGCCGCTGGTCCTCAACGTGTCGCCCGTCTGGAGGACAGCACTTGTCCAAAGAATGGACGGACACAGATGTGAGGATTCCGAAATGGGTGCGAATCGGAGTAGTGCCCCGGCAACAGGTAGAGATCGGCGGCGGGCGCGGTGGCTGTAGGTCGAGGATGTCGCTGTTTTGATCGGCGGCCTTCGCCTGGATGCCGGTGCCTCAGTCTCGGCCGTGGCTCCATTTCCCACCGCCGCTCATCGAACCGGACTTGTGGATCTCCCGCATCCAGCTCTCGGACGGACTTCACAGCAGATGGTTGACTTTCTACTTGAGCCTCCTCTGGGCTTTCTTCGAGGGCCGAGCGGAGATGAATCTCTTCCCGGTCCGCCAATGCCTTGTGGGACCGAAGGTGTAGCCCGGGAAGTCGAAATCAAACTCCTTAGCGCCCGTCGACTTCCTTTCGTGCCGCACTGCCAGGCAACCCCCGGCAGACCGTCCCGCCAACGGGGCCGGCGTGGAAATCTCCCGGTGAACGGCCCAATGTCCCGGCCAAAGCCAGAATTATCCTGGCCGTACTTCCACCAGAGCATTTCCGGCTGCGCCAGCAGATTTGGACCGCGGCCAGCGGATTTCACGCTCCAACGGCGGTTCTGGCGCTTCTACCCGAGGATTTCAGGCCCGGCCACGGGATTTGAGGTTGCGCCGGCCGATTTGGGCGCTCACCGGCGGATTTAGCGCTCCGCCGGGAGATTTTGCGGCGGAGCCGGCGGATCGGGAGCATGGCCAGGGGGCCTGGAATGTGCCCCGCGGATTGGGAGGTTCACCCGCAGATTTTGGCGCGCAGCCGACTCGGATGCCGGAGATTTGAGCCAGCGACGGGAGCGCCCCTGGATCTAATCGCGCGATTCAAACGAGGGCGGTGCCGATTCGTCCCATCACGCCTCTCCGCGCGTGGCGATTCTGCTACGATCGCTCCAGCTTTTCAGTCGTCCGAGAAACACCAGATCGCGGTCCCGGCCCTCGGGGGCGGGAGCCATTTCGAGGAGGCGTGTATGCCACGTTTGCGGAGTCATCGAAAATCGTTCGCTCATCTGATCGCGGCGCTGCTGCTCGCGGCGGGCGCCTCCGGCGCGCTCTTGGCACAGAGTAAGACCTCGAGCGCGCTCAATGGCCGCGTGGCGGGAGAGGACGGCGCCGCGCTGCCGGGCGTGACCGTCGAGATCGCGAGCCCGGCGCTGATCGGCGGCGCGCGCTCGAGCGTCACCGACTCCGACGGCCGCTTCCGTTTCCCCGAGATCACTCCCGGCGAATACACCGTCTCGGCCTCGCTCGAAGGCTTCCAGAGCGTCCGCCGCGAGGGGGTCGTCCTGTCGCTCGGCCGCTCGACGGAGCTGCCGATCAAGCTCGGAATTCAGGCGCTCGAAGAGACCCTGGTGGTGATCGGCGAGGCGCCGACGATCGACGTCCGCAGCTCCAGTTCGAGCACCAACCTGTCGAACAGCTACCTCGAAAACATTCCGGCGAGCCGCTTTCAGGTGGACGTGATCAACCTCGCTCCGGGGATCAACAACGATTCCGCGTTCGGCGGCGGCGGCTCCTCGGCCAACGCCTACCAGTTGGACGGCATCGACGTCTCGGACCCGGAAGGCGGCACCGCCTGGGCGTTTGTCAACTTCAACATCGTCGAGGAGGCGGAGCTGGTGGGTCTGGGCGCGCCGGCCGAGTACGGCGGCTTTACCGGCGTCGTGTTCAACAGCATCACGAAGAGCGGCGGCAACAAGATCAAAGGGAGCGTCGAGAGCTATTACACGAACGACGCCTTGACCGGCAACAACTCGGACATTGCCGGACTTACCCCCACGACCGACAAGTCGTACGACACCAACCTCCAGTGGGGCGGCCCGATCCGCAAGGACAAGCTCTGGTACTTCCTCTCCGCCCAGTACGTCGCGGACGACACCTCGGACGGCGGACCGATCCGCACCGAGCGCGACCCGCGCGCCTTCGGCAAGCTGTCGTGGGCGGCGAGCGATTCCTTGAGCATCGACACCTGGGGCGAGTGGGACCGTTTCGACGTCACCGGCCGCGGCGGCGACTCGATTACGCCGCTCGAAGCCACGGTGACCGAAGACGCTCCGGAGTTCGTCTGGAACGCGTCGGCCCGCAAGGTACTGTCCTCCGACACGATCCTCAACTTCGGCTACGGCGGCTTTACCGGCTACTACTATCTCGATCCGGCCCAGGGATATGACATTCCCGGCCGATTCGACGGCAATACCTTCTCCGACAACTCCTACTACTTTTACCTGGCCGATCGCGACCGCCAGCAGGCCACCGCCTCGGTCAGTCACCACGCGGCCGATTTCTTGAAAGGCGATCACGACTTCAAGTTCGGCATGGAGATCGAGCGCTCGACGGTGCGCAGCCGTTACGGCTACACGACCGGCGCCTGGTTTTACGACAACTACTACACCGCCGACGACCCGGGCACCGAGGCGTACGATCCCGTCCCCTACACCCTTGGCTATTTCGGCGGCGATTACGACGTCCACGCGACCAACAAGCGGCTTTCCGCCTACGCCCAGGATACCTGGCGGATCTCCTCGAACCTGACGATCAATCCCGGCGTCCGCATCGACTTGAACCGCGGCGACGTCACCAACGGTCAGGTCTATTCGAACGATCCGATCGCGCCCCGGCTCGGCATCGCCTGGGACGTCACGGGAACCGGCAAGAACCTGATCAAGGCACACTACGGCCGTTACTACGAAGCGTTGTTCGGCACCTTCTACTACTGGGTCGATCCCAACGCGTTCCACGCCGTCGATCAACGCCGGATCTTCCCGAGCGGCTATAGCGATCTGTTTGCCGCGGGCGCCGGAGGCAAATTCGCGATCGACAAGGATTTGAAACACCCCTACCTCGACCAGTACCTGATCGGCTACGACCGCGAACTCACCCCCGGGCTCACGCTGTCGACCTCGCTGGTCTATCGTAAGAACAAGGACTTCATCGAAACGGTCAGTCGCGACGGCGAGTTCGTGCCGGTGACCGGTTTCGTCGGCGTCCGCGATGCGAACGGCGACCGGGTAAGCACGGGCCAGCAGGTGACGCTGTTCGATTACCTGAACGCCGCCGACGACGTGCTCCTGGTGACCAACCCCTCGGGGCTCAAGCGCGACTACAAGGGCGCGACGATCACCCTCACCCGGCGACTGCGCGACAACTGGCAGATGCTCGCCTCCTACGTCTACTCGGAGTCCGAGGGGACGATCGACAACGTCAGCTTCTCAAGCACCGGCGGCGGCAACGGCGGCCCGGGAAGCTTCCTCGACACGCCGAACTCACTGGTCAATGCGGACGGCGCTCTCACCAACGACAACACCCACCAGGTCAAGATCCAAGGTACCTACCAGATCCCCAAGTGGAATCTGTCGCTCTCGGGCAACTACACCTATTTGACCGGGCGCGCCTACACCCTGCGCAGCAACTGCCTGCTGGTCGCCGGCGAGCCCGACGAAAACGGCAACCCGACCCAAGACTGCTACAACTTCACCCAAGGCGCATTCCGCTACTTCGGCGAACGGCGCGGCAGCCACCGGCTTGCCGCCCGCAACGAGATCGACCTGCGCGCCGAGTGGCAGCCGAAAATCGGCCAAAACCGCCTCGGCATCATCCTGGACGTGTTCAACGCGACCAACCAGGGGCGCGCGGTGACCGCCGAAACCCGCGATGGCAGCAGCTTCGGCAACCCCCTTACCTATAACGCGCCACGCCAGTTCCGGATCGGCTTCCGCTACAACTTCTAACTGCGCCGTCGCTGCGCCTTCCGGTCTAGAAAACCTCGTCCTCCTTCCCGGATCAACCCCCGGGAAGGAGGGCGGGGCGACCGACGAAATAGCGCCGGGCCGGCGGACGTTTCCGTAACCTGCGGAGGACGGCGTTTTCGCCATTTCGGCTCGATGCCGCCTCCGGCGATCGGAATCGGCGACAATCGTCACCTCGGACCCACCTCCACCTCCCAAACCCTGCGCGAGTCCCCCCTCTTGGCCCCTGCCCCCTCCGATCCGCCGCCGAGCGGCGCCCCGGCCCCTTTGGACCCGCGGCGCTACGCCAAGCTGCGCCGGTTCGTGTTGCGCACGTTTCTCCAAGCGCTCTGGTGGGACGTGATTCTGGCGTTGCCGGGTCTCTCCGCCCTACGCCGGGCACCGGCCCAGCGCTGGCTGTTGATCGCCCGCCGCTATCGTGGCCTCGCCGCCGAAATGGGCGGGGTGTTGATCAAGATCGGTCAATTCTTGAGCACCCGGGTGGACATCCTGCCGGCCGAGATCGCCACCGAGCTGGCCGGCCTGCAAGATGAGGTGCCGCCGGCACCGTTTGCCGCCATCTGCGCCCGGATCGCCGAGGAATTTCCGCAAGGTTCGCCGTTCTCCGAGGTTTCGCCGCGCGTCTTGGGCGCGGCGTCGCTCGCCCAGGTCCATCCGGCAATCCTTCTAGATGGCCGTGTCGCAGTCGTTAAAGTATTACGTCCCGGGATTGAGATTCTGGTCGAGACCGACCTCGCCGCGGCGGCGCTCGCGCTCCGCCTCCTGCGGGTTTCGCGGAAGATTCGCCGCCGGGTCGATCTCCCACGTCTCGCCGAAGAGATCACCAAAACCACCCGCGCCGAACTCGACCTGTCGGCAGAGGCGGACCATGCCGAGCGTTTCGCCGAGCTGTTCGCCGACGACCCGGGCATCGGCGCGCCGCGGATCTTCCGCGAGGCGTCGTCCCGAAAGATTCTCGCGGCCGAAGACGTGACGGCGCTCAAGGTGACCGACCGTGCCGCGCTGATCGCCGCCGGGATCGACCCCGCCGCGGTCGCGCGCCGGCTGTTCCGCTCGACGCTGCGCCAGATCTTCGACCATTCGTTCGTCCATGCCGACCCTCATCCGGGCAATCTGTTCGTCCGGCCGTACGCGGACGACGAAGGGCTCGACTCTCCACCCGAGACCGGAACCGGCCGCCCGTTTCGGCTCATCTACATCGATTTTGGCATGATGGCCACCGTGCCGCCACGCCTGCGCGGGGCGCTGCGCGAGATCGCCATAGCGCTCGGCACCCGCGACGCCGCCCGCTTGGTCCGGGCCTATGCCGCTGCCGGCATGCTCCTGCCCGATGCCGACCTCGATCGGTTGGAGGAGGTCCACGTCGACCTGTTCGCCCGCTTCTGGGGGGTGAGCGCCGGCAAGGTGCGCGATCTGGCGCTCTCGGAGGCTCGCTTCTTCCTTCGGAAGTATCGCGATCTGCTGTTCGAGATGCCGTTTCAGGTCCAGGTCGAGCTGCTGTTCGTGTCGCGCGCCCTGGGGCTGCTGGCCGGCCTTTCGACCGGGCTCGATCCCGATTTCGACCCCTGGCCCGAGGCCCTACCGTTCGCCGAGCGGATCGCCAAAGAGGAACTCTCCCGCGATCTCGGTGCCCGCCTGGCCGACGTCTGGACCGGGGCGCAGGCGGCTTTCGGGCTGCCGCGCCGGTTCGACACCTTTCTCGCGCGCATGGAGCGCGGCGCGTTGGAGATCCGTAGCGAGCCCGGCCGCGAGGCTCGCCGCGCCGCCCAACGGTTCGAACAGTTGCTCCGGCGCCTGACTTGGGCGGTGCTCGCGGGGAGCCTGGCCATCGCGGCCGCCCTGCTCGGCACGGCGGGCAATTCGTGGGCTGCCCTGCCCGCCGCGCTGTCGGCCGGATTCATGGTCCGGTTCCTGCTTTCTCGACGCGATGGGTAGATCCTCGATACGCATCAAAGACCTGGCACACCCCTTGCTTCTAGTGAGAATCAGTCAACGAGATATCCCACGGGGAAGGAACCGACCTACCAACTACCATCCCACCTAAAAAAAGAGATCTTCGGATCTCACCCCGTCTCAACAGTCCTCCGAATTCCCCTTGTCTACAGGGGTGAAGCCAAAAATCCCACCGGAGAGACGGAACCAACCCCGTATCAGCCCCCCTTCCGAGGGGGGTTTTCTCGTTGTAGGGGGCTTTTTTCGCACCCTCTTTCCCCGCCAGCCGTCCCTCCGGTAGATCGCTGCCCGGCCTGACGAGCCCTACCCGCCGTCACCTTAAAGACACAGCACCGTAGCCTGGGAAGTAACCGGTTTCATCGGTCGGCCTCCTGCCACCTTTCGACGTGTCTTTCTGGCGCGCCGTTCCGACCTGCCGGATTGGCCGATCGGATGTTTTGGCGCGGTCTCAAAGTCGAATAGACAACCGTTCAGCCAGACGCATAAGCCGCACGAGTCCCTCGGCCCCTTCGCGGTCCGCCGCCGCCATTTCGGCCAGCAGATCGGCGCGCTCGGCAAACAGCCGGTAGAGCGCACATTGTGCCGGCAGGTGATCGAGGGCGAACGGCAGGGCGCCCGCCAAATCGAGCAGACCCTCCAGGCGAATCGCCGCTCCGGCATCGAGCGGGTCGCGACGCAAGCGTTCGGCCAGCTCCTCCATCGCCGGCTCCAGCAGGTAGCGCACCCCTTCGCGGTCGAGCGACAGACCCCAATCGCGGACTTCGACCAGCCGGCGGCGAATCTCGGCAAGATCGCTCCAATGATTGTGCAGCGCGTGCTTCAAATCGGCATGAATTGCCGTCTCGGCCGCGCTACGCAGCGCTCCGGGCAGCGCGAGACCGGCACCGGCCAGCCGCCGCATCAACGGGGCGTGCCGTTCGAACAGATCCCGCCCCTTGGCCTCCACCTCGTCGATCGTCGCGCCGAGAATCCGTTCGAGCAGCCGCTCCCGGTCGTCGCCGAACAGGGCGTCGAGGGCGTGTTGGACCGGAAACCGCCGATCGAGCCAGCGCACCACCTGCGCCGGATCGCCCAACCGGAGCGCCTCCTCGACCTCCGCGATCTCCTCTTCGGAAAGCGCCGGGCCGAGGCGCGGCCGGACCCCCACCTGCACGTTCGGATCGCCCCAGGCGAACGCCGCGTAGGTGAACCCGCCGCTCTCGCCCGTGATCTCGGAGGTGATGTCGGCCTCGGCAAGCAGCAGCTTGAGCGAACCGCCGTTGGCGCGCCGCAGCGTCCGTCGCACCGCCGTGAAGGCGTAGATGCGCCCTTCCTCCCCTTCGGGCTCGGGCGGCGTCGGGGATTCGTGGCGCTCGGCGCCCCCGGCAAACAGGGCGGCGATCGCGTCATGGGCGGCGACCGCCGATAGCGCCACGCGCGCCGGCCGGACGGACGCGAGGTAGATCGCCCGCCCGTCTCCGAACGCGGGATCGTTGCTCCGCGCGACGGCCAAGGCGTCCAGGAACGCCGGTTCGAACGGCTCGCCGAACAGCTCCTCGGCCAGCTCGATCGCCCGGCCGGCGTGGAGCAGCACCTGGCGCGTCTCGATCCCGGCCAGATCGCTGAAGAACCAGCCGCAGCTGGTGAACATCGCCATCGCCTGGCGCTCCAGTTCGAGCAACTTTCTCACCCGCACCTGTTCTGCTGGATCGAGCGGCCGACGCGCCTCGGCCGCGAGAAAGCGTTCGAGCGTCGCCGGCTGGCGGTCGAGCACGACCTCGATGTAGGCGTCGCGCGCCCGCCACGGGTCGGCCAAAAGCTCAGCGGCCTCCCGTTCATACGAGACCGCGAGCCGGTCGCGCAGAGCGTCGAGCGCCGAGCGAAGCGGCGCGCGCCAGGCCTGATTCCAGCCCGGGGCGCCGCCGGTATTGCAGCCGCAGTCGGAACGCCAGCGCTCGATCCCATGGGCGCAACTCCACGAGCTGTCCGGCACGATTTCGACCTGCCACTCCGGCGGATGGAGCGCCAGAAATTCGCCATAGGAGACGACCCGCGCGAGACCGCGCTCCTCCAGCCGCAATAGCGTCGCGGCAAGCGCCATCTCACCGTGCCGATGGTGATGGCCGTAGCTCTCGCCGTCGGTCGCCACGTGAACCAGCTTCGCCCCGGCTCGCGCGGGAAACGCGCCGGCCAAACGCTCGGCGAACAGGTCGCCGTTGTGGAGCATCCCTTCAAACGCGACCGAGCGCGAAAGAGGACCGTCGTAGAAGAAGAGCGCGATCTCGCGCCCCGAGGGCAGCACCGTGGAATAGGCCCGCGAAGGGTCGATTGAAGCGCCGGGAACCTCCCGCCAAGCCTTGTCCCCCTTGAGGCGTACCCGAGCCGCCTGGTGCGGGGCGAGGATGGTGAAACGGATGCCGCACTCCGCGAGCACCTCCAGCGTCTCGACGTCGACCCCGGTCTCGGGCAACCACATCCCTTCCGGCTCGCGGCGGAAACGGCGGCGAAAATCGGCGATTCCCCAGAGTACCTGGGTCCGCTTGTCGCGAAGGTTGGCGAGCGGCAGGATCAAATGACCATGCGCTTGGGCGATCGCCGAGCCGTGACCGGAGCGCTCGATGCTCGTTCGATCCGCCGCGAGGATCGCGGCATAGGTCTCCGGGTCCGCCCGCTCCATCCAGGTCAGAAGCGTCGGACCGAAGTTGAAGCTGATCCGCGAGTAGTTGTCGAGCAACCGTACCAACCGCCCCTGGGCATCCAACACCCGCGCCCGGGCGTTCGGCGCGTAGCACTCCGCGCTGATCCGCTCGTTCCAATCGTGGTACGGCGCCGCCGAAGGCTGCCGCTCGATCGCTTCGAGCCAAGGGTTTTCCCGCGGCGGCTGATAGAAGTGGCCATGAATGCAAACGAACCGCTCGGTCGCCGCCTTGGAGTCCACCCCCCGCTCGCCGAGCCCATCGTTCCGAGGACGCGGCGGCCCGTCTTCCGGTGCAGATTTACGCAAGCTTCTC
Organism: Thermoanaerobaculia bacterium; assembly: GCA_038248205.1. Lineage (GTDB taxonomy): Bacteria > Acidobacteriota > Thermoanaerobaculia > Multivoradales > UBA5704 > DASYKS01. Next base: position 17,071 of record JBBRUC010000078.1, read on the forward strand.
GACCGACATCAACCAGCTTTCGGGTTTGCTCACACCGGAATGCTGCCAGTTTTTTCACCCCTGGTCAAAAAAACTCGCGAGTGTTTTGGCGAGTGGGTGAAAAAGTAGGGGCAGGAATCTTGGTCAACCAGACGAGCCCGATCCTCCGGTCCTAACGCCCTTCCTTGGTCCGCGATTTCAGCCACTTGATCGAGCATCGGGTTCCCCTCTTCGCCTTTCCATAGTACTCGGAACTCCTGGGAGGACACCAGCGGGTCTCGCTAAGTCCAAGGTCCAGCGCCCTAGGCCTCAAACCGACGTCGGCTCCTGCTCGAACGCCGGAATCTCTTCGGCCACGGCCTTGGCCACCGCCACCGCCGCGATCGCCAACGGCTCTTCTTCCTCTTCGGGCTCTTCGATTTCCACCGCCGCCGCTTGCCGCTTCGGCTCGATCGTCAGATCGCGCTTGAGCACGATGCCGGCGAGCGGTGGCAGGGTCAGGCGGACGGACCAATCCCAAGCTCCGTGGGGCTCTTCTTCGGCTTCAACGCCGTCGGGGTTGCCCGCGCCGGTGCCGCCGTAGAGGGTCGAATCGCTGTTTAGGATCTCGCGCCAGACGCCTCCGGCGGGAAGGCCTACGGGGTAGTTCTCACGGGCCACGGGGGTGAAGTTGAGCACGATCGCGACCGGTTCGCCGTCCGGGTCGGCGGGCTTCCTGAGGATCGCGATCACGCTCCTCGCCGCGTCGCTGCAATCGAGCCACTCGAAACCTTCGTGCGGCCTCGCATCCAGCTCGTGGAGCGCCGGCTCTTTGCGGTAGAGGTGGTTGGCGTCGCGGACGAATGCCTGAATGCCCGCGTGCTGCGGATCGTCGAGCAGGTGCCAATCGAGGGCCGCGTCGTGGTTCCACTCGCGCCACTGGGCGATCTCGCCCCCCATGAAGAGGAGCTTTTTGCCCGGCTGGGCGAGCATGTAGGCGAATAGCAGGCGCAGATTGGCGAATCGCTGCCAGAGGTCGCCGGGCATCTTGCCGATCAGCGAGCCCTTCATGTGCACCACCTCGTCGTGCGACAGCGGCAGGACGAAGTTCTCGCTCCCTGCGTACATGGCGCGGAAGGTGAGCAGGCCCTGGTGGTGGCTTCTGGCGAGCGGATCGAACGCGAAGTACTTCAAGGTGTCGTGCATCCACCCCATGTCCCACTTGTAATCGAAGCCCAGTCCTCCCTGATCGACCGGACGCGAGACCAGCGGCCAGGCGGTCGACTCTTCGGCAATGCAGGCGATGTCGGGGCAGCGCACGGCGATCTCCCGGTTCAGGGTGTGGAGGAAATCGATCGCTTCGAGGTTCTCGCGTCCGCCGTGGACGTTCGGCACCCACCCCCCCTCGGAGCGCGAATAGTCGCGATAGAGCATCGAGGCCACGGCATCCACGCGCAAGCCGTCGGCGTGGTACTGCTCCAGCCAGAACAGGGCGGAGGAGACCAGGAAGCTCAGCACCTCGTGGCGGCCGTAGTTGAAGATCAGACTTTGCCAATCCGGGTGAAAACCCTGGCGCGGGTCGGCGTGCTCGAAGAGGTAGGTGCCGTCGAAATAGCCGAGCGCAAACTCATCGGTCGGAAAGTGCGACGGCACCCAATCGAGCAGGACGCCGATGCCGCGCCGATGTAGTGTGTCGATCAGAAACATCAGATCCTGCGGCGAGCCGTAGCGGCTGCTCGCGGCGAAGAATCCCGTCACCTGATAACCCCACGAACCGTAGAACGGATGCTCCATCACCGGCAGCAGCTCGACGTGGGTAAAACCCATCTCGACCACATAGTCGGCGAGCCGGGGCGCCAACTCGCGGTAGGTGAGCGGTTGCGGTTCTCCCCCGTCCTCGGGCGCGGTGCGGCGCCAGGAACCGAGGTGCAGCTCGTAGATCGAGATCGGCGCGTCGAGCGCGTTCTTTGCCTTGCGACCCGCCATCCACTCGCCGTCCTGCCATTCATAGGCGAGGCCCGCGACGATCGACGCCTGCTCGGGCGGAACCTGGGCGGTGAAGGCGAACGGATCGGCTTTGTCGGCCTGGTAGCCCGCGAAGCGCGATTCGATCCGGTATTTATAGAGAGCCCCGGCCGCTACGCCAGGCAGAAACGTCGCCCAGACGCCCGAGGCGCCGAGGCGCGCCAACGAGTCGACGTTCGCCTGCCAGCCGTTCCAGTCGCCGATCAGCGAGACCCGCTCGGCATCGGGTGCCCAGACGGAGAAATACGTCCCGGCAACGCCCTCCGGCGAAACTCCTTCGTGGGAGCCGAGCTTCTCGTATAGGCGGAAGTGGCGCCCGCCGTTGAACAGCCAGAGATCCTCCTCGGTGAGGAGGGTGAACGGGGCAAGGGGCTTGCCGGGAGTGCTCGATTCGATTTCGCTCATCGCCTTCCTTCCGCGGCTTGACGGCCGCGGTTTCGGAGCCGCTTTCGCCTCCGGCGCTCCCGTCCCCGCTGCCGGAGTCGGCGCGGCTTTTTTCGCAGCTCGCTTGGCGGCCGGCTTCACCTTCGTCTCGGCGACCGCCTCGACCGGTTTCTTCGGTGCAACCTTCTTCGCGATTTTCTTCGGTGCCTGCTTCAGGGGCTTCTTCGTGGCCGGCCGGGCGACTTTCGCCGCCGAGGAGCTTTTCGCTGCCGCCGACCCGATGGGATTCTTCTTAGATTTCTTCTTCGTCTCTTCCTCTACGCTCATCGGCTGATGGTATCAGGCGGCCTCACGCCGCCCCGCCCCGACGGCGCACTTCCGCGCGCAACTTCTCGACCCGGGCCAGCGTCGTCCGCACCTCCGGCAGCTCGGCCATTTCCTCTAAGGAGTAGCGCGCCTTGCGCCGCCAGTTCGGCCGTTCCGTGTGCGTTCCCGGGACGTTTTGCGGACGAGACTCGCCCCAGAGATCTTCGAGATTGACCAGGGCGATCGGCGCCTCGCTCGCCGCGAGGTGCTCGTGAAGCGCGAGCGAGACTTGAGAGAACTCCTGGTCCGCGGGCAGGGTGCCGCCCCGGGTGACCGCCACCGCCGTCGCGAGACGCGTCCGGAGCCGGCCGCGGCGCTCGCGATCGCGCGCCGCCATCTCCTCGTCGAGCGCGCCGAGCGCTTGTAGGTCGGCGATCTCGCTCCCCTGCCAGTACGAATGGAACGGCGGCATGTCGTGGGTGTTCAGACTGGCCGCCGTATTGGCGGGCGGCTTGCGGATCAGTTCGGAGCCGTCGGGATCGAGTTCGTACTGGCCGACGAACAGGCCGAGGATCGCGTGACGATCCATCGCCTCGTAGACCTCGGGGGCCACGGTTCCCAGGTTTTCCCCGACCAACGCGGCGCGGTGCCGGTGCGACTCGATCGAAAGGACGGCGTACAGCTCCTCCGCGGGGTAGGTGACGTAGGCCCCCTCGGTCGCGGGCAGGCCGTTCGGTACCCAGAACAGCCGGTGGAGCTGCATCACGTGGTCGATGCGCAAAATGCCCGCGTGCGCCAGGTGGTGGCGCAAGCTGGCGATCAGGTAGTCGTACCCGCGTTCGCGCTGACGCTCGGGGTGGATCGGCGGAAAGCCCCAATCTTGACCACCCTGAAACAGCGCGTCGGGCGGCGCGCCCGCCGAGGAACCGCGCGCGAACAGGTCGGGAAAGCGCCAGACGTCGAACGAGCTGGGATGGACCCCGAGCGGCAGATCGAGGTACAGCCCCGGCCCGCGCGAGCGGGCGGCGTCGGCCATCTCGGCGATCTGCTGCTCGGCCGCCCATTGCACGTAGAGGTGATAGCGGACCGCCTCGGGGAGGAAATCGGCACCGGCGAGATTCCCGTCGCGCTCGGCCTCGGGCCAGCCCTGCCACGAGGTGCCATGGCGTTCTCCCACGGCGCGAAACTTGGCGTACTCCTCGACGAACGGCTTGGTCTTCAAGAAGCGCTCGAATTCGGTGCGCCGACCGTCCGAAAGCGACGCTGAGCTGTGCGCCAGCTCGGCGAGCACCCGGCGCTTGAGTTCCGCGGTGCGCGGCCAATCGACCGACGTCATCGCCGAGAGCGCTACGGCCTCGGCCTGAAACTCGGGGCTTTCCACCAGCGCCCGAGTGGCCACGGAACCGGTGAATTCGGGCAATCTGCGGGGATCGACGTAGACCTCGTTCCAAAACAGGCGCGAGGCGGGCGAGTACGGGCTCGGCTCGAACGGCTCGGAGCCGAGAAACGCCGCGAGCAGCGGCAGGGTCGCCACCAGCCCTCCCCCCTGGCCGGCGATCCACCGCGCCAATCGTTCGAGATCCGAAAAGTCGCCCGCTCCCCAGCTCGACTTCGTGCGCAGGGCATAGAGCGGCAGGAACGCACCCCACAGCCCGCGCTGCGTCAACTCGAAGGCGCGGCACGGCGCGGCGAGGATCGTCACCGTCACCCGCCGGCCCGCCACTTCGACCGTCAAGCGGTGGTAACCGATCGGCACGGACTCGACCACCGGCAAGAGAACCTCTCCCGGCCGTTCGCCGGGCCGGAGCGACGCGCCGTCGATCGAGGTCAGCCAGCGATCGCCGCTCTCCAGGTCGAGCTGGCAGGCGAAGGCGCCGGTGCCCGGCGGCAGCCGCAGCGGCACGTAGACCTCGCGGCCTTCCCAGACGACGACCACCGGCGGAGCCAGACGCCGGTCCAGCTCGGCCCGGCGCTCGGCGAGCGCATCGGCGGCATCGGACGCTTGGGCGAGCGGCGCACCGAGAGCCGCGAGCACTCCGCCGAGAGACTCCGCGCTCGCCTGGCGTTCGTGGCCCCACGCGTCTCGGTAGTGGCTCTGCACACCGTGCAGGCCGGCCAGCTCCAGCAGCTCAGGGGGGGTCATACGCGCTCCTTGCTTCTTCACGTTTCGCGACTCGTCCCAAAAGTCCAACGAATAGCGAACCTGCTACGTACAATAGCCGCCAATCCCACACGGGACTGCTGGCATCTTAGTGTGCCACCGCTAAAAAAGGACATCGAGCCCATGCCCAAACTCTTCGTGCGCCTGCTCCCCGCCCTGGCTCTGCTCGCCGCCCCGGCCCTCGCCGAGATCCGCTACGTGCCGGTTCCCATGGTCGGCCCCGGCACGATTAAGGTTTGGGTCGAGTACGGGCGCCAAAACACCGCGCCGCGCAAGGTGGCCGTCACCCGCATCCCGGAAGGGGTCTCCGGATTGAGCCTTGTCCCCACGCAACAGCAGGTTTCGATCGGCCCCTCGCTCTCGACCAAGTACCCTCTGCTCAACATCACGCCGAGTTCCCCCGGCCTGATCGTGATCAACGCCGAGGCAGGCTTGACCGCCAACGAGGTTTCGATGGAGGTGGGCAAGGCGCCGAGCAACACGGGCTGGGAGCTGCCCTTGCTCTCGGAGGCGAACAGCTTCCGGGCCGACACGATGGCGTTCGTCCAGAACCTGACCAAGACGGGCGACAGCACGAGCAACCTGAGCCTGTTCAATCTGAGCGGCATCGCCGCCACCTGCAGGTACCAAATCCGCCGGCCGAACAACACCGTGCTGGCGGAGCGCACCAACCTGACCGTGCCGGCCCTCGGCGCCAAACGCTATGACGACGTGCTTGCGACCGCCCCGGCGGGCAGCGGTTTCGTCGCCGCGGTCACCTGCGACCAGCAGTTCTATTCTCTGGGCGCGCTTCCGAACAGCGACCGCACCCGCGTTCGGACCTTCTATCCGATCAACACGTTTCCGGTTCCGGGAGTCGCCACCACCCTGGTGGACCGCCGCGGAGTGTTCTTAAACGTCCAGCCGAACAACTCGTACCTGCGGATTCCCGTGCCGCTGCTGACCGCGCCCTCCGGCCCCGGACCGCGCTACCGGTCGCTCACGATCGACTTCGACGCCAAAACCGCCGATCCGGACTACACCGTGATCCGCAACCTCGTGGGTTTCCTGCGCAACGGCGGGCGCCGTTTCAAGAAGACCCTGTTCTTCGGCAGCTTCGACCGCCCCGGCGCTCTCGGCGGGCCGCGGACGATCCTCGACGTCGGCACGCCCTACATCGAGACGACGATCAAGCGGGCGCTCAACCTTTCCGGCCCGTCTAAGAACTTGCACTTCCATATCGAACTCAACGCCGACCAGAAACTGTTGGTCTACCAGATCAAGAACGGCAGCAATGTCCTGTTCAACGTCGCCTCGTCGTTGTACAACGACGACCTGAACGCGGTCGGAGCGAACCTGCCGACCTTGGAGTTCGGCCTGCCCGGCATCGCCGACGACGCGTACTTTCCGCCGTACGGCTGGCGGTTCTCCAACTTGAAGGTGATCGGCCGCAGGTAGAATCTCGTTCGATTCTCGTAACGACCCGGGCCGAGGGAAGCTTTCTTGCTTCAGGAAAGAGTGAGGGCGGGTGGAAAACCGACGCCGAACCGCGATCGATGATCAATCCGAACGCCAGGCCCTGCGACGAAGGGACGATCCGCGCGGTGCGGCCGGAGGAGGATTGCGGCGCGAGCCGTAAGAAGTGGGTGTTGGCGGTGACGGTGCTCGCCTCGACCATGGCGTTCATCGACGGCTCGGTGGTCAACGTTGCGCTGCCGGCGATCGAGGCGGATCTTGGGGCGAGCGTCGCGGTCATCCAATGGTTGATCAACGCGTACACCCTCTCGATGGCCGCGCTGCTGCTGATCGGCGGCGCGGCCGGTGACCGGTTCGGCCGCCGCAGGGTGTTCCTCCTAGGAGTCGTCTCGTTCGCCGTGGCCTCCGCCGGGTGCGGCTTTTCCACCGGCGTCGGGCAGCTGATCCTGGCGCGGGCGCTCCAAGGGGTCGGCGCGGCCCTACTGGTCCCTTGCTCTCTGGCGATTTTGGGCGCCGCCTTCGACGAAGGCGAACGGGGACGGGCGATCGGTACGTGGGCCGGAGCCTCGGCGGTCGCCGCGGCCGTCGGGCCGCTGCTCGGCGGGTTTCTGGTCGATCATTCGAGCTGGCGCTACATCTTCCTGATCAATCCCTTCCTCGCGGTTCCCGTCCTCTGGATGACTCTCCGGCACGTACCCGAGAGCCGCGATCCGGACTCGCCCACCGGGATCGATTGGCGCGGCGCCCTGCTCGCATTGGGCGGGCTCGGAAGCCTTGTGTACGGGCTGATCGCTTCGCCCGCCCGCGGCTGGAGCGACCCGCTGGTGATTGGAAGCATCGCGTTCGGCGCCTTGCTTCTCGCCGCTTTCGTCTGGGAGGAAGGGCGGAGTGCCGAGCCGATGATGCCGCCCATCCTGTTCCGGTCGAGGATGTTTTCGGGCGTCAACCTGCTGACCTTTCTGCTTTATGGCGCTCTCGGCGGGGCGTTCTTCTTCCTGCCCTTTACCCTGATTCAGGTCCACGGCTATTCGGCGACCGCCGCTGGCGGGGTGTTTCTCCCCTTCACGCTGCTCATGGCCGGGCTGTCGCGCTGGTCGGGTGGGTTGCTCGACCGCTATGGCGCGCGGCTCCCCCTGGTCGTCGGCCCGGCGATCGCGGCGCTTGGCTTTGCCCTCCTTGCCGTCCCCCGGGGCGGTGGCGGTTCGTATTGGGTGACGTTTTTCTGGCCCATCCTGGTTCTCGGGTTGGGTATGACCATCACGGTCGCCCCTTTAACCACCGCGGTGATCAACGCCGTGCCGAACCGGCAAACGGGCGTCGCCTCAGGAATCAACAACGCGGTCGCCTCGGTCGCGAGCCTTCTCGCCATCGCGTCTCTCGGCGTGGTGGCGCTCGGAGTCTTCAACCGCGCCCTCGATCGCCGCCTGGAGAGTCCGGACCTTCCCGCGGAAACCCGTCGGATCGTGGCTGGCGCCCACGGCAAATTCGTCATCGACTCCGAAAACGGCAAGCCGCGCAACGCCGACCGAGATCGCGGCCACGAGATGGTTCGGGAGTCCCTCGCCGAGAGTCTGCGCTTCTCCATGCTCTTGACCGCCGCGCTGGCGCTCGGCGGGGCCGGCTGCTCGGCGGCGATGATTCCGAAAGATCGGCCCACCGAGCGGCGAGCCGGGGCGCAACCGCGGACATAGAGGCACTGTCAGCCTCAATGAGCACCTTATCGTTTGTTTCGATAACTGCCAAGGCCTCGTCAAAGTGCGAATTCGCTCGCACCTTCCGGGAATCCGCCGATGCTCCTGACCAGATCGTTCGAGCCCCTCAGGAGATCGCTGGTGTCTCCCCAAAATTGGTTGA
>JBBRUC010000079.1:0-24623 GCA_038248205.1 Thermoanaerobaculia bacterium
ATAGCCGCTATCGGAGCCGGATAGCCGCTATCGGAGCCGGATAGCCGCTATCGGAGCCGGATAGCCGCTATCGGAGCTGGATAGCCCGCTATCGGAGCTGGATAGCCCGCTATCCGCGCTGAATGCCCCCTTCTCTCTGGCGACGTAGGACTGGGCTTGCCGAGGTCGCAGAATCCCGGCGCAGCGAACGACTCGTCCCCGCGCCGGGAGCCGTGGCGGCTCAACAGTGGCAGAGGGACTTGCTGGCGCAGAATTCGGTGCAGATCACGGTCGCACCGCCCGCCGCCGGTGCGAGATCTTCGCACGAAAGGCTCCGCAAGGTCTCGCGCGAAAGACGAAGCTTTAGATCCTTCTTCTCTGCGATCCGGACTACTTTCATGAGCACCTCCCCGAAAAGAGAAGCGAGACCTTTCGCTCTCTCATCTAGTCTGGTGTGCCCCGACGGCAAAACGCGCCGGAGCGTTACCGCCCGCCCGAGAACGGCAGAACCCCCACTTCGTGCCACAGCTTCGCGGGGTCGTAGACGGTGCCGTCTTTGACGGTCAGCACGGCTTTGCGGATATCGGCGATCTTGGTCGTCGGATCGCCGTCGATCAGCACCAGATCGGCGAGCTTGCCCACAGCGATCGAGCCGAGCACGTCGTCCTGGCCGAGGATTCGCGCGGCGTTCAGGGTGGCGATCTGGAGCACCGCGGGCGCTGGAATTCCGGCATCGACATAGAGTTCCAGCTCGCGGTCGAGCGCGAAACCGGGGGCGGCGTCGGTCCCCGCCTCGATCGCGATCCCGCCGTCCCAGAGCGCCTTGATCATCTGGAGCAGTCGCTGGTACGACTCGCGATAGCGTGCCTCTTTGCCCTCCGGCACCTCCAACCCGCCACCCCCGGCCGCGATGCGGCGACGGACGGTCGCGGGCAGACGATCGATCACCCGATCCCAGGCGGCGGTCGGTTTGCCCGGTCGCGACAGGAACATTTCTTCAAAGACGTTCACGGTCGGATCGACCGCCACGTTTTTTTCTTTCAAGAGGTGAACGAACGCCTGAAACCGTTCGGACTTCGGATCGATCTCGGCCGCGTGCTCGGCAACCACCGAGAACCGCGCGGGGGTCCGGGTGTCCTGCACCTGGTCGAACAGAAAATTGAGTGCGATGAAGTTGATGTGCTGGATCTCGTTGAATCCCAGATTCACCACCTGCTCCGCGGTCATGAACGCGGGGATGTGTCCGGAGACCCGCAGGCCGCGAAGCTTCGCGCGGGCGATGATCGCCGGCACCAGCTCCGGCTTGATCGAGCTGTACATCTTGATCTGAACGTAGCCGAGGTCGGCGTAGCGATCGACCGCACGGTTCACCTCCTCGACGGTCGAGACCAGCACCTTGGTCGGCCCGGCGTACGGACCGGGGCCGTCCATGAACCCGGCCTTGACCACCCGCGGACCGATTGCCGCACCGCTCTGCCAACGCTTGTCGAGCGCCGCGAGCTGGTCGATGTCGTTGGCCAGGTCGCGCACACTGGTGACGCCCGAGGCAAGGAAGGCGATCCCCTGGTCGGCGCCGAGATGGGTGTGCAAATCCCACAGACCGGGAAGGAGCGTCTTGCCCTTGGCGTCGATCACTTCGGCGCCCACGGGGATCTCCACCGTGCCGTCGGGGCCGACCGCGGCGATCCGGTTGCCGGTCACCACCACGGTCGTCTTCGGTGTCACCTTTCCCGTTTCGCTGTCGAACAGCCGGGCGCCGACGATCGCCAGACCTGATTCCGGACGACGCGCGAGCCTGCCCGCCAGCTCCCGCTCTCGCGCCTCGACCGACTCCTGCTGGGCGGCGGAGATCTTCGGCAGCGATTCTTCCCAGCCGGCACGGACCAGAGTGAACCAGCCGTCGTCGGTCGCGAAGATCGAGCCGTCGCTCTCGTCCAGCCAGACCCGGGAGGGCGCGTAGTCGAGGCCGGAGATCGAGACCTGGCGGATCGTCACGCTCCGGCCCTCGTGTTCGAGAGTGAGGAGTCCGAGCTTTTCAATCGACGCCTCCCCCACCGGCAGAAGGCGCAGCTTGCCGCCCGGCGCCTTGAGCAGGGCGCGCGCGAGCACGCCGGTGATCTCGGGCGGCCCGTCGAGCGGCAGGTAAAACGCCGGGCCTTCGACCTCCGACTTGCCGTTTTCGCTATCGCTTTGCCAGGTGGCCTTCTTGCCGTTCCGCTCGAATTGGATGTGGATCGGCGCCTTGAGGTAATCGACGCCCGACAGGTCGAAGCGCGCGAAACAGCCGTCGGCGGACAGAGCATAACGAGCCGTCTGGTCGGGTCCACGTCCTCGGTCGGCAAACGAGTAGTGGCTCTCGAAGCTGCCATCCGGCAACTTCCGGACGGTTTGCTCGCCGACCGAATTGCCTTGAATCTGGAGGGTCCAACGAGTCTCCGGCGGCGCGGCTTCGTCGGCCGCGGCCATTCCGGGAGACGACAGAAGAACGAAAGTGACGGCGGCGAGAGGGAAACGAGTAGTTCTCATGCCCTACTGTATGCATTCGGAGGGAAAAGGTTGCAGCCCACGGCCTCCGGCAGGCTTCCGGCTACGGCACGACGACGATCTCGCCCAGCATCTTCCGATGGGCGGAACCGCAGTACTTCGAGCATTTGAAGCGGAAGGTGCCGACTTCGGTCGGGGTAAACAGCACTTTTGCCGGTTGGTCCTTCTTGAAGGTGGTCGCCGGGATACCCAGCTCGCGAGAAGAGATCCCGTGCGGGACGTCGAGCGAGATGAGGGTCAGCTCGACCGGTTGGCCGACTTTCACCCGGATCGACGCCGGAATCCAATCGAACTTCTTCGCTTGGAGGGTGATCTTTCGCGGCTCGACCGCGGCGGCGGAGACGGCCACAAGGGCTAGGGCCGCGAGGGCGATCACCGCACGAAACGACGTCTTTTGCATCGCGAATCCTTCTCCTCGGAGTTTGTGGTGCCACGGGAGCGGCGGCGCGGTCCGCCCGAGCCAAACTTTACCAGCTGACCGGCAGGCGGAGCCGCACGTCGCGCCGCTTGTCGCGGAACATCAGATACCCCTCGCGGCGGCCGAACAGGAACAGGTCGCGCAGAATCTCGACATCGTGGCGGCAGTACTCCTCCACCTCGTCGAACCGCCCCTCGGCGACCCAGGCGAGCGACTGGAGCCCATCGGCCGATTTCGCCGCGCCGAGCGTCTCTTGTGCCAGGTGGTCGAGCTTCAAGCGGAAGCCTAGAACCCGGCGCACTTCGTCGAGCAGATCGAGCGTCGGCAGCTCGCGCGAGAGGCCGCGCCCAGCGTACCCTTCGAGCACCTTGTAGTCGAACCTCCGGCTGTTGAAACCGACCACCTGGGTGGCGCTGCGCAGGGCCGCAACTAGGTCTCCCACCCGATCCTCGCGATACGACTCGAAGCGGTCCTCTTCGAGAAAGTAGAGTACGCCCACCGCCACCCCCATCCGATCCGCCCGGTTCCACCCCCCCACCTCCGCCGCCGAGCGCAGCGTCTCCAAGTCGAACAGGATCGTCCGCCCGGTGCGAGGACGGCCCTCACCCCCGGCCCCTCTCCCAGAGGGAGAGGGGAGCAAAGCCGTGCCTCGGGAGGGCCGTTCTCCCCTTTCCCTCTGGGAGAGGGGCTGGGGGTGAGGGCTGAGAGCGCGCAAAAACCCCCGCATCCGCCGCGCCGTCGAGGTCTCCTCCTCCCGCGCCCACCACCCTTCCGGCTCGCCCACCACCGGCAGCACCGCCGCCGCTTCCGCCGCCGCCGCTTCCGCCTCTTCGCGAGACGAGGCCGCCGCGATGGCTTCTTCGGTCAGCTCTTCCCGCTCCAAAAGCAGCCGCACCACCCGGGCCGCGCCCGCCTTGTCGAGCGGCCGGTTGCCGTTGCCGCACTTCGGCGATTGAACACAACTCGGGCAACCCGATTCGCACGGGCAGGTGGTCAGCAGGTCGAGCACCCGAGAGAGCAGGTCGGGCAGATCCTCGAAGCCCTTGGCGGTGATCCCCACGCCGCCGGGATGGCCGTCGTAGAGAAAGACCGCGCCGCAGCCCACCTGCGGGTGGAACGGTTGCGAGATCCCCCCCATGTCGTTGCGGTCGCAGATCGCGAGCAGCGGAAAGAGCGAGATCGCCGCGTGCTCCGAGGCATGGAGCGCGCCCATGAAATCTTCTCCCTGTCGCCGCAGCGCCTCTTCGAAAGGGCGCGGCGCGCGCCACCAGAGGCCGACGGTCTCGAAGTGGATCGGCGGAAAATCCAGCTCGTGGCGATCGAGCCGTTCGAGCGTTCCGACCCGGCGGCGCTCGTACCCCACCACCCGCTCGGTCACCTTCAAACGCCCGAGCGAGGCTTTGAGCCGCCCGGCGGCACCGTCTGTCCGCTCGGCCAGAACCTCCAGGATCTCGGTCTCTTTCGACATCAGCGCGGTGGTGAACCAATCGACGTCCACCGGCTCGGCGAGCACCCGTCGCTCCTCTCCTTTCAGCTCGGTCACCTGATACTGCCGGCCGGCGTGGAGGTAGATCGCGCCGGGGTGGCATTCGCGCAAGACCCGTACGCCGTCGATCGTGCCGATCGTCCGTCCCGCCTCGGTGTCCTCGATCGCATAGCTCTCGCCCGAGCCGCGGAGAGAGACCAACCGCTGCGGCCGTTGGCGGAGCGAAAACAGTTCGCCCCCTTCGCCCTCGAACAGCTCGCCGTGCGCGAGCATCGATTCGATCGTCGCGGCGTGCGGGGCCAGATAGACCGCGTCCGCGCCGTCCGGCCCCAGCTCCAGCGGCAGCTCGGAAGCCGCGCAGATCAGATGGGCGCGGGAGACCGGGGCGTTGGCCGGATCGACCACCAGCCGCTCGCACGGCCGGCCGAGCAGCTGTTCGGGATGGGCGAGAAAGTACTGATCGAGCGCGTCGGGTAAAGCGACGAGCGCGGTGAGCGATTCGCGCCCGGATCTTCCCGCGCGCCCCGAGCGCTGCCAGGTCGACATGACGCTGCCGGGATAGCCGACGAGTACGCAGGCGTCCAACCCACCGATGTCGATCCCCATCTCCAACGCCGAGGTCGCGATCACCCCGTCGAGCCGGCCGGAGAAGAGATCCCCTTCGATCCGACGCCGCTCTTCGGGCAGAAACCCCGAGCGGTACGCCGAGACCCGCCGCGCCAGATCGGGCTCGCGCTTGCGCAGCCAGGAGTAAAGCAGCTCGGTGATCCGCCGCGCCTTGGTGAAGACGATCGTTTTGGCGCCCCGCTTCTGCAACTCGGTAAACAGATTGAGCGCCGAGGTGTAGGGGCTCACCTCCGGCTGGAGCAGCAGGAACCGCCGCCCCTCGCGCGGCGCACCCGCCTCTTCGACCCAATGGAAAGGCCGGCCGGCGAGAGTCTGGGCAAACTCCCCGGCGTTGCCCGCGGTGGCCGACGAGGCGATCACCTGCGGGTCCGCGCCCAGCGCCCGGGCCAGGCGCAGCAGGCGCGAGAGCGTGTGATGAAAATGGCTGCCGAAAATGCCGCGGTAGGTGTGCAGCTCGTCGAGCACGATCCAGCGCAGATCGGCAAGGAAGGGCCCCCACGAGGTCCAATGCGCCAGAATCCCGAGGTGCAGCATGTCGGGATTGGTGATCAGAACCCGCGGGAAGCGCCGCCGGATCGCCGCCCGGTCGTTCGGAGAGGTATCGCCGTCGTAGATCTCGCAGCCGGCCTCTTCGGCGTTAAGCCCGCAGGCGGCCGCCATGTCGCGAAATTTCCCTCGCTGATCCTGGCCGAGCGCCTTGAGCGGAAAAAGGAAGAGCGCCCGCCCGGGGCCGCCGGCCAGCGCCTCTTCGAGCGGCGGCACCTGAAACACCAGCGACTTGCCCGAGGCGGTCGGCGTCGTCACCAACACATGCTCGCCCCGCCTTGCCGCCGCGATCGCCTCGGTCTGGTGGCTCCAGAGCCGTGTCACCCCGCCGCGCGCAAGCGCCTGGCGCAGCGGCTCGGGCAGCGGCGGATCGAGCGTTCCGTACCGGGCGGGCACGGCGGGCAAGTTCGCCTCGTGGACGATTCGAGCACCGAGCCGAGGATCGGCCGCGAGATCGGCTACCAGCGCGCCAAAGTCCAGTGCCGTGAGAGTGGAAGAAGAATTCAAGCGATGCCGCCTCGTTTACGCTCCTATCCTAGCAAGAAGGCGGACGTAACGCAGGGGGTACCGCTACTTTTTAAGCGAGCGAACGGTCGGATTTCGCCGCCATCACGAAGTCGCTCTCAGTGAGACCATCGATCGAGTGGGTCCAAAGCGTGATCTTTACCTTGCCCCAGGTAAGGAATAGGTCGGGATGGTGCCCTTCCTCCTCGGCCACCGCACCGACGCGGTTGACGAAAGCGAGCGCGGTCACGAAGTCCGGAAAGGAGAACTCCTTCTCCAGATGATGCCCGTCGATCACCCGCCAACCGTTGCCGCCTTCACCGAGGCGCGCGAGGAGCTTGGAAAGCTCAGGGCCTTCGAGTGCCGGCACGTCGCCTTTGCACGAAACGCATTTCTGATCGGCCAAGTCGCTCATGTAGGGATCCTCCGATACGCAAACGGCGGAGCGGCCAAAGGAGCCGCCTCCACCCGGTATTCCGCTTTGTCCAACAGCTTCTACAACGCCTCGACCAGCTCGGCGCGCTTGGTGGCGAACTCGGTTTCGTCGATCAGCCCCTCGTCCAGCAGGCCTTTGAGCTCACGGAGACGATCCGCTCCCGAGATCTGTACCACCGCCTGCGGCGAGCGCCGGTTGCGCCCTTCGTCGGCCGCGGCGAGGATCGCGCGCTTGAAATCGACCGGATCGGCGATGCGATGAAAATGCGTGGCGCCGGTCTCGCTCGCCGTGTCGATCTCCAAATCGCCGTAATCGAACAGGCGCCCGGCAAACGTCTGGGTATGCTCGACGTTGTTGATCTTGTCGAGATAGGCGTCCTTCGAGGTCCGCGCGAACAACCCTTCTTGCTTGAGCACCCGACGATTGGTCAGCAGGTAGACGCAACTCGCCAGGCGAATCCAGCGCACCAGAGCCCAACCCGCCGAGGCGAGACCGAGCGCACCACCGACGACATACAACGGCGGTTGGGCGAGAAGGGCGCCGCCTACCACGCCGCCCAACACCGAGATGGCGCAGAGCAGGAGCGGCAGCAACAGCCCCCATCGGCTCGCATGCGCTCGATGTAGAACCTTCTCGTCCGGTTGCAGGGTTTTTTGCCACGCCATAGGCGAACTCTAGCACCGAGCTCCCTTCGACTTCGCTCAGGGAGCGGCGAGGCTCCGGCGGCTGAGCGAAGTCGAAGCCAAGTCGAAGCCCCAGACGCTTTGGCAGAACGACTAAATAGGCCTGAAATCAGAGAAATCTTCGCATTGGCCGTACGTTTCGAGAAACCTTGTGTTACATTCCGGCGTCGTAATTTGACGTAGCCGGGCTCGCGACGCGGCCCTCTCTGGCGACAACCACCGGATCGAGGATTTTTTCGATGCCGTCCAGGATCGCACCGCGCCGTACCCGCTTCTTCACCCTGCTGGCCCTCACTTCGCTCACCCTCGGCACGACTACGCTTTCCGGCCAGACGCTGGTCGGCTCCGCCGCTTCGATGGAACGGCAGAATCGCGAAGCCGCGAGCCAGGCGTTCACCTACCTGCGCAATCCTGAGGACATTGAGGTCTTCGTCCGCCACGGGCTGCTGGTCTACGTGCCGGGCAACGGCGAGTATCAGGTAGACGGCGCCTCGTTTCCCTACGCCCGGCCGGAGGTCAAACGCTTCCTCGAATGGATGGGGCACCGATCGCGTACCACCTGCGGCGAGCCATTGGTCGCCACCAGCCTGGTCCGCCCGAAGAGCCATCAGCCGCGCAACGCCTCGGTTCACTCGGTCCACCCGACCGGCATGGCGATGGATCTTCGCCACAGCCTCCGCCGCGCCTGCAGCAGCCTGCTGGAAACCACCCTGCTCGATCTGGAGAGCCGGGGCATCTTGGAGGCGACCAAAGAGCGCTTTCCCGCGCACTATCATGTCGCCCTCTTCCCCGAAGCGTTCGAGAACTATCTGCTGGCGGTAAATGACGGACGCCAACTGCCGCCGGTTCAGGTCGCCGTCTTCGAGCCGCCGGTCGATCTGATCGCCGAGCGCGCTCCCACGCCGCGCGCCGTCGCCGCCGGAAACATTGCAAGCTCCGTTGGCCGAAGCGCGACCCACAAAGTCCGGCGGGGCGACACCCTCTCCCGGATCGCTGCCCGCTACGGCGTGTCCACCTCCTCCCTGCGCCGGGCGAACGGCCTGCGCTCCAGCTCCCTTAAGGCCGGCCAGCGGCTGCGCATCCCCGGGGCGGGTACGGCGGCGCCGTCCGGCCGGTCGAACGAACCGGCGAAGATCGCCGTCCGCTGGTCGGGTACCAAGGACGCAGCCGCTGCCGCGCGCACCGTGCGGGTCGGCCGGGGCGACACGCTCACCGGCATCGCCCGGCGCCACGGCACGACGGTCGCCTCTCTGCGCAAGGTCAATGGCCTCTCCGGCAGCACGCTTCACGCCGGGCAGGTGCTCAAGGTTCCGTCCACGGGCGGCTCGGCCAACAAGGTGGCGGCCTCCTCCCCGAGGGCGCCGAAGACCTCGAAGATCACCGCCACCTCCCACGGCAAGGCGCGCCGGGTGCGGGTCGGCAAGGGCGATACGCTGTGGCAGATCGCTCAGAAGAACGGCGTTTCGGTCGCTTCCTTGAGGAAGGCGAACGGCCTCAAAAGCGTCACGCTCAAGGCCGGCCAGCTGTTGCAAATCCCCACGCGCTGAGGGCGGCTTTCGGCCTAAACTCTCGAGTGCGCCGCTGCGGGCGCGTTATCTGTGGAGGCCTCGCATGCACCCGATCTCGCCTCGTCCCTTTCGCCCGTTCGTCCTCGCCACCTTAACCGCCCTCACCATCCTCGGCGCCGGCCCTCTCGCCGCGGCTCCGCCGGAGCAGATCGTCGATCGCATGCTCGATGCGATGGGCGGAAAGAACGGATGGGAAGAGACGCGCTTCGTCCACTTCACGTTCGCCGGGCGGCGCAGCCACTGGTGGGATCGCTACACCGGCCGCTATCGGGTGGAAGGAAAGATGCCCGACGGGAAAGCCTACGTGGTGCTCCAAGATCTGAAAACCAAAAAAGGCACCGCCTACCTCGAAGGTGAGAAACAGGAGGGCGAGCCGGCGGCGGAGCTGCTGGAGCTGAGCTATGGCGTCTGGGTGAACGACACCTATTGGCTGCTGATGCCCTACAAGCTGCGCGACCCGGGGGTCAAGCTCGCAACCGACGGCGAAGTGGCGATCGACGGCACGACCTACGACAAGATCGCGGTCTCGTTCGAACAGGTCGGCCTGACCCCCGGCGACCACTACTGGGCGTTCATCAATCGTCAGACCGGCCTGATGGATCGATGGGCGTTCTTGCTCGAAAGTGCAAAACCCGACGACGCCCCGTCCGTCTGGCTCTGGCAAGGGTGGCAACGCTACGGCGGCATTCTGCTCGCCCCGCACCGGGTCCAGGTGGGCGGCGAACGCAAGCTGGAGCTTGGCGAACTTTCGGTAGCCCCGATCGCCGACGCGGTGTTTGAATCCCCCGCGCCGGTCGCCGCCCCGTGATCGAGCCCGCCGCCGCCTCGGCGCGACGGATCGTCTCCCTGGTACCCAACGGCACCGAAATCCTGTTCGCGCTCGGCGCGGGCGACCAGGTGGTGGGGGTAAGTCATGAGTGCGACTTTCCGGAAGCGGCGCGCCAGAAGCCGATCTTGACCGGTAGCGCGCTCGCGGCGGACCTCGCGCCCGAAGAGATCGACCGCGCGGTCTCCGCCCAGGTGGGTAACGGCTTGAGCCTCTACACGATCGACGAGCCGCTGCTCGCCCGACTCGATCCAGAGTTGATCGTCACGCAGGAGCTCTGCCCCGTCTGCGCGGTGAGCACCGAACAGGTCGAAGGGGCGCTGGCGCCGCTCCCCCGCTGTCCGGAGGTTCTTTCGCTCGACCCCAAGCGCCTGGCGGACGTGCTCGCCGACATCCGGAGCGTCGGCGCGAAGATCGGCAAAGAGCGGGAGGCGGCCGCTTTGGTCGATGGCCTCGAAGCCCGCCTGGAGAGCGTCCGCGCCAGCCGGGCCCCTACGGTTCAGCGACCGCGGGTTCTCGCGCTCGAATGGTTGGAACCACCGTTTGCCGGCGGGCACTGGGTGCCGGAGATGATCGAAGCCGCCGGCGGAATCGACGTCGCCGCCCAACCCGGCGACAGCTCGCGCCGGCTGACCTGGGACCAGGTGGCCGGGTTGGACCCGGACCTGATCGTCGCGATGCCATGCGGCTTCGATGAATTAGGCGCCCGGGCACAGATCGAGAGAATCGCGCAGGCACCCGAGTGGCGGAGCCTACGCGCCGTACGGGAGGGCCGCGTCTTCCCGGTCGATGCGAACGGCTGTTTCAGCCGCCCTGGGCCGCGCCTGGTGGATGGGATCGAGAAACTGGCGAAGCTTTTTCGCGCGGCGCGGTAGCGAGATCCACACCGCGCAACCGGCTTCCTTCGGGTAGCGACAGGTAGAAGAAATACTTACCCCGTTCGGGAAGTTCCAGGGCGAGCGACGCTTCGTGGAGCGGCGCTTCCAGGATCGGTCGGTTCGCCGCATCGACCACCCGCAGCGAACCGGGGCCGGAGGCCGTGCCGTCCAGCTGGAAGACGTATTCTCCCGCCGTGAAGCAGCCTTTGAAAAGAACCCACTGGCCCGGCAGGTTGTACGAAACGGTCGGCCCCGTTCGCATCCGCGCATCGGGGACGTGGGCGGAGGCGGCAGGTATCGCCCCCCCGGAGCGGCAGTCCGCGGGGAGGGGTTCCAGCCGATACAGCTTGACGATCGGTCCAAGGCGAACGCGATTCGGAATCCACTCGCCGATCTCCGGGTAGGTCGCGAGGATATTGGAGTAGTGCGCCGCGATCGCCTGGTGATGCGCCTTTCTCAGCAGCTCGGGATTCAAGAAACGTTGGTAGGCGTCGCTGGCGAGCAGCAGATAGTCGTTTGCCGCCACCCGCATCTCGGCGTCGCCGAGCCGGCCGGCGAACCGCGTCGAATCGATCTCGAACGTGGCGTCTTTGAAGTTCGGCGTGTATTGCTCCTTGACGATCCGCGCTCCGGGCGGCAGGTTCGCGTAAATCCAGGCCGCCGCCAGCTCCCGGGTGGTGGCGCGGGCGTAGCCGATCGTTTCGATCGTCGTGCGCCAAACCGGCGGGGCGAGGCAAACCACGGCGAGCAGCGGCACCACCGCGCGGCGCGCGGCCGATGACGCGACCAGCCGTTGCCGCAACCAGAACGCTCCCGCCGCGAGCCCCACCCCGAGCAGCACGGCGAGCGGCGGCAGGGCCGGGTAGAGGTTCCGCTTCACCACCATGGCCATCGAAAACAACAGGCCGATGAAGACCGCGGGAAAAACCGCCATCCGCAGCCAGCGCCCTTTTGCCGTGCGATCCAAGGCAAAAAACCCGAACAGCCCGAGCACCAGCGTCGCCGGACCGAACGATTCCGCCAGCAACCGGAGATAGAACGCGGCATTGCTTTGAGGGGTAACGCCGATCCACCCGTGGAGCGCATATTGCCGGGCGCCGAACAGCATGCCGCGCTGTCCGAAGAGGGCGATATCCGGATAGGCCGCCAGGCTCGGCATCACCACGACGAACGTGGCGATCGCCGCGAGCCCGGCCCAGAGTAGACCGCCGTTCCAGCGGCGCGGCTTGGCACCCGGATCATCGAAACGGACGAACCGCCAACTCACCCAAAGCGCCACGATCGCGATCGCCACCACCCCGGCGGGGTACTTGGTCGCCGCCGCGAGCCCGGCCCAGATTCCGGCAGCCAGGTAATCGCGGGTTCGTTCCCGGTCGAGCAACCGGCCGGCGAACGCGAGCGATACGGCGGCGAAAAAGGCGGACGGGGCGTCGCAGATGAACAGGTGCGACCCCATGTTGAAATGCGGATCGGCGATCAGCAACAAACCCGCGAACGCCGCGGCGAGGGTTCCGCCGTTCGGATTTCCAACGTTTCGCGGCCCCGCGATCCGCCGCGCGAGAAGCGCCACCGGAATCACCGTGAAGGCGCCGAGGAGCGCGGCGACTAGGCGCAGGATCAGCCATTCCCGTTCCAGCGGCACGATGATGTGCCAGATGGCGCGCACCGCCCCCGCCGTGATCGACGGAAACAAACCGGCAAGCCAGAGCGCGAAGGCGTACAGGTCGTAGGTCAGGTGCGGATACACGAACGAGCGGGTGAGCAGCGCCCCGTCGTTGATCTGGGTCGCGTGATGGTAATACGTTCCTTCGTCGCCCCAATAGCGGCCGGAGACCTCATGGTCCGCTCCGATCAGGCGGACGGCGAGCGACAGGGCCAAGAGCGCGGGGATCAGCCACCGCCGGACGCGAAACCTGGAGCGAAGCCAGAGAAACGCCCACACCGCGGTCGCCCCGAGGGCGACGGGCAGGACCACCTGCGCGACCGGCGTCGCCCACCCGCTCTTTAGGCCCACCGAAAACAGCCAGAGAACCACCAGAAGAGCCCACGCCAAGATCGCCGGCAACGTCACCCGGCGGAACGGGATGGTGCTCGGATTCTCCTCTGC
Organism: Thermoanaerobaculia bacterium; assembly: GCA_038248205.1. Taxonomy (GTDB): domain Bacteria; phylum Acidobacteriota; class Thermoanaerobaculia; order Multivoradales; family UBA5704; genus DASYKS01. Next base: position 12,603 of record JBBRUC010000079.1, read on the forward strand.
GGTCGGCTTGTCGCTCAAACGGATGCGCCTCCTAAAGTCCTGGCTCGACACGGGCGATTGCGGCGATTCTAGACCGGCGCGGCGCACCGATTTGAAACTATCTCCCCTTCCGGCTCGTCCTGTTGAGTACACCGAGGAGAACCTGACCATGAAAAGAATCGCACTCCCCCTCCTTCCCGCCCTGCTCTTCGCCCTTTCCCTGCCGGCTGCCGCGGCGGGTCCGTACTTTCATCTCGAGGTCCAAAGCGGCTCCGGCGGAAACAGCCGCCACGAGGCCCGCGAGGACCGCCACGGCGACGGCCACGTCTCGATCGACGTTCCGGTCGGTTTCGTCCAAGCGCTCGCGGCGCTGATCCCCGACGGCGTCCATTCGCGCGGCAAGATCGTGATCGACGAGCGCGAAATCTCGCCCGCCCAGCTGCGTCGGATCTGGCGCGAAGTCCGCCATCTGCCCGACGCGCGAATCGCCACGTTCGAAGATCACGACGGCCGCTTGACGGTGAGCAAGGAGAGGGGCCATCTGCTCTTCCGCGCCACGGATGCGCACGGCCGCCAGGGCGAGGCGACGGTCCGCATCCCGGCGTCGGTCGTCGATGCTCTCCTGTCGGGAAAACCGGGCGAACTCGATTTCTCCGCGGCGATCGACGCCCTCGCCCGCTCGGGCAGCGGCGAGCTGATGGCGGTCACCGAGGACCGCGACACGGTGCGGATCTGGGTCGATAACCGCGAAGGTCGGTAAGGCGGGGCCGGACGGCGCCCTAGCGGGCGCCGACCAGCTTCTGGTTCAGCTCTTTGATCCGCTCCATCAGCTTGTCGATCTTCTCTTGGGCCTCTTGGCGCAGTCGGCCGTAATCGCCCTTGAGCCGCTCCTGCTCTTTGACCGCTTCGGCCAGGCGCTGGCGCCCTTCCTCGATCAGGTCTTCGCGCTGGCGCATCGCGCCGCGCAGTTCCCCGATCTCCTCTTCCTTCTCGGCCAGCTTCATCTTGGTCTTTTCTTCTTGCTCCTCGTACAGCTTGCGGAACTGTTGGAGCTCTAGGATCTCGGCGAAATCGGACGTGGTGGGGCTCATTTCACCTTCCTGCACTTCGATGTTGGGAAACATCTTGCGCATCTTCAGTTGCAAGTCTTCGGGGTCGGACGATTCGCGCATCGCCTCGGGATAGGTGATCGTGCCGTGAACCAAGAGCGCGAGCAGAGACTGGTTCATCGACTGCATCCGGTAGTAGCCGACGGAGGACTCGACCTCTTCGAGCAGGTCGCTGGTCTCCCCCTTCTCGATCATCTTTGAGATCCGCGGCGACGACTTCATGATCTCCAGCGCCCCGACCAACCCCGCGCCGTCTTGCCGTTCGACCAGCTTCATCGACACGACCCCTTTGAGCACCTGGGCGAGTTGGAGCCGGACCTGCCCCTGCTGATCGGCCGGGAAGGTGTCGAGGATGCGGTCGACGGTCTGCGTGGCGCTGTTGGTGTGAAGTGTTGAGAACACCAAATGGCCGGTCTCGGCGGCGGAGATGACGGTCGAGACCGTCTCCGGATCGCGCATCTCGCCGACCATGATCACGTCCGGATCCTGGCGCATCGCGTTGCGCAGGGCTTCTTTGAACCCGATCGTGTCGGTTCCCACTTCGCGCTGGGAGATGGTCGCGACGTCGTCGGTGAACAGAAACTCCATCGGATCTTCGATCGTGATCACGTGGACCGGCCGCCGGCTGGTGATGTGCTTTATCAGGGCGGCGAGCGTGGTCGATTTGCCCGATCCGGTCGGCCCGGTGACCAGTACCAGCCCCATCGGCATGTCGGTGAAATCGAGCAGCACCTTCGGCAGCTCCAGATCCTCGATGTTGCGGATGTCGAACGGCACACGCCGGAACGCCGCGGCGTAGGTACCACGTTGCATGTAGATGTTGCCGCGAAACCGGGCGAGCCCGTGGACGCCGTAGCCGAGATCGACCGACATGCTCGCATCGAGCCGCGCCTTCTGGCTCGGAGTGAGGATTTGCAGAACCATCTCGTTGATCTCATCGGGTTTGAGCGGCTGCATGTCGAGCGCCATTAGCCGGCCGGCGATCCGCAGCAAAGGAGGCCGGGTCGGTTTTAAATGAAGATCGGAAGCCTTCCGATCGGTCATGATGCGCAGCAGCTTGTCGAGTTCCATACGAGCCGAGTTCCGTGCCAAGGTTTAAGAAGCGGCTCATTGTACACGGACGCATGCCGGGTGGAGCGAAGGTCCGACCCGGGCCGTGGAGGCGAAAGGAGGGGAGCGAGTCCGTCTCTATCAGCAAAGAGTGAAATCCACGCCGTCGGCGGCCAAGGCCTTGCGAGGGGGCGGGTACGGTTTCGCTTGAGGAGATGGCCATGAATCGATCAGCTTTGCCGTGGATCTTCGTCGTCCTCGCCCTCCTGGGCTGGCAGGTCGGAGGTTCCTCGCCAAGAGAGAAGCCGAACCCACCAAGCGCCGCCGTACCCGCGCCACCTCCCGCCGAAGAACCCTCGCCCCTCGGCACGACGGGAATCGGCCCCAACACCGTTCTCTCCCCCGAGATCGGCCGCCTGCTCGCCGCCTACTTCGGCTCCCGAACGGTCCCTGCAACGACGAGCGACCTGCGCACGATCGTCGAGGACGCGAAGTACCAGCCGCCGGACCCGTATGTCGCACTGGTCGCCGATCCGCTCGATTCCTTTCTTCCCGCCCGGTTCGATCAGGCACTTGCGGCGATCCAAGAAGGGTTCGCGGATTCCGGATTCCTGCTCGATCGGATCGATCTTCCCTGGACCGCCGAAGAGGCTAAGAAGGCGGACCCTGCCTACCGATGGCGGCCGGGACTCCTCCTCTTCCGCCGCCCCGGCCGGGCGGGTAACGGCCGGCTCGCTATCGTCCTTCTCGTCGGTGAGACGGCGAAGCAAGGAGTGCACAAGCGGGCATTCGCGCAGGCGCTCGAAGCGGCCGAGGCCCTCACCACGGAGCGAAAGCGGGCCGATGGTCAGAGCCTCCGAAGAATCCGCATCCTCGGGCCGACGTTTTCCGGCTCGCGGGAATCGCTCCGTCTCGCCTTCGAGGCCTGGAAGACCGGCTTCGGCGAAAAGGCGTCGCCGGAAGTTTGGCTCGTGAGTGGCTCTGCGACCTCTAGCTGGCTCGATCTCTGCGTCTTCGACTGCAGTAAAGACATCCGCTTCTTCCGCACCGTAGTCGACGACGACACGCTTTTGCTAGAAGGGCAAGAGTATCTGGTGGAAAAGCTTGGATGGGATCCTCGGCGGATCGCGATGCTCACCGAGGCCGATACCGGCTACGGCCAAGGAGCGGCAACGGCTCGCACCGGTGGATCGGCCAAAGCGCCGATGGTTCTCCGTTTTTCAAGCGGTCTGTCCGGGCTGCGCAAAGCGTCGGAAGAGGCGGAGCGGGATCGCACAGAAAACGCTAAGGCGCCGCGGCCAGGGCCTTCGACACTCGCGATCAGCCTGGCCGAAGAGAGCCGCCCCGTAGACGTCGTGCCCGAGTTCTCGCGCGTCACCACGCCGACCAAGGATCTCGCGATCTCCAACCTTCTCGCCGTGCTGTGCAGCGAAGGACGAAGCTACCTAGGCCTGATCGCCACCGACACGCGCGACCAGATCTTCCTCGCCGAACGGGTCCGCGAAATCTGCCCGGACACCCAGCTCTTCCTGCTAGACAGCGACCTCCTGCTCGCCCACCCCCAGCATCGCGACGCGCTCGACGGCTCGATCGTTCTCTCCTCCTCGGCGCTCTTTACCCGCGGACTGAAGCGGCTCGAACCCCCCAATGAATTTCTTTCCTCAGGGGTGCGCCAGTTCCAGAGCGAATTGCACGAAGGGGTCGTCCGTGCGATCGACATCCTGCTCGCCGACGCTGAGAAACCGGCGGTCGAGGGACCCACGCGTCTCGAACCGGCCCACCCCTGGGTATCCGCCATCGGTAACGGCTCCATCTGGCCGCTCGCCCGCCTTAAGCTGCCGCCTGAGACCACGAACGCGCCGCGTAGTGCGGGCGCCAAAGGGAACGCTCTCACCTTCACCTGTCTGGTGGTTTTGGTGGTGCTGTCGGTCGTGTTGGTCAAGGTCGCGCGGCCGTTACGCGAGATTCCCGATCTACCGCCGGACTTGGGCGATCGATTCCCGTTACTCCTGGCTCTGTCGGCCATCTTGCTCGCCTGGGGCACCCTTCAAGTGGTCGGCGGACTGCCTCTCTGGGCGTTCGGTCGGAGCTGGGACCAGCTCACAGCGGTGACGAAAACGGCCTTCTGGTTCGGTGCACTGGTTGCGTTGCTCGGTCTCACTTCGTTTTTCCTGCACGATCGGCTACGGGTCCGGGCACTGCCCCGGCTTGGCACGTCGCTGCGCTGGATCGCGATCGTCTGCCTTGCGGTCGCCGCAGGGGCGTTGCTCGCTTGGCCCCTCCTTCATGCTTGGATGCCGGGCGGAGTCGAGATGTTTCATTTCCGCGCCCGCAAGTTCACCGGCGGCCTGTCGCCCCTCGTGTCGCTCTGCTGGCTTGGCGGCGGCTATTTTCTCTGGTCGATCTTGGAGATGAAGCGGCGTACGCTGGTGGTTTTGCGCGGCGCGGATTTCCCGCTGGGAGAGCTACCGGACGAGGATCCGATCCTGCCCGGATGCCGGCGAATCGCCCGATCGATCGGGCACCGGATGCTCCACACCTTCCCCACCTGGCGCTTCTTCGCGGTCGTAGCCCCGCCCGCTTTGCTCGCCGTCGCCTATCTCTTTCTGTATGCCCAACCGGTCGCGGAAGCCCGATCGTACGGGCAGGTCTTCCTCGGCATGGCGATCGGTCTGTTCGTCCTGGCGCTAGTTTCGTTCCACCGCTTCCTGCGCCTCTGGGCCGAGCTGTCGGGACTGCTTGACCGAATCGAGACGCTCAGGTTGGACGGAACGTTCAAGAAGCTCAAACCGGAAGTGGAGTGGCGACCGATGAAGTCCTTCGCCTGGTCAATTCCGGCGTTCAAGATGGGCGAGCTGTCGATTGCCAAGCTCGCGGCGATCGAAGAAATCTCCAGCGATCCGGTCGCACTCCGGCGTCTCCTCGCCCAGGCGTTCGAGGGGCAGCGCACGGGCGACCCAAGAACCGAAGCCGAAGGGCGAAGGGCGCTGCACGCGCAGTTTGCGGCGGCCCTCGGCCAGGCGCACGGTTGGATTTCTCCCGGGCCACTCCAGGATTTCGTGGCGGTGCGCCTGATTACCTACATCCGGACGGTCTTTGCCCACCTGCGCAACAGCCTGCTCGGCGCCCTGGTGCCTGGATTCTTGCTCCTGCTTTCGATCACAACGTACGAGATCCACCCCAAGCGCGTGCTTTTCCTGGCGATCTGGAGCGGGCTGGCCGCCGCGGTCCTGACCACCCTTTGGACCTTCGTTCACATGGAACGCAATCCGACCCTTTCGGCGATCGGCGGAACCAACGCAGGCGAGGTGCAACTCAATCGAAGCTTCGTCCAGACCATGCTCTCGTACGGCGTACTACCCCTGCTCGGCTTGGTCGCTACGCGCTTTCCGCAGATCGAAAGGTTGCTCTCCGGCTATCTGAATCCGTTGATGCGCTTCGTCAACGGTGCCGGCGGCTGAGCCCGGGCGAGGCCAATTACTGCAGCTGAACGTTGGCCGCGCCCGTGGCGGGCAGGTCGATCACCAGACGACGGGTGCTACCCGGCAAGAAGTTGCCCTGGATCTTGCTGACCTGCGCCGATTGGCCCGCTGGGGTGACGTAGACCCGCAGCTCGCCGGAGTCCGGAGGCACCAGGACCTGTCGCTCGAAGCTGCCGCCTTCGGTGCGCGAGCGCAGAAAACCGGTCGTCTTGAAACGGAATGACTCGCGCAGAAGCTGTTTCGCGCCGAAATAGACCATCACCAGCCCTTCGGCCCTTTCGGTGGTGAAGGTAACCCTGAGCTTGGCAGGGCCCGTCGGCGCCGCCACCTCCGGCACCGGATCGGCCGCCACAACCGCTGTCCTCTCCTCCGTGTCGAGCCTCGGGTCGGCCGGGCGGCTGGCGCCGATCGGCCGGGCTGGCCGGCCGGTGGGCGGCGCGGCCAGGGTCTTCGCGCTCTCGACGGAAGCTAGGATTTCCCGCGCCGCCGCGTTTTCGGGCTGGCGCGAGAGGACGCCGATCGCCGCAATCGCCGCCTCGTCGTATCGCTTGTCCAAGAAGGCTTGTTGGGCTGCTTCGATCCCTTCTTGGATCTCGGCCGTCCGGCCGGCGGCTCCGGCGAATGCCGCGGCCTGCGCCGCTGCCTTCTGCCGTAGGTCACGCAAGCCGACGTGCTCCGGAGCCAGCTGCTCGGCGCGCGCGAGCGCCATCGCGGCGCCGGTCGAATCTCCCGCGGCGAGCCGCGCCAGGCCCTCCTGGCGCAGGCGGATCACTTCTGCCTGGACCGTTTGCAGCTCCGAATCCAACGATTTCGCGAGCGGCGGCCCGACCCAGGAGAGCGTGAGGAGGAACGCCGCTGCCGCGATCGCCGCGAGCCCTGCGGCCCCCGCAGCCAACCGAAGCCAGGGCCCGAAAGAAATCCCCGCTTTCTTTGCCTTCGGCAGTGTCGGCGCGGCGGCGGGAGGCGGAATCGCGGCGGGAGCCGGCGCCGCCGTCGGCGGCTCGGCCGGTGGTGCCTCCTGCGGTGAGCCCGGTGGTGAGCCCGAAAAGGCCGGCGCAACGCTCGGAGCGGGAGGCGGCGGAGCGGTCGCTGCGACCGGTGGAGGGGGTACGAGCACCACCCCGGAGGCGACCCGCGTTTCGTGAAGCGTCGCCTCCGCTCCAGTGCTGTTGCCCTCCCTCGCGGAGATCGAGCTATCCCCCAGCCAGACCGGATCGGTATCCCGAGCTCCCGGCAACGGCGGCGCGGGCGGCAGCGGCGGAGGCAACTCCATCGCGAGCGCCAGCAGCGGCGGCGCGAAGGCGTCGACACTCTGAGTCTCGCTCAGATCCATCCGGCTGTGCGGCGCATTGCGCCCGGCGGCCACCGCGGCGGCGAGATCACGCGCGAGATCGCCCGCCATCGAATAGCGAGCCTTCGGATCTTTCTCTAGCGCTTTTTCGAGTACCCCGCGCAAATCGGCCGGCAGGTCGCGCACGAACTCCTCGGGCGGGGTGAACGGCTCATAGACGATCCGGTGCGAGACCTGTGTCAGGTTTTCGCCTTGGAACGGCTTGTGCCCGGTGAGCATCTCGTAGAGCACGACGCCGAGCGAGAAGAGGTCGGCGCGGTGGTCCACCTCTTTGCCCATCACCTGCTCGGGCGCCATGTAGTTCGGGGTGCCGAGCAACTGCCCCTCTTGGGTCAGGTTCGAGCTGTCGAGCCGCGCGATGCCGAAGTCGGTGATCTTCACCTTGCCGTCGCCGGTCAGGATCACGTTGGCGGGCTTGACGTCGCGGTGGATCACGCCGTGAGCGTGCGCGTAGTCGAGCGCGGCGGCGATTTGGGAGATCACGTCGGAGACGAACGCCAGATCGAGCGGCGCCGAGCCCTGAAGTAGCATCTTCAGGTTGGTGCCGCGGACATACTCCATGGCGATGAAGGCGAGACCCTCGTCGCTGCGCTCGACCACGTCGTGGACCGTCACGATGCCGGGATGAGAGAGGATGCCGGCGCTCTGCGCCTCGCGGATGAACCGGGCACGGAACTGGTCCATGTCGCGGTCGCCGACCGAGAAGCCGAGGCGAAATGTCTTGAGCGCCACCAAGCGCCCGATCAGCGGGTCGCGGGCGAGAAAAACGACGCCCATCGCGCCTTTGCCGAGTTCCTCGCGGATCTCGTAGCGCCCGAGTTGGGTTGGGGTTGGGGGCATCGCCGAGTTCTTCGTCTCGTTCCGGGAGCGGAGATTGTAGCAGACCCTCGGCGCCAAACCCGCTGGCGGGCGCCGGGTCGTTCCAAGATTCGGGAGATGGCGCCTAACCCTCTCCGAACAAACTATTTAGCCCAGCCTGTCCGAACCTCTGTGCTATCATTCAAGCCTCGATTTCAACCGCGATTGCACCAGCCGTCCGATCCGCGCATAGAACCGCGATTCATCTGATTGCCAAGGAGGCACCCGGGATGCAGGTCGAAAGCTCTGACAAGATTCGCAACCTCGCGTTGGCGGGTCACAACGACACCGGCAAAACCACCCTCGCGAGCGCACTCGCGTTCACCAGCGGGGTCACCACCCGGCTGAACCGCGTCGAGGACGGCAACACGCTCACCGATTTCGACAAAGAAGAGATCGATCGCGGCATCTCGATCGGCATCGCGACGTCGTTTGTCCCTTGGCGGGGCCACAAGGTCAACCTCCTCGATTGCCCCGGATACGGCATCTTCTTTACCGACACCCGCGCGGGCCTACGCGCGGCCGACACGGTGCTCCTGTGCGTGAGCGGAGTCGCCGGGGTCGAGGTCATCACCGAAAAAGTCTGGAAGGCCGCGGCGGAAAACGAGCTGCCGGTCGCGATCCTCCTCGGCAAGATGGATCGCGAGCGAGCCGACCTCGATCGCGCGCTCGCCAGCCTGCAGAAGACGTTCGGCCGCGGCGCCCTGCCGATTCAGCTGCCGATCGGCACGGAGGCGAACTTTTCCGGCGTCATCGACCTGGTGCGGATGAAGGCCTATCGCTACACCAAGGACGGCAATGGCAAAGCGGACCCCTCCGAGATCCCGGCGGAACTCCTTGAAGAGGCACAGGTCGCCCGCGCGGCGCTGGTCGAGGCGGTCGCCGAAACCGACGACGAGCTGATGATGGGCTTTTTCGAGCAGGGTACGCTCTCCCAGGAGAATCTGGAAAAAGGCATCCGCATGGCGGTCGCGCACCGGCAGCTGTTCCCGGTTCTGCTCGCCGCCCCCGTCCACGGTATCGGCTCCTCCGCGCTGCTCGATGCGGTGGTCGACTATCTTCCCTCTCCCGTCGGCCGGCATTTCGGCGCCACCGGCGCGGAGGGCCAGGTCGAGGTCGAAGGCAACGCCGACGCGCCGCTCGCCGCGATGGTCTTTAAGACTCTCTCCGATCCGTTCACCGGCAAGATATCGATCCTGCGCGTCGTGTCCGGTACGCTGCCGGCCGACGCCGCGGCCTGGAATTCCCGCGTCGGCGAACCAGAGAAAGTTGGCCACCTGATGCTGCTCCAGGGCAAGCAGAGCACCCACGTGCCGCACCTGATCGCGGGCGACATCGGTGGTGTGGCGAAGCTCAAGGTGACTCTCTCCGGCGACACGCTGCTCGCCCCGAACGCTAAGGACAAAACTCTCGCGCTCGATTGGATCGATATTCCGGAGCCCGCGATGAGCTTCGCGATCGAGCCGAAGTCGAAAGGCGACGACGAAAAGATCGGCGATGCGCTCCACCGGCTGATGGACGAGGATCTCACCCTCGGTTCGAGCCGCGACCCGGAAACCCACGAGATCCTGCTCTCCGGCACCGGCCAGCTGCACATCGAGATCGCGGTCTCCAAGCTCAAGCATCGCCACCATGTCGAAGTGAACCTCCACCCGCCGAAGGTGCCCTATCGCGAAACGATCACCAAATCGGCCGATGGCCACGGGCGGCACAAGAAGCAGAGCGGCGGCCGCGGCCAATTCGCCGACTGCAAGATCAAGATCGAGCCGCTGGAGCGCGGCGAAGACTTCGAGTTCTCCGATCAGATCTTTGGCGGCGCGATCCCGCAGAACTACCGTCCGGCGGTGGAAAAAGGCATCCAAGAGGCGCGCCGCCGCGGTTTTCTCGCCGGCTATCCGGTGGTCGATTTCCGCGTCCGCCTGCTCGACGGCCAATACCACGACGTCGACTCCTCCGAGCTGGCGTTCAAGATCGCGGGCTCGTTGGGATTGAAGGACGCCTTGGCCAAAGCCGGGGTCACCCTCACCGAGCCGATCATGAAGGTGGACATCGACACGCCCGACGACTTCACCGGCGACATCATGGGCGACCTGTCGCACCGCCGCGGCCGCCCCTCCGGCATGGAGACGACCTCCTCCGGTCAGCTGATCAAGGCGCAGGTGCCGATGGCCGAGATGCTCAATTACGCCCCGGCGCTACGCTCGATGACCCAAGGGCGCGCGAGCTTCCATATGGAGTTCTCGCACTACGACGAGGTTCCCCGCCTGGTACAGGACAAGATCGTCGCCGAGGCGAACCGCAACCGGAAGCACGAAGAAGAAGAATGAGTGCAGCACGAATCTAGAAATCGGAGAGAGCTTTGATTCCAGCCACCCAAATGCGCGTTGGCATGTGCATCCTGTTCGAAGGAAACATCTGCCGCCTCATGAGCGTCCAGCACGTCACCCCCGGCAACTGGCGCGGTTTTGTCCAAGCCAAGATGCGGGGCCTCAAAACCGGCAACAGCTTCGAGCATCGTTTCGGGTCGACCGAAAAGGTCGAACGGGCGATCCTCGACACGAACCAGATGGAGTATCTCTACTCCGACGGTTCGGGCCACCACTTCATGAACCAGGAGAACTACGAGCAGGTGACGCTCGACGACGAGACGCTCGGCGACGCGATGATGTACCTGCTGCCGAACACCGTCCTCTCGGTCGATTTCTACGAAGAAAACCCGGTCGGCATCGAGCTGCCGAACACGGTGGTCCTCGAAGTGGTGGAGACCGAGCCCGGCATGAAGGGTGCGACCGCCAGCTCGTCGTACAAACCGGCGAAGATGGAGACCGGCTTGATGGTCCAGGTGCCGCCATTCATCGAGCCGGGAGTGAAGATCATCATCGACACCCGCGAGACCAAGTACCTCTCTCGGGCGTAAAGGCGATCCGCGGGTAGTGGCTCCGATGGGCTCGCGGGGCAGAGCCCAACGGAGCCACTACCGATCAGCGCGCCGCCCGGGCGTTGCGCTTCAGCCCTTCGAGCTTCGCCCGTTTGAGCGGGCTGCCGCGAAAACGTTCGACGTAGCCCTCCCGATCGAGCCCGAGCAGACCGGCCAGGTCGAGTTCGGCGCGTTCGGGCGGTAGTTCGAGTTCCGGATGGTCGGCGGGGCTCGGCGCCGCGTTCCACGGGCAGGCATCCTGGCAGGCGTCGCAGCCGAACAGCCAGCCGTCGAGACTCTCGGCAACACCTGCCGGAAAATCTCCCCGGTGTTCGATCGTCCAATAGCTGATGCAGCGGTTCGCGTCCAACCGATAGGGCTCGGCGAGAGCCCCGGTCGGGCAGGCTTCGAGGCAGCGGGTGCAACTGCCGCAGAGATCGGCGAGCGGCTGATCGGGAGCCAGATCGAGGGTCGTGAAGATCTCGCCCAGCAGAAACCACGATCCTCCCTCCGGATGGAGCAGCAGCGTGTTCTTGCCCACCGCGCCAAGCCCCGCGCGCGCCGCCAGCTCGCGCTCCAGCACCGGGCCGGTATCCACCGTGTAGCGCGCCATGGAGCCCGGAAATTCGGCTTCGATCCGGTCGCACAGCGGTTTCATCCACCGCGTCATCAGGTCGTGGTAATCGACCCCGCGGGCATAGCGGGCGACCCGCGGCCAGAGATCCCCCGCGGGCTCCTCCTGCCCCGCGAGCGGCCAGTAGTGCAGAGCGACGCACAGCGCGCTTTTTGCCCCGGGAAAGAATTTCGCGGGGTCCAGCCGCGCCTCCAGCCGGTTCTTCATCCAGCCCATCCCCGCCTGATCGCCCCGCTCCAGCCAGCGCAGCAGCGCCGGTCCATGTTCGAGCGGTTCGAGGCTCGCGACCCCCGCGCGATCGAAGCCCGCTTCGAGCGCCCACGACTTCAGCCGGTCGGCGATCTCGCGCGGCGTCATTCGACCGCGACCCCAAAAGCCCGCCAGCTTTCGATCGCGGCGGGTCCAAGCCCCTCGGAATCGGTCGAGAACACCGTGTGCAGCCGGTCGAACGGCAGGCGCGAGAACGGCACCTTCTGGGCGTTCTTAGCTCGGGCGAACAGCTCCGCCAACTCCGCCGCTCCCCCGGCATGGATCGTCACCCGACCCCAGGCCGCCGTCGCCGCGCGAGCGGCGGGATCGGGCTCGAACAAACAGGCCGCCCCGGCGGCGATCATCCGATCCGCGAACGCCCGTTCGATTTC
>JBBRUC010000080.1:0-24447 GCA_038248205.1 Thermoanaerobaculia bacterium
CCCGGGTTGGCCGCGCACTGAGGGACCGGGGACCGCGGGCGGGACCCCGGCGCGGTATTCAAACCCCTCGCTCGCATACGACGTCCCTGCGGGACGAAAGGTTGGGCGTTCGGTCTCGGCTAGAAGGAAGGTCGCCCGCCGCCGAACACCTTAGGCGTCGGCATCTTCGCCCGGATCTCGTCCAGCACCGTGGCGGTCACCAAATCCACCCCGTTCTTTTCGCACCAGGTCTCGACCGAGCGGGTGACCATGCCGCGGACGAAGGCCGGGATGCGCTTCATGCGTTCCTTCGCTTCGGGCTCCCAGCGGAGAGCGGCGGCTACGGTGGTGCCGTATTCGACCGCCTGGGGGCGTAGGCGATCGACGGCGGCTTGGAGCGTTCCCGGTTGGTGGGTGCAAAGGGGGTCTTCGGCCATCACGTCGCCGGTCATGCCGTGGGCTCGCGCCCGGCAACCGCCGCACATTCCACTCAGCTCGCAGGAGCCGCAGCGTCCGCCGAGATTGTTCCGTTGGCGGATCTGGGTGAAGAGGTCCGAGGAGTCCCAAATCTCCCGCAGACCGGTCGATCCCAGGTTGCCGGCGAAGAGCGGCAGGTAGGGGCAGGGGGTGACGTCGCCGTTCGGCCGTATCCCCAGGTAGTGGGTGCCCGCGGGGCAGCCGCCGGCCCCCCCCTCGAAGCTCTTCGGGAAAGGGGCGGGGGAGTCGGACGAAAGAAGGGTACGCACGAAATGCGGAGCGCACTTGGCGTTCACCAGCATTTTGGACGACCACGTCCTCTGGATCTCCGCTAGCTGCGCCAGAACCTGGTCGTACTCCGCCGGGGCGATGTCGCTGACGAACGAGCCCCGCCCGCTCGGCACCAGGAAGTAGACATTCCAGACCTTGGCGCCCAGCTCGTCGTGGGCGAAGGCGGCGATCTCTTCGAGTTCCTCCCGGTTGTGGGCTCCGACCGTGGTCTGAACGATGAACGGGAGGCCAACCCGGGTGAGGATCTTTGCCCCCTCGACCGTGTTCGCCCAGGCTCCTCGTACGCGGCGGAAGGCGTCGTGCCGGCCGGGGTCGAGCGCATCGAGCGAGAGCGCGAGGCCGCGGACCCCTTCGGCTTTCAAGATCTCGGCGAGATTCTCGGTAATCTTGACGCCGTTGGTGCCCACCACGACCCACAGTTCCTTTGAGGCGGCGTAGCGGATGATGTCTACGATGTCGCGCCGCAACAGAGGCTCGCCGCCGGTCAGAATGGTCACGCATTCCGGAGCGAAGGTGGCGATCTCGTCGATCACCCGATAGCACTGCTCAGTGTTTAGCTCGCTCCGGTCGGCGAAGGCCGCGCTCGCGACTTTCGCCGGCCCAGCATCGAGGTAGCAGTGCTCGCAGGCCAGATTGCAGCGATAGGTGAGGTTCCAGGAGACGACATACGGACGCGCGAACGTCGCCGCGGGATTTCCCGCCGGGCGCTTCGGCTCTTGGTTCGGAACGACCGCCTCCACGTCGGGCTTACATCCCGAACCGCGAGCGCGCCGACGCGAGCACTTCCTCGTCGATCAGCGCCTGGCCGTTTTCGCGGGCGACCATCTCGATCCCGGCGCGCGCCATCGGGCGCACCATCTCGGGAATCGCCTCCAGCCGTTCCAAAGCCCCGGCGGTCCACGCCGGGCCGGTGGGCGCGGCGGCGGCTTCCGGTTGGGTCGAACCGCCGAGCATTGCCGCGAAAGGACACTTGCCTGCCGGAGCGGCTTCTGCCGCACCGGCCGCGAGGCCGGCCATGCCTCCGGGCGAACCGGGATTCGCGATCGCCGCCGCGGCGGCCGGGCCGATGCGCACTCCGAGCGAGCGGACCATGTCGGTCTCGTGCTGGTTGGTGAGCATCGCCATCTCGTACCCGCAAGCTGGGCAGCTGTAGACCACGGCGAGCGATCCGGGTTCGGATTCTTGGGTGGCTCGGAGGCGCATGGGGGAGTCGCAGGGTACGCAAAGGAACTTCATGGCACCTCCTCGAGGCGTTCGATCAATGTGCGGGCGGTTTGGGCGAGCGCCGCGGCGACGGGACCCCCGTCCGGGATCTCGGTAATCGCGCGGCCTTCGTCCGAAAGGGCGGCCAGCCGGGGGTCGAACGGGATGCGGCCGAGGCAGGGGAGCGCCAGGTCGGATGCCTCTCGGGACTCGGGGAACAGCGGCCGCACCTCGCCGCAATCGGCGCAGGCATAACCGCTCATGTTTTCAACATACCCCAGCAACCGGTTCGGCAGGGGCGAAAGAGCGCTCACCGATCGGGCGACCACTCCGCGCGCGAGAGCCGAAGGGATCGAGACCAAAATCACCTTCGCCTCGGGCCCCAAGAAATCCGCGAACTGGGCCGTGCGCTCCGGCCCCGGGGGCAGATCGACGAGCAGAAAGTCGAGGGTGCCCCAATGCACCGCGGCGAGCAGCTCGGCAAGCTTCGCGAACTCTCGCGTCGCCCGCCAGACATGCGTGTGCCGGGGGGAGGCGCTGGGCCAGCTCAAAGCCTCGCCCTCGGCGAGCAGGCTGCCGACCGAGAGGATCTTCAATCCGTCACGACTCGACGGAAGCAGCAGTCCCTCCTCCCCCGGCAGGGGAGGAATGTCCGCCACGCCGCAGAGCATCGCCTGGCTGGGGCCATTCAAATCGGCATCCAGAATGCCCACCCGCTTTCCCGCCGCGGCGAGCATGGAACCGAGCTGGCGGGTGAGCGTGCTCTTGCCCACGCCCCCTTTGCCCGAGCCGATCGCCACCACATGGCGAATGCCCGCCATGCGCCGAGCGATGCCGGCCTCGAGGTCGGCGACCTGTTCGGCGACGCCGGAGCCGCCATCGCCGTCGATCTGGGAGTAGGTTTTCATGATGGGGGAGCCAAGGCAGGGCCGATTGCATCACAGTGTAGGAGGCCCGACAAGGGGAAGAGCGGCGCGGCGGACCGCTCCCTCCCGCTAGAATCGGCACGACGGCGGTGGACCCTATCGTTCGAACGAGACCGAAGAGGAGCAGACCCCATGAAGAAGAGCGCGGTACCCGAAGGCAAGACTCCTTCGGACATGATCGACCAACGAATCGAAGAACTCGGCGACTGGCGGGGCGAAATGCTCGCGCGTCTTCGTGCCCTGATCCAAGCGGTCGATCCGAAAGTCGTCGAGGAGTGGAAGTGGAACGTGCCGGTCTGGTCGCACGACGGCATTCTCTGCACCGGCGAGACATACAAGAAGGCGGTCAAGCTGACCTTCGCCAAAGGCGCGGCGCTCGACGACCCTGCCGGACTCTTCAACTCCAGCCTCGAAGGAAACACCCGGCGCGCCATCGACTTCCCCGAAGGCGCGACGATCGCCGAGAAGGAGTTCAAGGCGCTCATCCGCGCCGCGGTCGCCTTGAACCTGGCCAAGTAGCGGCGGCCGGCTCGACGAGCCCCCAACGGTTGACGAGCAGGAGATCGGAGACACGAATGAGCGCAGAGCGAATCCCCCCCAGCTTCCATGAACAATGGGTCGACGGCGACGGCACGAGCGGGGTCGACACGTATTCCACCTTCGTCACCTGGTGGTACACGCCGGGCGGCAACGGAGGCCGCTTCGGGGAGGTCGCGAGAGACCAAAGCCGCGAAGAGTTCCTGGGCTCCGGCCCGGCGGTGAGCGGCGTACCCGCGGAAGTGGAGGATGCCCTTCGCGCCTTCCTGATCAAACATCCTCCGGCTCGCAAGTGAGCCCTTGGGCCACGGGAGGTCTCGCATGTTCGAAGCACGATCGCTAAGGAGCCAGTCGCCGGCCGCCGCCCCGGCTCTCCGGGAGGTGGACCGTCGGCCTCGCTCCGGCGCCGCGCCGGAGGAGAGCCTCGAGCGGGCGGAACGGTTCGGTCACCGGCTCGAAGCGCTCGTCGATTCGGCCGGCGCGCCGATCCAGCGGACGGCGGCAAGCGAGCGCTCCTCGGCCCCGGGGCGCAACCGCCTCCCGTTGTCGCTCCGTGCGCGTCTGGAACGGCTTTCGGGCGTTTCCTTGGGCGACGTCCGGGTCCATCACAATTCGCCGAAGCCGGCGGAGATCGAGGCGCACGCCTACACCCGCGGCGCGGAGATTCACCTTTCGCCGGGCCAGGAACATCATCTGCCGCACGAGGCGTGGCACGTCGTGCAGCAGAAGCGCGGCCGAATCGCCGCGACCGGGCGAATCGGCGGCCTTGCGATCAACGCCGATCCGTCTCTCGAACGGGAGGCCGACGCGCCCTCCCGGCCCGGTACGGCCGCTCTTTCCCACGGGGCCGGACCGGCCGAATCGGCCGCGGTCGTCCAGGCGAAGTGGATCCGGGTCGAGGGCTCAGACGATCCCGGCGACTACTACTGGGATGGCCGCCACGCTCCGACCGGACAGCCTCCGGGCGGGGGGCGCCACGTACCGGCGCCGCCGCTTCAGCGGCTCGAAGACACCCACAAGGGCGGCGGAGGCGGCAACATGAAGGCGCTGCGCACGGTGCCCGACCGGCCTTTTCAGGATCTCGATATGCTCTCTCACCTCGCCTCGCAGGCGTCGCAGGAGAAGGGGATCTTCTACCGGGGGCCTTCCGAGCCGCGCGGCCTGGGGCGGCAGCCCGTTTCGACCTCGATTCCCACCCGCGACAAGAGCCTCCACACCAAGCTCTTCCGCCGGATGACCGGAGGGCAATCGAGTTCGACCCAATACCAGCAGTCGCTCGGCACCCGAGAGCCGAACACGAACTATCAGATCCTCCACGGCATGGGACACGGCGAGGGAGGGACGAAGACGCAAGATCCGAGGAATCTCGCGTCGGCCTCGGAAGGCACCAACACCTACATGATCCCGTACGACAAATCGATCTCGGGCAATCCGGACGTCCACGTCGACACCTCGTTTACCATGCGCAAGGGGACGCAGCGGGCCGAGGTCGTCCATCAGAGGTTCTTCCATAAGGACCTTCCCAGCGAGCCGATTCATTCGATTGACTGGGACGGCGACCTGCCGAAGCCGACGGTCTCTCAGTACGAGGAGCACGAAAGGCGGGCCAGCCGCTTCACAGACCGGCGGCACCTTTCGGGAGCCGCCCATTTGCTCCATTTCTCCCAATCACACCGCCACCATCCCTACGCGCTGCCCCCAGGGCGCCAGAACGCTTGGGGCCGGCTGGGCCGATTTGCGCCGGGTAGCCACCCGCTCGACCCGCAGCCGAAGAAAGATGGCGACGGTATCCTCTGATCTCTACCTTGGGATTCGAACCCGGCGGGTGGTGGGGCTGAGGCCGCTGTCGCCCGAGCCTTCTCCAGGAGAGATAGATAACCCATGAAACGAATTTGGACGATCCTCGGCGTCCGCGACGTGCCGCGCAGCTTCCGGTGGTACCAGTCGCTCCTCGGCCAGCCCGAAACGCAACCGGCCCACGACCACTTCGGTCAAATCTTCGACTCGGACGGCACGGTCTTGCTCTGCCTCCACCAATGGGGCGCGCACGAGCATCCGTCGTTGACGAGTCCCGACGCCGCGACGCCCGGCAACGGGCTTCTATTGTTCTTCCGCGTCGACGATTTCGCCCAGGCGGTGGAAAGGGCGAGATCTCTCGTCACCCGACTGGAGGAGGAGCCCCACGTGAACCCCAATACTCGAACCGAGGAGTTCTCCCTCCGAGATCCGGATGGGTACTACGTCTCGATCAGCGAGGGTTCCTAGAGATGGCAGGCACGCGTCCGACCACGATTGCCGAATACATCGATGCCGCCCCACCTGTGGGCCAGCCGCACCTTCGCCGGTTGTACGCGATCCTCCAAAGCGTCGCGCCGGAGGCCGAGGAGGCGATCAAATGGGGGAACCCCTTCTTCGTGGAGCCGCGATTCCTCTTCGCCTTTTCCGCTCACAAAGCACACTGCAACTTCTTTCTGGCCGCGGCGGCGCTGGAGGCATTTCGCCAGGAACTGGCGATGCACAAGACGACCAAGAACTTCCTCCAGATTCCCTACGACCAGCCCGTGCCGGAGGATCTGATTCGCCGGATCGCCAAGTACCGTCTCCTGAGTGTGCGAGAGCGGGAAGATGACGCCTTTTGGTAACTCGGCATATCGCCCGGAAGATCGCCGCGCGTCCGGGCTTTGGCTGTTGCGCCTCCCTGCGCCCCACGGCTACCAGATGCTTCGCTGTTCGATGCCGCCGAGCTAGCCTGGCGCGCTGTCAAAACCGCACTTCTCGTTCCGCCGCCAGTGTGCGAGAGTGGGTCAGGTATCCGCAAACGACTACGTTTTGAGCGAGAGGGAGGCCCCCATGGGGACCGACACGACGACCGTCACCGTCAACAACCTAAGCCCGAACCCGATAGATTACATTGTCGTATCGGGCACTACGGGTCAGCCGATCCCAGGCTCGCTGCCGGGACACAGTTACGGCATCATCGACCTCGACTTCACCGGGCATATTGGGGTCACGGTCGGCGACCAGGAGGTCACGGTCGGACCCAACGGGATGGTTACCTATGTGCCGCCAGGCGTGAGCGGCCTGATTGGTTCCTTCGAGTTCGCCACCCCGGCGGAAGGCTAAACCGCGAACGCCACCTCCTGGTGATCACCCGGCGTAGAGACCAGAGACGTTCCCGTCGCACCCTCAATGCCATCTGAAAAGCGGAGACCGCTCGCATCACCGGCGGTCTCCCGGGTCAGCCGATCGGCAGCCATGCATGCCGAAGGTCCAGCCATGGCAAGGCAACAGCCAGACATGGCAGACCAAGTGCCAACCATGGCAGGGCAAGAGCCAGCCATGGCAAGCCAACCACCAACCAAGCACGCTGACGGTTTCGTCCGAGATCGGTCGTTTCGGGCTCCCGTTCGCCTCCCGAGGTTTGTAGGCGGCTGCCGCGCCGTGGGTCCACGCTGCCAGCAACCCTATGCCGGGTTCGACGAGATCGCGCGAGTCTGAAAATCTCGCGTGACCGGGGGCGCCTCCACGTTTTTGCGACACGCCGTGTCTTCACGGATGACGACAACCGGAAGGGAGGGGTCGATGGATCTGCCGATGCTGTCGCAGGCAGCTTTCTTCGCGGGCTTGCCCGGGAGAGTCCCAATGCGTGCGATGCCGATCGTTTGGATGATCCTCTGTTGCGCTCTGCCCGCCGCGGGATGGGAACGCCTCATCACCCAGCAAGGTGTCGAGATCGAGGGAGATGTCACTCAGCAAGAATTTGTTTTCATCGATGCCTCCGGCGGGGAAGTGGCGATTCCCCGCGCTGCCGTGGTGCGATTCGAGGCCAGTCCGGAAGGTCTCAAGGCGTTCGTCAAGGACGGAGTGGTGATTACCGGCACCTTGCAGGGAAAGTTCGAGATCGAGGACGGCCTGGTCAAGAGGCGATACCTTGGAACCGACATCAAGCAAGTAAATTTCGATCAGTTCATCGTCATCGAGAAGGGGAAGAAGTACCGGTCCTGCCCCATTCGCATGGATATCGACCTCACCACTGTCCTGCTGGGCGAAGTCTTGGGAACGAAGGTCACGAGATCCAGGGAAATTGACTGCAAAGAGCTGCGAGTCGCTTCGATCTCCTTCGATCGCAACGGAAAGATCAAACCTCATCGGACGACGAACCTCGAAACAGAGCTGACCCTTTCGATCCCTGCGGGCGAAGACCAGCTGGTCGATCTCTCGCTTCAGTTGACTCAAAACGAGAGGGTCATTGCAAAGTCTCATAAGAGACTCACCGCGAACGAGGGCGAAAATTCGACCATCACGCTGGTCGTAAGCTTCTCCGGAGAAAAGCTGGATCTGGCGGGTCCGGCTCCGCATCTACTGCTACAAGTAGTGAGTCAAGATGCTGAGCGGGAAGTCGAGAGAGGCGGCGTTTTCTGGTGGTTCACCATACCGTTCGGGTGAACGGCCCGCTCCTGGCGTTTCGACTCCTAAGCTCGATCGTGTGGCTCAGTAGTGGTAGCGGGCTTTGAGGAAGAAGATCGTCTCGTGCGTCACCAGATAGATTAGCCGGTGTTCCTGCGTCAGCCGCCGTGACCAGATCCCAGGACCAAGGTGTTTGAGTGGCTCGGCTTCCCTTGAAAGGGATCCCGCATGATCGATTCGACGACATCCAACAGTCTGAGAGCCACGCGTCGTTCGATCTCAATCTAGTACCGAAGATCCTCCCGGAATTCCGCCTCGAAGACGGAGGCCCGCAACGAAGGCGCCAACTACTCTGCCTTCTCCAGGCCAAATTCCTCCCGTAGGGACTCTACCGACTGAGGTTCGGTCTCTCGGGACATCGCTCGTGCGAGTGCAGAAAGAAGCCGGGCGGCATTGCGCGGCGAGCGAAGCTCGTGAAGAGTCTGCTCTAGGCTCCGGAGTTCGGAAGCCGAGACGAGTGCGACATCCTCAGCGCCCCGGCGATGAATAACGACTGGTTCCAGCGTGGAAACCGCGTGGTCACAGAGAGATGCGAAGTTTGCTCGCGCATGCGTGTAGGTCGTAACCAAAGCAGTACCTCCGTACAGGAAGCAGGTACCGATCTGGCCTCTCACGTCAAGACGCGCAATTGCGGGATCAGCCGGTGGCCTCCGCGAGTCGCTGGTAGTCGTGACAAAAGACTCGGCCTTCTATTCCCGATTCTGGTGAGCGCTCGGAAGCGCCGAGAGAAGGCCGAGTTCGAGAATCCTTGAAGGACCTCGGTCAGAATCAAATCGCCGATCGCCAGAGGTTCAACGCCCAACAGCTCGTCGAGCTTCTCGACCTGTGGCGTGGAGACACCGTTGAAATAGTCGATCCAGACACTCGAGTCGACCAGGATCACCGATCGATCCTCATCGCCTCCAGATCGCCTTGCCACGGGAGCTTGCCGCGAAGACCGCGGATCTTTTCCTGCCGCCGCAAGCGGAGCACTGTGCGCAGGCCGAGTTCTACCACTTCGCGCTTCGTCTTCAAGCCGGTGGCGCGAAGGGTGTCCTTCATCAACTGGTCGTCAATAACGATGTTCGTCCGCATGATGTGTACCTCGCTTTTTTCGATACACATCTTACCGTAGCGTTGTGTCTCCGGCTAGGTCACAACCCGCGCCGCGCTGTGGGAATAGGTGCCTCCCAAACCTCCGAAGCGGCTCAAGGAAAAGCTATTCCGGCTCGTGAAGGACGCCATGGCAAGCCAACAGTCAGCCATGGCAGAGCAAGAGCCAACCATGGCAGAGCAACAGCCAGCCATGGCAGAGCCACCGTCAACCCTGCGCCGCCGCGACCAGATCCCAGCACCGAGGTGTTTGAGCGGCTCGGGCCTGGCGAATTGCGCAGAGGACAAGCTCTGCGTTCTCCCGGGTCGGCTCGATGAAGACATCCAAGTCCTTGGTCGCACGCGGGCGGGCGTGAAAGGCGACGGCGTGGGCTCCGACGACGAGGTATCGAGCCTCAACTCGATTCAAGGACTCGATGAACTCTTCGTAGTCGCGGGATCTCACGGATCCCCTTCGTCTTCAGAGCGGAGAGTAGGCAGTCCTGAACCGCGTTGACACGCTCCGCAGGAGTGAGTCCTTCATACCAGAAGCGGAAATCCGCCTCCTCGGCTTCGGCCTCAGTGACGACCGTTGCCGTCCTTCCCGGCCTCCGCGCATGATATCCTTACCCGGTATTACCGGGAGATTTCCATGGGGACGACATCAGTTACCAGCAAAGGCCAGGTCACCATTCCAAAGCCGGTGCGGCAGCAGCTGGGTATCCGCCAGGGCAGTCAAATCGAGTTTGCCCTGGTTGGCGATCATGTGGAGCTACGAGTACAGAGTTCGCCCGCCGACGTGCCGGCCAGCGGTTTCGGCATGCTGACCAGCCCCAAGCGCACCGTGCCGGCGGACTTCGATCCCGCCAGCCTGCTGAAGTCATGATCGGGCTGGACACCAACGTTCTTGCCCGCTACTACATCGCGGACAAGGCGGACGCTGAAGCCGCGCGGCAACAGGTTGCCGCGCGCCGATTGATCGAGTCCGGGCAGCCCTTGAAAGTGTGCAAGACGGTAGCGCTGGAACTGGAATGGGTTATGCGCGGCTACTACGGTTTCGCTCCCCAAGAGGTCGCGCAGGTCTTTCGCCATCTTCTGGGTTTAGCCCATGTCACGGTCGAGGACCGCGAGGCTCTGACGCATGCGCTGGCGAATTGCGAGGCCGGACTTGAAATGGCGGATGCCCTCCACCACGCCAGTTATCGCGACTGCGAGAGCATGGCATCCTTCGATGACCAGAAATTCGCCCGCCGGGTCAAACGACTCGGGATCTTGCCGCGGGTGACGGCACCGGCCTGAGTTGAAACAGCAGTCGGACGCGCCACGTCGATGCGCTCGAACGCCACTTGGACCGGATGGAATCAAGTCTTCTGGGTTCGGATCGTGACCCGAAGACGATGAAGCCGAAGGTCCTGACGCCGAACGGAAGAGGGGAATCGGAAACCGAGCGGCTGGCCCAGAGGCTGGCACCTATACGGCGGGCTCGGGCTTCATCGCTTCTTCTTCCCGAATCCCGGGATGGCCGTGATTTGTTTCATCCACGACGCGACCTGGCGTTCGTCGAGGTTATCCACGGATGCGAGGTCTACGCCCCGCGAGGACTTGCCCATCCCGATCGGCGTTACCGGCGGGACAGGCTCGAGTGCCGGCGACCGGCAGCGTCGTGGCGACACTGGCTGGCGCGGACGTGTGCTTGGCGGGCGTCTTTGCTGGCATGATCAGGCCTCCGCGGCGGCCACGTCCGGAACAGCTTGATCAAGTATAGGAGGACGTCGAAATGCCAACCAGCAAGCGAATCCAGTTCAGTACCGCAATTGAAGCGCCACCGGCCAAAGTATGGGAGACGATGCTCAGCGATGCAGGGTATCGTCAATGGGCGAACGCCTTTGCGGAGGGCTGCTACTTCGAGGGCTCTTGGGAAACAGGAAGCC
Source organism: Thermoanaerobaculia bacterium (assembly GCA_038248205.1). Taxonomy (GTDB): domain Bacteria; phylum Acidobacteriota; class Thermoanaerobaculia; order Multivoradales; family UBA5704; genus DASYKS01. The sequence continues at coordinate 10,883 of JBBRUC010000080.1, forward strand.
GAATCCGCTTCCTGGCTCCTTCGGGCGAGGGCATGGTCTCCGAGATCGCGGAGTCGAGGCCCCACGAGTTTCTCTCGATTCGACATCTGGGGACCTTCAAGGATGGGGTCGAGGTGACCGAGAGCGAAGAGGTCCGAAGCTGGGCTCCGGCCTACGAGAACTACACCTTCGAAGGGGTACCCGAGGGCACGCGCCTGGTGGTCGATCAGGACGTTGCGGCCGACTGGGAGGAGTACCTCAAGGGCGCTTGGCCCAAGGCCTTGGCTCACCTCAAACTGCTTTGCGAAGCGGGGTAGCGAAGTAACCGGAGGAAACAACGGCCGGGAGAGGATTGCCCCCTCTCCCCTATTCCCATCCCTAAAGCCCGGCCCAATCCATGCTACGGTAAGGAGTCGGAGGCAGGTAAGGAATGCCAATTTCCAGGGTTACGAGCAAGGGCCAGGTCACTATCCCATCTGAAGTCCGAAGGGCACTCAAGATTGCACAGGGTGACGATCTCCTGTTCGAGGTCGCGACCGACCAGACGGCCCGGTTGCGGGTGGTCAAGCGGCAACAGCTGTCCGATCTCTATGGTTCCCTACGGAGCACGCAGTCGTTTCCGGGCAAGGAGGCGGTTCGCGACGAGGTCGGCCGGTGGTTGGGGGAGAAAGCGAAGGGCTCTGGTTCGTGAAGAGGTATTGGGTCGACGCCAATGTTCTCCTACGGTTCCTGACGGGTGAACCTGAGCCGATGGCCGAGCGGGCCGCTCGGCTGATGCGCCAGGCAGAGCAGGGCGAAGCCCGCCTCATTCTCACACCGCTTGTCGTCGCCGAAGTGGTCTGGACCCTAAAATCGTTCTACCGGCGTTCCTACGACGAGATCGTACGAGTGCTCGTTCCTCTTCTCTCCGCGGACGGCGTGGAGACCCAGGACCGGGACCTGATGATCCGGGCGCTCGAGCTGACGCGAGGTAAAAACGTGGATTTCTCCGATGCGGTCCTCGCTTTGGAGGCGGAACGCCACGGCGAAACGGTCTGTACTTTCGACGAAGACTTCAAGCGTCTCCCCGCGGCCTGGATCCTTCCTGGTTGATTCCAAACGATTCTCACCACGGCGAATAGTAGGCGATCATTTCCACTGCAAGGGTCAAGCCCCTCTACCTCGGGGGCCACGCCTGCCGTTTGTCCGAGGGGGCCGGAGGACACGGTCGATCAGACCATGCCCCCGTCTTCCATCAAGCCTGAGTGATCAGCCGGTCGAGCCCGGCGATGTGCTCGCCTTGCTTGGCCACCAAGTCGCGGATCAACGACAAGCACTCGGGAGCCATATCCCCGTTCTCGAGGGCACTCTGATAATCCTTGAGGCCGTGCTCCTCCCCCTCCTTGAGAGCCTTGAGCGCAGCGGCGTTGCCGAACAGCTTGGCCGTGCCCTCCACCGTTTTGGCCCACGAGCCCCAGGCTCCGGAACTCTCCGAAGGCTTGCCGCCGTGCTGCTCGATATGGCGCCACAGCTGGTCGGCCGCGTCCCGGTGGTCTTTGGCGAAACGATGGAGATCTTGGGCGCCGGAGTCCAATCCGTCCTTTTCCAAGGCCTGCCGATAGGTCTCGATCGCCGACATCTCGCCTCGCAGCAGTTCGTTGAGAGCGTCTATGTCAGTCGTTGAAGTCATTGTCGTGGTCATGGCTGAGTCTCCTTGCTGTGATGGTCTGCAGGTAGTTTGGTATACCCCGCTCATTCGACTCATTATTCTGCAAGGCAGGTGCCGTTAAGCGACGACGCCAATTCGAGCCGAGACCCTCCTGCCGTACTCTCTCCGTCGCGGGTGATTCTCCCTCGACCTCCGAGGCAGCTATCGCGCGAGATAGACCTCGGTTTTAGGCTGGCACCTATTTCCGCCCTCGATTTTGGGCAGGCACCTATTTCCGGTTCTAGCGAGGATGCGCCGTGGGCGGGGTCGCACACGGACATCTATTCCAGGGATTTTCCTTGCGACCTCTTCGATGTTGGCTTGGCCTCTACCGGAAAAACCATTCCTCGTAGCGGGCTAGCCTTTCCCGATGCAGGGCAACCGTTTCCCTCTACGTGGAAAGAGAATCCCTGTTCAAGGCTAGCTTCGCCCCGTAGAGGGAAATCGTTGCCATTCGCCGGGCCAACGAATCCCTCTACGGGGAAGGCATTTCCCTGCACCGGGCAAACGTTTCCCTGAACGGGGAAACGACTATTTCGTGCGGGCCAACGTTTCCGCATACAGGGAAGTCTTGCCGTGCTCTGGGCGAACGCTTCCCTTTACGGGGACTCCTTAGTTCAGGCTGGGGAGACTGCTCCTACGGCGAAATCCAAGCCTGTTGGTTCGGGTGCCAAGCGCTCGAGGAGGAGGCTCAGGTTGGGCGGCTGGTGTACATCCTCTCGCACGGCTGCAAGGAGAATCTGGTCGCCCGCCCCCAAGACTGGCAGGGGTTCACTGTGTCACCGCGCATCCCACCGGCCAGCCGATCGAGGAGACCTGGTTCGATCGCACCCGGGTGGCGCACCTGCGTGGCGAGGAATTCGGCGCTCGACAGTTCGCGGAGACCGAGGTCGTAAACCTCGCCCACTTACCTTGCTGGCAACACCTCTCGGCCGAGCAGTACCGCGAGCGGATCGCCGAGTTGATCAACACGATCATCGAACAAGCCGCAGCACGTCGAGCGGCGAAGGGAATCGAGCCTCTGGGCGCCGCCGCGATCCTGCGCCAGCATCCGTTCACCCAGCCGGCCAAGACCAAGCGGTCGCCCGCGCCGCTCGTCCACGCCGCCAGCAAACGGGTCCGGACCGAGATCAAGATCGCCTACGCCTGGTTCGCCAGGGCTTTACTAGAGGCGGCGGAGTTTCTGCGGGCCGGAGATCGGCTGGCTCGGTTCCCCCGGGGAAGCCTCCCGCCCGGATTGCCGTTTGTTCGAGTGGGGCGGTTGGCGATCAGCCCAGCGGCGTAGGCAGAACCAGCCGCTTAAAGCCAAAAGGCTTCGGATAGCTACGACCGCCTGCCCTGGGACACCTGGTTCGACTCTCCCGAAGGCCCCACGAACTCCGATCTCGACCTGATTTCCACCCAAGACCGGCTGCAGCTCGCGCTGCCGGCCGCCGTTCTCGGCCGGGAGCGGTCGTTCTGACCCCTTTCGCCGCACGAGGAGCGGTCTTGGCCTTGGGTTAGGCTGGCAGTGCGACACGAAAGGAGGTCCGACGTGAGCTGAGGAGTTCGAGTTTGCGGCGAGACCTTCTGGGTCTCAAAGGCCAGCGGGTGTAAGTCCCGCCCGGGGAATTGTCGGTTCGCCCGGTAGCCACTGGAGCAGTTGAGGCGAGGAAACGTCCACTGAAGCCTCCGGGGAAGTCCTTGGTGCAACCAAGGTGCGAGTGCGCAGGCCGAAAAGCAAGTGAACCCTGAGCAGGCCTCGACAGTTCTGTCGCTGGAGCCGACCCTCCTGCCACAAGGGGAAGGCCGTCGGAGGGCGGGGGAGCAACCGACCAGAGAATCCGCCCTCTCCAGTCGGGGTAGTGGGGTCAGCATGCGCACAAGGTCTTTGAGGCAACGTGCGAGATCCATGGCGGTGGTGGTTCGCAGCCATCAAACCGGGTGGCCTGAAATGGCCAGCCCTGGGCCGCGTGGAAGTCGGAGGGGCTCATGGTACCGACGAAGCCGGGTAATTCCGGTGGAGGGACGGAGCCCTGGTTCGGGCATGCTTCAGAACGAGGAGAAGACCGGGATTGGCCATGAGTCTAGAACCCGATCAAGTCGAGCGACTCCGACAGAAGCTCTATGAGAAGGCCAAGCGGGAGCCGGACTTCCGGTTCTATTCGCTGTACGACAAGGTGTGCTGGGCCGCAACCCTAGAGCGAGCCTACCGGCAGGCGAAAGCCAACGCCGGTGCGGCTGGCGTCGATGGAGAGCGATTCGAGGACATCAAAGCGTACGGAGAGGATCGGTGGCTGGCCGAGCTTCGGCAGGAACTGGTGGAAGAAACCTACCGACCGCAACCGGTACGGCGGGTGATGATCCCAAAGCCCGGCGGCGGCGAGCGTCCCCTCGGAATCCCGACGATTCGGGACCGGGTGGTGCAGACCGCCGTCGTCGTGCTGTTTCTTGAGCCGATCTTCGAAGCGGACTTCGAGGACAACGTCTATGCCTATCGACCGGAACGCAGTGCGCACGATGCACTGACCGAGGTGCGGAGGCGGCTGTATGAGGGCCAGCAGCACATCGTCGATGCCGACGTCACGAAGTACTTCGACACCATCCCTCACGCCGAGCTGTTGCAAAGCGTGGCGCGGCGGGTGGCCGACGGGAAGATCCTGCACCTGCTCAAGCTGTGGCTGAAGTCGCCGGTCGAGGAGAGGAGCGAGGGGGGAGGCCGACGGATGACAGGCGGCAAGAAGAGCAAGCAGGGAACGCCCCAAGGCGGCGTGGTTTCACCGCTGCTGGCCAACATCTACATCAACCGTCTGGTGCGCCACTGGAGGAAGACCGGGGTGTCCGAACGGCTGGGGCAGATCGTTTCTTACGCCGATGATTTCGTCATCGTCTGCGCGAGCCGCCGCCAGGCGGAAGCAAGCCTGGCGCTGGTCTCACACTGGTTGGCGAAGCTCGGTCTGACGATCCATCCCACCAAGACGCGCCTCTGTCAGGCCCGAGAAGAGCCGTTCGACTTCCTGGGCTACACCTTCGGTCCGGCACGGCACTGGCTGACCGGGAAGAGATTCCTCTCGGCCCGGCCCTCGAAGAATGCCCAAAAGCGGCTCAAGGAAAAGATCAACGCTCTGCTCTACCGGGGCAACCCCACGCCCTGGCCGGAGCTGCAAGCTCGGCTCAATCAGCTACTGAAGGGATGGGCTGGGTACTTCAGCTTCGGCTACACCGGGGAGGCCGATACGGCTATCCGGTGGCACGTCGCGGGACGGGTACGGCGGTTTCTCTGTCGTCGGCACAAGCTTCCCCCCGGAACCGGCCGCTTTGGGTTCACCGAGGTGTACGGGGAAAAGGTGGGAGTGCTCGACATCCGCCAGATGCGCCTGCAACGAAGGCCCGTGCATGCTCTCTTGTGAAGTCCGTCCGAGAGCCGGATGCGGGAGATCCGCACGTCCGGTTCGATGAGCGGCGGTGGGAAACGGAGCCACGGTCAGGAGATTGAGGCACTCGCAACCGAAAGGGCGAGAAACAGATGGGCCTGACCTACAGCCACCGCGCCCGCCGCCGACTCTACCCTATTTGGGGGCACCTATTCCCCGCCGCACCTATTTCCGGACACCTATTCCTGACCCGTTTTCAGCTGCCTGCCAGGAAGGACTCTTCCAGCCGCCGACGGTGTGAATAGTCAGCGTCGCTCTCCTCAAAACCACAGGCCGGACACTTTAGGTAGGCTCTGGCGCCAGAATAGACAACCTCAATTTCGGACAGAAGTGACTCTTTCGCGCAGGCGCTGCAGCTAAACTTTTGATTGTCGATTTGAGTCTCCATGCTCTTCTCCTTCGATTCTCTGCATGTTTAAGTATAGTGGATTTGTGGGCCTGTGTCGACTCCGGCCTCAGGCTAGGCTGGCACCTACTCCGGCGCGTCGTGATCGCTTGCGAGGAATTCGACTTTGGATTACTCTCGATGAACGGCTGCTCTCGCTGAAACGCATTGTCGCTATGACCGAATATCTGCCTACCGAAGAAGAAGTCGGATTCCTAACTCGAATCGAGGAGTTCCGCACTGCTATTCGCGATTGGTCAGCGGCTCGCCGACCAGAAGATAGAGAACTTGCTCGCTCCCGCATCAATCGTAGGGTCGAAGGCGTTCGAGAGATCGTCGCTTCGGCTGGATGCCACCAGACCATGACGATGACTCCGCCTGCGCTAGTTGGCGGGGTCGTCCTCAGAGGGATTGATCCATTCAGCTATGTTTTTGAACCAGTTTACGGTCAAGGTCTGGGGAATATTGTTTGCGATATGCTTGACCAGACCATTGGAGTAATCGAGGAGGGAAAGTTCCCTGGGCGATAGGCGATAGGTGCCACCCTCTTCGAGAAGCCACGCGATCCCCGGCGGCCAAGCTTGGCGAACTCGGGTCGACAGGGCCGGTCGCGGCCGCAGAATGCAGCCAACTGAGCGCAGCGCGGCCAGCATTCGGCGGGGATTTGCGCCGAGAGAGGAGTCCCTGGGGTCGCCGGAGCGTCGAAGCGCAGCCCTCAGGCCAAATCGGCCGGAGCTCTACGCATCCAATCTGTCGTTCTGAACAGCGGACCTCGGTGCTACGTGATCGGCGCGATTCCCAACCGCCCCGCCCGCACAAACGGCAACCCGGGCGGGAAGCTCCCGCGGGGAAAGCGCGCCTGCCGATCGCCGGCCCGGAGATACTCGGCCGCCTCTCGGAAGGTCCTGGCGAACCAGGCGTCGGCGATCCTCATCTGGGTTCGAACCCGTTTGCTGGCGGCGTGGACGAGCGGCGCGGGGGACCTCTGGGTCTTGGCCGGCTGGGAGAACGGGTGTTGCCGGAGGATCGCGAGGTGACCGAGGGGCTCGATTCCCGTTTCTGATCGCCGGGCGGCGGCCAGCGCGGTGATCGTCTCGATCATCTCGGCGATCCGGTTGGGGTACTCCTCGGGCGATCTAGGCCGCCAGCAGGCCAGGGGGAGCGAGGTTCACGACTTCTGTTTCCGTGAATTGCCGAGCACCGACCTCCTCGCCGCGCTGGCGCGCTTCCCACTCCTTCGTGCGGTCGAACCAGGTTCCCGCGATCGGCTGGCTGGTGAGCAGGGCGGTGACGCAGTGGACTCCCGGCCAATCCTAGGGTCGGGCGACCAGGTTTTCCTTGCAGCCGTGGGAGAGGATGTAGATCAGTCGCCCGACCTGGGCCTCTTCTTCGTCGCTGACGAGGATGGCCTGGTATCGGCGCGAGAAGACCTTGTCCCGCCAGCCGGTCGAGCGGGCGACCTCGCGAGCGAGCTTCGAGTTGAAATAGCCCATGAAGCGGGCAAGGCGTTCGCTGCTTTCGACCCGTGCCAAGAGCTGGAAGGGATTGGAGGCAAAGAAGAAGGCGCAGATCTCGATCGGGTAGAGGCGCTGTGCTCGGCCAAGCGCCCCCGACGATGATCTCGTTGATCAGCGGGCCGGGCCGGAGCGGGAATCGGCTGTGGAGGGTGCGGCACGTCACCTCGTACAGCGAGCCCCCTTCGGGCGTGAATCGGATCTTCCGGGCTATTTCGAAGGCCGAGCAGTTCAATCGGCCTGCCAGGCGGAGCGCGGCGAGCTAACCTACGGAAACCGTGCGACTTGATCGCCACGCTGCGGATCTCGGCGGTAGCTCGCCCCCGCAAAGGATTTTGCGGGGGCAATGGCGAGGTCGGCGTAAAGCTCTGACTCTGCGGGGCTAAGGCGGGCGAAAAAGATTAGGCCAGGCGCGCAATCTTTTGCGGGTCCAGAGTGCCTGCTGTTCGCCATCTGGGCGGGTGTCTCCTCAGCCAACATCCGGAGCGAGTGCGAAGGAGCAGGAGTGGGTTGCTTTGAATCCTCTCGTCTGAGGGAGTTCCGCACGTTAGAGTGGCACCTATTCTGGGGGCACCTGTTTCCCGGCCCCCTTCCGCCCATGTGGTTCGCCTTGAACCTTGCGTGCTGTTAGGATGTCCTTCAGCAATCTTCAAGCGATCGGCGCGCGCCAGCACCAGGGAGCGGGTAATGTTCAAATCGGAAGGCAAAACGTTACCTCAAAAAATTCGACAGACCGTTGATTCTTCGCGCGCCCGGTTCCAAAATCCGTCGATAATGCATTGGGTAGCACCGGTGCTACTCGTCCTGGCTTTCGTGGCTGCTTGGGCACTTCAGAGCCGCGATGCCCAATCGACAACATGGGCCCAGCTCGCCGAACTCCTCACAACCATCTTCAGGAACGCGCTCCCCTTGGCCCTTCTCGCCGTCGGCGCGTCCTACGTCATTGCAACCGCAGGGGTCGACCTCTCTTCTGCGGGAGTAGCGACGGCCGCTGGTGCCGGCTACGCGTTCTTCAGCCAAAGGAGCTGGTGGCCTAGCCTTTCGCTCTCCGCAGTGGTCCTCCTTGGGGCGGGGGTTGGCCTCGCCTTGGCAGTTTCAATAAATCGCAGGCGCGCGCCCATCCTCATTGTCTCCTGGGCGGCAGGAGTTCTTCTATTTCTTTTTACTAGAGTCTTTTCTCAACACCTCCAGAGCGTCGGATGGGAGGCGACTGTTGGGAGTGTTCAACTACCCTCCCATCAGGGGCCAAGAATCGATGGCTTCACCCTGATCTCCTGCTACACTGCTCTCGGCGCTGCAGTCATCCTCTGCAGTCTCGGCGGATTGTCACGCCTCACGCGAGCCCTGGGAGCGAACATTGAAAGCGCAACTTGCGCCGGAATTCCTATCCGCGCTACCCGCCTCGCGACATACGCAGTGGCAGGTGGATTCTCTGCCGCTGCTGGAGCAGCCTTCGTGACGCTCGATGGCTCTGCCTCGACGTCCAGTTTGGCGGGCTATGAACTCAAGGGAATTGCCATCGCCGTGCTGGCGGGCACTTCCCTAACTGGTGGGCGGCTCAACACCTGGGCAGTTATCTGCGCCGCGCTGCTTTGGGAAACAGTTGAAGAGATTGCGATCGCGCATGTTCCGGCAATTGGGGCCAACCAGCGTCATGCTTCGGGCTTCATCTTCGCTCTGCTTATGTTGATCGTCGCATTGCTCTTCGGAAAGCGCCTGTCCGGCGACACCATAACCATCACCGTCTCTCGACAACATTCGGAGGACTGACTCCAATGCGCACTGCCGTTCTTCGAGGTCTTGCTTTATCGACGCTACTACTTGGAGCCTGCAAGGCAAACGAGCAATTGCCTGCTCCGAGTGTGACTCCGACTGCTAACATCCTACTGCTCTTGAAGACTGCTGACAACCCATTTTTTCAGGAGATGGAACGTGGAGTTCGCCAGGCAGTTCTTGCCTCGGGCCGGAAGGTCAATCTCCAAGTCCGTTCAGGTGACTCGGAGAGCGATGTTAACGGGCAACGGAAGGCTCTCGAGTGGTTCTACAACGAGTTTGGTCGCCAACCAGGTGCGGATGCGAACACTGCTGTCTTGATCACGCCGGCTGCATCTCAGCGTGAGCTGACAGAGCAGCTGTTGGCGTTCCGTACGAAAGGGGTTCCGGTCGTAATTCTCGACACCCGCATCGACCCAGCTGCGCTCAAGGATTCGGGGCTCACTTACACAGCCTATTTTGGTTCAAACAACAAAGAGGGTGGGAGGATGGCCGCTCAGGAACTTCTTCGAGCTGCGCCTTCCCCTCGACGCGTCTTGCTTCTTGGTGGCGTTGATGGGCAGGAGACCGCGGCCGCGCGGCGCGACGGATTTAGCGCCGAGATTGTAGTGAAGGCACCAAGTGCCGAGATCACTGAGCGCACCTGTAATTGGCGGCGCACTGAAGCTCGTAAAACTGTAGAGGCACTTCTCGCGGCCGGCAAAGCCTTTGACGCAATCTTCGCCGCAAACGATGAAATGGCGCTTGGAGCACTGGAGGCCATTGAGGTTTCCACATCGGCCAACAAACCAAAGGTAGTGGTGGGGTTCGATGCAATCCCCGAAGCATTAGCCGCCGTCAGGTCAGGGCGCCTCACAGCGACGATTGCTCAGTCGCCAGCCGATATGGGCCGGCTAGCGATTGAGTACGTCCTTGATTCAGGGAAGCGGGGTTCCTCAATGGCTGATGAAGACGTACCGCTAAAAATCGTGACTAAATAAGGTAAATTACGATGGCTTCACTGCTCGAAGTAGGTGAGATCGGGATGAAGAAGCACTTCTCGGACGGTTCCTCTGAGTGGTTGCTGGGATCAGAAGACCGCCAAGAGAGGTTCGAGCTCCCTGGCCCTGGTGTCTATTCGCTTGAGGGAGCCAACCGGTCTGGCAAGACAGCGCTAATCTCCCTCATCATGGGAGGCCTACGGAGAGACCTCGTGTCTGGCGCTGAGTCCGTTTCCCTTGCCATCAACGGCGTGCGGTTTAAGATTGCTACTGTCCGCGATGCCGTCCGCGCCGGCATGTCAGCAGTGTTCCAAAGGGATGAACTCATTCCCACGATGACGATCGAAGAGCAGCTGCTGCTTCGGCACGTGAACGAATCTTGGCGCGATGCACGCACTGTCGCGGCAGAGTTCACTCTTCATAAGTTTTTGCCGTTGTGGTGGGCTTACCAGTTCCTTCGCCCTAGCCATAGGCGCTCGATCCGCGAGCAGGTACTGGAAAGCGCTCACCAAATTCTTGAACTTTATCCACATGATTATCGACGGATTTTGGTTTCCTATCCGCGAGACCTTTCACATGGGGAAAAAGCCGTCGCACGCCTGCTCTTCGCTCAGGCAGTCGATAACTGCCGTGTACTTTTTCTGGACGAGGCTTTTGCAGGCGTTCAGAAGAATGTGTGGCCTGAGATTCAGGACTCACTTCTTCAGTGGCAAGAGCGAAACCGCGTCGCGATCGTTGTTGTGAGTCATAGCCATGAGGAGATTATCCGCTGGAATCCAGCCCAGCGCTTCCGAATCCGCGAATCGCGCCTTGAGATGTTCGGGCCCAAGAACCATGAAGTATTAGTTACAGGAATACCGAGCAGGCCAGATTCTTACCCCGTGTATTCAGTTGACCGTTATGACAGAGTTGATTGGCACGATGTCGTTTCCATGCCTCTCATCGAGAAAGCGGTGCTCATCGTCGACAAGGCTGTAAAGAGCCACACCGCGACATCGGAACTCACGAGTTCACTCGAAGGCATTGCCTCCGGTGGCGTTCTAGTAGTTGAGATCGAGGGCGGCGAGCTGAACAAGACAGTCGAGCAGGGAATGAGGGTTGCCGAGCAAGTCCTTGGGCACCTCTTCCCCCGTACGGGGTTTATGGTGGTTGTTGGCGGCGGCGTATCGCTAAATCTCGGCTCTCTTGTCGCCGGCCTTGTTTATCGCGGAGGATTCCCTCTCGTCCTCGTTCCAACGACGATCATGGCTGTCGCAGATGTTGCTGTCGGAAGCAAGGGGAGCGTCAACTGGGTCGACGAGTCGAAGTCGCAGATATGGAAACATGGGTTTGGAACGTACGTGAACCCCACAGCTGTATTTCTCGACAGACGTTTCATCGAAGGGTTGCCGAAGGCGGAGGCGATTCTCGGCCTCTCAGAAGTACTGAAGCACGGTTTACTTCAAGATGGGGAATTGTTCGAGAAAACCATCGACCTACTGAAAGACGGGGTTCCGAACAACTTATCTGCGTTGCAGCTTGCTCAAAGAGCGCTTGCGTTGAAGGCGAGATTACTTGTCGGGGATCCGTTCGAGATGGCAGAGGCGAAGGTTCTTCTGTACGGGCATATCCACGCTCACAGCCTTGAGCGGGCCAGTCAGCTGGCCGTACCTCACGGGAGTAGCGTTTACTTCGGAATTCTCGTTGAACTCGCGCTGGCGGACGCGGAGAAACTTTATTTGAAAGTGTTAGAAGCCATAAGGCCACATAGGGCCGTCATTAGCGATCAGTGGGCAGGGATCTCACGCGCAGCGTTGCAGGATGGTTACAGCCGTGACGCGTACGGCTCTGGTAACGAGGTTTCGATTGTTCTTGTTGAGAATTCTGGTGAGTATGGACCAGGAGGAATCCGCATCCCTCGGACAAAGTCGGTACCTTGGAACAAGGTTTGGGGTGAAATTAGTCGCGTCATATCGGATGTGGCATGACCTCCATACACCGCCGATCCAAGCCTGATGCAGTCGCGACTTACTAGGCCCCACCGTCGTCCATCTGAATCCGCCAGAAGGGTTCGTGATCACTTCGGAAGGTGCGCTGGTTGATTGGCGGGGGGCCGGTAACCTTTTGACCAGCGCCGTCGCCCTTACTACTCGCCCTCTTGGTTCAACCCCGTTCGAAAGAAATAGGTTTCATCTACCCCTGCACCGAAGTGTTCGGTGCGGGTTTCTCGGATCTTCATAAACTCTCCCAATCCGGGGTAGACTCGTTCTTCGTCGTGGTACTCAACTCTTCGTGTCTTAAAGCTCAAGTCAAGATGTGGTCCTGATGTCACCAAGAGCACACCCTCTTCCAGGCGGAATGCGGACGATAATGCGGCCCTCACCATGTCGCAGGTATGGTTGCCAGCCCGGGTTAGCTCGAGTACGAGGTCCTCGACAAGGTCGACATGGTATTCAAACTTACGTAGGAGAGCCTCGTACTCTTCGTCACTCTCCGCCTGGTGATAAATTTTCTTGGTTGAGTACCATGGATCTTCCCCAGCAACTACTTCTGCGAAGCGGGAAAAAACTTGGAGGAGGTCGTTGAGAACATGGCGGAAATTCTCGAAAGCCGAGCGGAGATCAGGATATCTATTCGGCCAGATTCTGGCATAGATGTACTTGTTGAGAACCCTTAGTCGGTCGAATCTTTCAACTGATGTGTGGGGCTGGCCTCCGCTCAAAAGGGGAGATGTCCAACCATCCCAGTTATCTAGATCTGCTAGCTCGATCCATTTGTCCACGTACGAGGCGTAAATCACATCATCCTTTTGCGCACCCTTATCGAAGGATAGGTTTTCATCTACCCACCGCTCGTGCCTGCTCTTCATTTCTTTGAGTTTCCCTACGGTGTATTCACTTGGCTGATCATCAATGATCTTGTGATGTATTTTGCAAAGCAACAGAAGGTTGTCGTACTGATCCCGCTCCGCAATCGGCAAATCTGATTCTCCGCGTGGTGAAGCTTCCTCGCGCCCGATAATGTGGGCCTCGTCTCCAATAACCGATGGATCGTCAGTCTCGGTTTCACCTTCAGCCAAGCTTCTCCTGCAGTCCGGAAAGGCGCATCTGTTCCCAGAGCGACCCCAGAGCAACTTATGAGTCTTGAGTGAAATACCCATGGTTGTAATGGTCCCAGAGATAAACCCGCACCTCCGGCTAGATGACGCGCGGAGGTGCCCCAGATAGGTGCCACCCTAACCTGCACAGCGACTCTACCCGCTCGAAATCTGCGCGTTCTTCTTCGCCGGTAATCACTTCCACCTCTTGGCGCGAGCAGCCGATAGCCAGCGCCTCGCCAACTTCATGGGCCATTTCAACTCCAAGCTTGCCCGTGAGGTGGGTCGACTCACCGGCTGGCGCGACAAGATCTTCGCTCGCCGCTACCAGGCGATCCTGGTCAGTGAAGAAGAGGAAGCCCAGTTCGGGCGCTTGCTCTATCTGCTCTCTCGTGGCGCCAAGGAGAACCTGGTCGCCGATCCTCGGGAGTGGCCGGGCGTTCACTGCGTCGATGCCCTCCTGACCGGTGAACCGATGGAAGGCACCTGGTTCGATCGGACAGAGGAGTACGCTGCCTGTTAACGGTCACCCGAATCCGTAGGAATCTGGACACTCAGCTCGGCAGCATCATCCCGCGCGTAGCGCGGTGGGGGTGCAGGGGGTAGAGTGAAGTCCATGCCAAAAGAGCGGAACCAAGTCTCCGAAAAGGACTGCCAGAGGATTTTCTCCTGTCGGCGCTGCGAGGCGAATGCTGTCATCTGTTCGCGCTGTGATCGTGACAACAAGTACTGCAGCACCGGATGTGCAAAAGAAGCCC
>JBBRUC010000081.1:0-24287 GCA_038248205.1 Thermoanaerobaculia bacterium
ATAGGGCCGCCAGATCGGCGTCGGTCGCTTTCTGCCCGTAGGCGGGCATTTTGATCGGCTGCCTCGCAAGAAACACCTGGCCGGCGGGGTTTTTCTTCATGCGGTCGGAGATCCCATTGCGGACCCATTGGCCAAACTCGGCTTCGTCGTGGACCAGATCGGCAAAATCTGCGCCGTCCCAGGGGGGCACGTAGCCTTTGAAGGAGCGGGGATTCTCGATCAGGCCCCGTCCTTCGGGGCCGTGGCAGCCGAAGCAGCCGAGCGCTTGGGCGCGGTTCATGCCCTCGATCTCCGTCGGGTCGTCCGGCCCTCCCGCGGCGGATACGGTGAGAACGTAGGCGGTCAGGTCGTCGAGTTCGCGATCGGCGAGAAGGTCTCGGTAGGCGGGCATGCGCAACAGGGCGGACGAGTCGGGCTCATGACCGGGCGGGTGACCGTCGGCGATCCAGGCTCGCGTGTCCTCCTCGTTGTCGTTCCACATCATCCAGGTGCCGCCGCTCCATTCCGGAACGGTTTCGGCCTGTGCGCCCGGGTTCGGGACACCGCGTACGCCGCCCGGTCCATGGCAGGAGAAGCAGCCCATCCGCTCGGCGAGCTTCTTGCCCCGCTCGACGGGGGTGTTGCCCGCCGCGCTGTGCCAGCGCGCGCGCAACGCCAAGAATCCAAGCAGGGCGCTCTCGGCGGCGACGACGAGAACCAGCAGGGTGAGGACGGCGGAACGTTTCGTCATGGGGATCTCCTCTCACTACCCAAGGCTACCTCGCCACCCGCTCCGGAGTTTGGGCGATTCCGGCGGTGTGGTATCGTTACCTAAGCTTTCGAGCGACCCATTCCACCGGAGAATCGACCTTGGCTGACCAGAACTTGAATGGACGTCTGTTCCTCATCGTCGATGAGCTGGTGCGTCGTGGCGTGACTCTAGAGCAGGCGCGGCGCGAGTTCGAACGACAGTTCATCCTTGCGTCCCTCCAATCCAACTCCGGCAATTTTTGTCGGTCCGCCCGCTCGCTCGGCGTGCATCGCAACACGCTGCGTAACAAGGTTTCGACCCTTGGAATCCATTCCGAGGACTACGATCGACGGCGCGCACAGCGGCGCAAGGATCCCGTCACCTGAACCCAACCGCCAGCGGTTCGTAAGGCCGACCGAAACACGAATCCGGAACTGGATCGTTCCTTCGGCGCATCGACCCGAACCGCAGCTGGCATAGTTCTAGCAAACATCGCTCCTGATGTTTCGCGGCGCCATCCCGGGCTCCCGGGCTTGGCGTGTACCCGTTCTCGCGTCCCAACCCTTTTCGATCGTTCGAAAAGGATCGGATCTACGCCCCGACGGATTTCAGAAAGGGAGCCGTTCCCCTATGCAGCTCAACCAACAAACAACGACCTGGCACCGCTCTGCCCTGGTGGTGTCTATTGTGGTCTTCTTGGCCCTCACCCTCACCTCCAGTCCCTCGATCTCGTCCATCCCGACGCTCAAGGATCTCGAAGCCCCCACGACTCCCCCAACCATCACGCCCGAATCCTCGCCGGCCCCCTCCCAGGGCAGCCAGGCGCAGAGCGACTATCTGGTCACCCTCCCGTACGGACAGACGATTTTGGAGGTCTCCGGACGGACCCAGGTCGATGGCCTGCTGATCGCCGCGGTGGTTGAGATGGAATCCGGATTCGCGTCAAACGCCGTGTCCCCCCGGGGCGCCGTGGGTTTGATGCAGGTCCGGCCCCGCGGCGCGGGGAGCCCGAGCCGCCAGGATCTGACCGATCCCGAGACCAACCTGGAGATCGGCAGCCGCTATCTCGCAAGCCTCTTGAATCGTTACGACGGCGACCTCGAACGCGCTCTCGCGGCCTATAACGCCGGCCCGGGCGTGGTCGATCGATTCCGGGGAGTGCCGCCCTATCGGGAGACCCGCGCTTACGTCCGCCGGGTGCAAGAGCGGTATCTGGGACTCCACCAGCGACTGTGGCACGGCGGCGATTCGGAGACCCCTAGGCATTCTGAGTTGGCCGAATCGCTGGGCACCGACGCGGCGGCGGTCACTTCGTTGGCCGCGGCGACCGTCGTGGCCCGCTAGGAAGGGAAAAAGGCTCCAGGGGAATCTCCCCGGAGCCTCTTAGCCTCATCTCGATGTCATCTACGGAGCGGAACGCCATTTAGGCCGGAAAATCGGCCCATTTGGCCTTCGTCGCCTCGTTTTCCGGATCAGCGGGGATCGGACTTGCCCGGAAGCTGCTCCGGATCGTCGCCCTTGATTCCCTTCTTGAAGTTACGGATGCCTTCGCCGAGACCCCGGCCGATGTTCGGCAACCGGGTCGCGCCGAAGAGCACGATGATGATGACAAAGATGATCAGCAGTTCGGGAACGCCAAGGTTGGGCATCGTCTTGTTCTCCAGAAGGGGGCCGGACGCAACGGACGGCGTTGCCGGGCCGGCTCCCGCGTCAGCATAGCAGATCGGTGCGCCGGTGCCCGGGGATCGGGACAGCGCGCGGCTACCGAAGATTCGCCGGGGCGGAAAGCGCCGGTCGCCAGAGGTTCCTGAGTGTAAAAGCCACCTCAGCACCCTCCGGAAGGCGTTCCAGATGCCCGAGCGCCCGCGCGAGGGTCACGGGGATCAACGGTAGGTGGCGAGGGGCGCCGCGCTCAGCGAATTTGGCGTAGGTGCCGATCGCCTTGAGCGTCCGCTGGGCCGCCGCGCGATGGTAGCTCTCCACTTCGGCAGGCCCGGAAAGAAATTCAGCCAACAGCGCCGCTTCGAGCGCGGGGCTGGGAAAGCGGCTGTCGTTGAGCAGCGACGCGAGGTCGTAGCGCGGCGGCCCGAAGCGCAGATCCTGATGATCGATCACCGCGACCTCCGAAAGACCTTCGGCGGTTCGCCGAGGAATCAGATTTCGCGCCATGAAATCTCGATGACAGGGCACCGCGGGCTCCGCTCCCAAGCGGACACAGAGCTCATCGAAAAGGGTCTCGATCATCCGGCGCTCTCGGGGACCGCCGAGGAGATCGCGCGGCGCGAGGAAAGCCTCCAGCGTTTGCTCCAGCTCGCGACGGAGCAGCGCCGCATCGAGCGGCGGATTGAAAGCCGAGCCATCCGCGGCGGTGCTCTTAAGCGACGCGGGCGCGATCGTCGCGATCCGCTGCGCGAGCCCGGCCGCGTGGCGGAAATACGGCGCGACGGCGTGATCGTCCAAATCGAGCCGCTCGGCGAGGGTCTCCCTTCCGAGATCCTCGATCAGCATCCAGCCGCGGGCGAGATCGACCGCGAGAATGCGCGGCACCGGAACCGCCACCCGGGAGAGCATCTCGGTGGCGCGCAGGTAGCGCGCCGCGGTGTCGCGAATTTCCGCCGGGTAGCTGGCGCAAATCGCCGTGCTTCCCCCTTCGATCCACACCCGGGCGTAGCGGCGTGGCGAAACATCCCCCGCCAGCGGTTCCAGGCGCTCGGCGGCGAATCCCTGCGCGGCAAGCCACGGCGCGAGATCGGAAAATTTCATGGAGATCGGGGGGAGGACCACGGAGGGGGGGAGATGCTTCGAACGCGCGGTCGGCGAAGAGTTTACCACGGTCCCGCGAGCCGGCGAAGCTCCGCGCCAAAAGCGAAAAAAGCCAACGGGAATAGAGGATTTTCCGGTTTGACACCTCGCGAGGTGGCGGCGATAATCCGCCGGTCGGATCGAACCCGCAACGCGGCCCCTCGGTGTCTCCGGGAAATATCGCCGGAGGCTTTTCCTGTTTGGCCTCGAACGGATCGAAACGTGGAGGAAAGTGCCCTGGACGAAAGATTGCGGCCCCTGATTCGCGACCTGCGTCGCGCCCTCGCCGAGGCGATCTCGGAGTCGTCCGACGTGTCGCGCTCGCTGCGTCGCATTCGCGAGGAGGGCTACGCGATGGTCCTCCATCTCGATTGCAAGCGAGACGGAAGTGACGAGGATGCACCGCTGGTCCCGGCGACCCGCACCGCGCTCGCGGAGCCCACGGTGGTAAAGGTCGCGAAGGCCGAGAGCGGCGCGCTCGTGCCGTCGCCTGAGCCGTCGTTTCAAATCGACGGCCGCGACCTCAGTTTTCTGCGCTCGATCGGCATCGATCCGACCCGCCGCCTACGGCGCAAGAAATGACCCCCGCACCGCCGCCCGATCTGCTCGGCCTCACCCGCGAGCAGCTCGCGAGCACTTTGGCACCCTACGTCGATCGGCCGTTCCGCATCCGCCAGCTGTACGACGCGATCCACACCCGCGGCCTCGCGGAATTCGAGGCGATGACCGACCTCGCAAAGGATCTCCGTTCAACGCTCGCCGGGCGTTTCCGCATCGAACGCCCGGAGATCGCATCGCGCGAGATCTCCGAGGACGGCACCGCGAAATTCCTCTTCCGCCTACAAGACGGCGCATCGATCGAAGCGGTCGACATCCCCGACGGCGATCGGCGCACTCTCTGCCTGTCGAGCCAGGCCGGCTGCGCGCTCGCCTGTTCGTTTTGCGTCACCGGCTACTGGGGCGCGGGAAGAAACCTTTCGGCGGGCGAGATCGTCGCCCAGGTCCACACGATCAAACAGGACCGCGACCATCCGGCCGACGGACTGAATCTGGTGTTCATGGGCATGGGCGAGCCGCTGCTCAATCTGGATAACGTCGGTGCGGCGATCGAGATCCTCTCCGAGCACATTTCGATGCGCCGGATCACCGTCTCGACCGCCGGGGTGATCCCCGGCATCGAAGAGATCGCCCGCTGGAAACGCCGGCCGAACCTCGCGATCTCCCTCCACGCGCCGGACGATGCGCTGCGCAGCCGGATCATGCCGATCAATAAGAGCTACCCGCTCGCCGAACTGCTCGACGCGCTGCGCCGCTTTCCGCTCGAACCGAGGCGCCGGATCACGTTCGAATACATCCTGATCCGCGACGTCAACGACTCGCTCGCCCAAGCCGACCAGCTCGCCGGGCTGCTGCGCGGCCTCACCTGCAAAATCAATCTGATTCCAACCAATCCGGACGCGGTGCTGGGACCCACCATGATCCCCTCCACACCCGAGCAGACCGCCGGATTCCAGGAGCGCCTCTACCGCCACGGCTTCACCGCCACGGTGCGAAAAACCCGCGGCGACGATGTCTCCGCCGCCTGCGGTCAGCTACGCGCTTTCGCGCGAGATCCCCGCGGATTCCGCGGCAACGCAGCGCCGAAAGAGTAAACAACCCGCAGCGCGGGCTCCGCTCCGCCTCGCCCAGGTCCGAGTACCCGCACCCTCCGAACTCTTCCGTCGTGCGCCCGCATTTTGCACCGGTGCAACCGAGCTTTGCACTGGTTCGCCCGCGTTTTGCACCTGTGCGCTGGAGTTTTGTCGGGGTGCATCCGGGCAGTGCACCTGTGAGCTGGAACTTTGCACCTGTGCACCGCGATTTTGCAGGGGTGCCCGCCGGTTTTGCGCTTGTGCAACGCCGCAGTGCACAGGTGCACGGGGATTTTGCACTTCTGCAATCTGCCAGCGCACCTGTGCAATTTCGCTGTGTACAGATGCACTGGAACTTTGCGCCCGTGCAATTTCGCTTTGTACATGTGCGCTGGGACTTTGCACCTGTGCAAAGCGCTCTGCACCCGCCTCCCGCGGCCGGCGCCCCGCGGCCGGAACGCGCGGCGCTGCGCGGACGGGTCCTTGCAGTTCCCCTGGGTGCGCGGGCGTCTCGCCCGCACTTAGCGGGCCGGAGGCCCGCGCACCCAGGAGAACCCCCCCATACTGGAGCACGATAAGCTCGCGCCGGTCACAATACCGTTTTCTTTCGCTTTCCGCTGGGAGATCCTCGCCATGCCTTCGAGAACCGCCGCCCTGCTCGCCGTCTCGCTCGCCTGCTGCTCCGCCGCCGTTTTCGCCGCCCAACCCGGCAAGGGAGCCGCCGACCTCGGCGCCCGGATCGATCGCGAGGTGGCTCGGGTTACGCCGGAGATTACCGAGGTCCGTCACCGGATTCACGCCAATCCCGAACTCGGCAACCGCGAGACCGAGACCGCCGCCCTGGTCGCCGAACGCCTGCGCGCGCTGGGTTTCGAGGTGAAGACGGGCATTGCGAAGACCGGCGTAGTCGGTATTCTGCGCGGCGGCAAGCCAGGCCCGGTAGTGGCGATCCGTGCCGACATCGACGCTCTTCCGGTCACCGAAGAAAGCGACCTGCCGTTTAAATCGACCAAGCGCGGCACCTACGACGGGCAGGAGGTGGGGATCGCCCATGCCTGCGGCCACGACATCCACACCTCGGTCCAGCTGGGTGTGGCCGAGGTGCTCGCCTCCGTGAAGGCCGACCTGCCCGGCACGGTGATGTTCATCTTCCAGCCCGCGGAAGAAGGCCCCCCGCCGGGCGAGCGCGGCGGCGCGGACGTAATGCTCGAAGAGGGGATTTTCAAGGATCTGAAGCCGGTCGCGATCTTCGCGCTCCACTCCTACCCCGAACTCGCCGTTGGCAAGATCGCCGCGAACCCCGGCCCCACCTGGGCGGCGGTCGATCATTTCATCGCCCGGGTCATCGGCAAGCAGTCGCACGGCGCCTACCCGCACCAGGGCATCGATCCGATCGTCATGGCTTCGCAAGCGGTGATGGCGCTCCAGACGATCCGCTCGAGGAACGTACCGCCGCTTGAAACGGCGGTGGTGACCGTGGGCATCCTCCGCGGCGGGGATCGGTTCAACATCATCCCCGGCGAAGTGCGCCTGGAAGGGACGGTCCGGACCTATTCCACCGAGGTGCAGGATCTCGTCGAGCGGCGGATGGGCGAAATCCTGGACGGTACGACGAAGGCCGGAGGCGGTTCCTACGAACTCGACTATCAGCGGACGGCCCCGCCCACGATCAACGACCCGGCGCTCACCGCGGAATCGCGCAAGATCCTGGAAGGAGCCCTCGGCGCGGACGCCTACGAGGTTTCGGAGCCGACCATGGGAGGCGAGGATTTCGCCTTCTTCGCCAACGTCGTGCCGAGCTACTATTTCCGCCTCGGCACACTCGGAGCCGGCACCACCTCGGGTGGTCTGCACACCCCCACGTTCCGGGGCGACGACGGCGCGGTTCCGGTCGGAATTCGCGCCATGTCGCGGCTGGTGGCAGGGTATCTTCAAGCTCACCATTGACAGCCTTTGCCACCGCCGGTTACGTTGGCCCCACAGACATCTCGGAGAACGACGGAATGCCCAATTCAACGTTGCGCGCCTACATCATCTTCACCGGTACCGGGCCGATCCTCGTCCTGTCGACCTACCCCACTCTTACCGACGAACGACTGGTCTCGAAGCTCCGCTACAAGGGGATCGACAAGTTCATCGCCTACGAAGTCGACCGCGCCGCCGTCGAGGCGCGCTACGAGCACTCCTTCACCAACATTTTGAAGGATCTGGAGCACGAAGAAGACATCCGAGTCCTAGACTTCAACGGCCACCAAATCATGGCCAACTTCTCCCTAGACGAACTCGGGGAGCCGATTAAGTTTGGGGGGTAGGCTAGGGCACTGGCCCTGGGAGAAAGCGCTGGAATCGGTTGCGGGAACGGTTTCACCCTACCGCCCCACCACCCAATCCAACACTCCCCAGCCCAACTCTCCGAACAGCCGCCGTACCGCCGGCAAGGGCAAGCCCACGACGTTCGTGTAGTTTCCATCGATCGATTCGACGAATAGGGCGCCGAGGCCTTGGACGGCGTAGGAGCCGGCTTTGTCCATGGGTTCGCCGGTCGAGACGTACCAGCGGATCGTTTCGGCGTCCAGCGGCGCCATGCGGACTTTGGAGAGGGTGAGACTTGAGACTTCTCGCAGTGCCGGCTCGGCGGCGTGGTGGAGGGCGACTCCGGTGTAGACCTGATGCTCGCGGCCGGCGATTTTGGCGAGCATTCTCTCCGCGTCCTGGGCGTCGGTCGGCTTGCCGAGCAACTCGCCATCGAGGACTACGACGGTATCTGCCGCGAGCGCGATTTCTCCAGGCTGGACCACGGCCGCGGCTTTGGCTCGGGCGAGGCGGAGGACGTACGGCCCCGGCTGTTCGTTCGGGAGCGGCGTCTCGTCGAGATCCGCGGGGCGGATGGTGAAGGCCAGGCCGAGCCCTAGGAGCAGCTCGCGGCGGCGCGGGGAGGCGGAGGCGAGGACGAGGGACGGGAGCGTGTGCGCGGTCAAGATCTACGGATAGTAGCCCGGGATCGATCTCGCTTCGAGCCCGGGGCGCTGGAGCTTGATCTCGACTTTGCGGAACTTGTCGCGATTGCCGCCGCCGCTTTGGGACGACTGGTAGGCGAGCAGGTACTGCGTACGCACTTCCTCTTCGATCGATTCGTAGACCCCTTCGAGTTCGCTCGCTTTTTCGACGAAGAAGGAGCGGCCGCCGGTCTGGGTCGAGAGTTGCACCAGCTTGAGCCGCACGTCGGCGTCTTTGGTCGAGAGGTGAATGCCCACCGCATAGATCGCGACTCCTGATCGCTTGGCGTATTCGAGCGCGTCGGAAAAGGAGTAGTGGCTCCCTTCGTCGCGACCGTCGGAAAGGAGCAGGATTGCGCGTTTGCCCCGTAAGCCGCCGAAGTCGAACAGCGCCTGGATGACGCTGTCGTAAAGCGCGGTGTTGCCTTCCGCGACCAGGTTCGCGAGCCCTCCCGCGAGGACTTCTTTGTCGTTCGTAAACGGCACCGCGAGGGCGGGCTTGTCGTTGAAGGTGAGCACCATCGCCCGGTCTTTCGGCGTGATCACGGTCTCGAAGAAGCGCAGCGCGCCCTTGACCGCGTCGTCCAGCTCTTCGGACATCGAGGCCGAGGTGTCGAGCAGGATGCCGGCGTAGATCGGCAGATCGCTCACCTTGTCGAACCGGGCGATCGACTGCTCGGTACCATCCTCAAAGACCGAGAAATCCTTCTTCGCCAGGCCATCGACCGGCCGTCCTTTGCGATCGAGGACCGAGGTGTAGAGCTCGACGAAATCGACGTCCAGCTCGGCCGATTCGGGCGCGTTGATCAGCACCGTGTCCTCGGCCGAATTGTCGTCGCGTAGGTAGGCGACCGCGCGCACGTAGCTGACGCGATTTCCATTGGGCAAGAGAATCGGCTGGACGAAGGGGCTCTGGTACAGGGTCGCTACTTTCGCCTCGTCCAAAAACAGCTCCACCCGTTCGAGATCGCTCCCCTGCGGCACTTCCACCTCCGCCTGGGCGCGCAGACTCGACCGATAGCTCTTGCCCGGCTGCGGCTCGACGAGACGGACCGAGAAGCGGTGCGGCCCGGCGTTCAACAGAACTTCATCGCTTGCCAGCTGCTCGCCCTTTCCGTCGAGCGCCCGGACGCGCAGTTGATGGGTACGCGGCTGGTTGCCGAGTGGCAGATCGACGCTCCACGGTGGGCGCCCTTTGGACAGGATCGCCCGGCCGTTCAACTCAAACGCGACCCGGGCGATCCCCTCGCCGGTGGTGATCGCCTCAACCCGGGCGGTGCCGGTTTTGAGACCCGGCGAAGGCGGCAGGATGCGAATGGTCTGCTCGCCCGCGGGGATCGCGGCGTTCGCCTCGGCGAGTCGCGGATCGCCCGCTTCCGGTGCGGCCGGATCGTTCGCCGCTCCGGCCAGCCCGGCGACCACCGCGTCGGGTACTCCCGGAACGATCAGGTCGCGCTCTTCGCGGAAGTAGCGCTTGGCTCCGGCGTCCTCCACCCGCACGATCAGGCGATAGGTACCCGGCCTGAGCGTCCGTTCGAAGACCAGCGGCAGATCCTCGCCGCGCGCGTCCGCTTCGGCCAGGCTGAATCGATAACGGAATTGATCGAACAGCTCGCCTTCGCGCAGCACCTCGCCGTCGACCACGAAATCGTAGGAGGAGCGCTCGCCCACCTTAGCGAGACTGGCATCGGACTTGGCGATCGCGAGCTGGCCTTGGACGATCGTGCGGCTCTGCCGCCGGGCGGGGAATTCGACGTCGAGCCGGGCGGGCAAGAGACCCGCTCCTTCCGGCAGTTCGGTCGAGCGGGAGAGGAAGCTCTTCAGCCACTCCTCGCCCGGCTTGGGCACCAGCGGCAGCTTCGCTTCGGCCTGCGCCCAATCGACCGCCTGGGACAGCGCGGTGAGAATGGTGTCGCCGCGGGCGCAGGAGGAGATCAGACGGGCCGCGCCCGCTTCGCTGTCCCCCGGGGTGCCGAGCAGGCTGGGTGCGGCGGACGAGGCCGACAGCCCCAGCAGGCGGGAGGGGCCCTCGCTCGGATACCAGAGGCGGTAGGCGCCGCTCAGGCCGCCGGTCGGCTGGTAGAAGACGAGGTTGAAGAAGCCATGGATCAGCTCGGTCGAGGAATACGACCAGATCTCGACCGGCAGCAGCGCCTCGGGGCAGCGGATCGACTCGGACTTGCTCGGCACGCCGTTCCACAGCAGCATCCGCGCCCGATCTTCGGTCAGGTTGCCGTAGCGCTCGCGGGCGATTTCGGAGCGCTCCTTCCAGCGGTCTTCGAGTTCGTTTCGTCCGGTTTCGGGGTAGGGATCGCGGACCTGCCAGAAGCGGCGGATGAACGAGTCGCGCTGGTAGTCCTGCTTCTGCGCCAGGAAGGCCTCGCGCTCCGCGGGGGAGAGCAGCAGCGCCACCTCTTCGAGCCACCGTTCGTGGCGTTCGGCAAGCGGCGCGCCCGGCGCGAGGGAGACATCTCGCTCGGCGATCTCGGCGAGCCCAGCGGACTCCGCCGGGAGCGCGATCAGGCCGCCTCCGGCGAATGTCGCCGAAAGGAGGAGCGTGGCAAGCAGGCGTCCCGCCGGGCTGCGGGGACCGAACATCGGCATCGTTCGCCGATCCTATGCGCCCGCCGCGGGATCGACAACGGCGGGGGACGAAACCAACACCCCGCGGGGCGAGCCGTGGGATCGGGCGGGCCGGCTGCGAGGCCCCCCGCTTACGGGTAGTAGCCGCGCAGGGTCTTGGCCTCCAGCCCCGGTTTGTCGACCTTGCATTCGATGGTTCGGAAGTCGTTATCGTCCGAGCTGTTGGTCGACTGGTAGGCGATCAGGTACTGCGAGCGCAGCTCCTGCTCGATCTCGTTGTAGATCCGCGACAGCTCTTCCGGCTTCTGAACGAAGAACGACCGGCCGCCGGTCTCTTCGGCGAGCTTGGTGAGCTTCTTTTTGTCCAGATCCTTGCCGAGCCCGATCGAGTAGATCGTCACCCCCGCGCGGCGCGCGTAATCGAGCGCGTCTTCGAACGCGAACTTGCTGCTCTCGTCCTTGCCGTCGGAAAGCAGGAGGATCGCGCGCTGTCCTTTGATGCCGTTGAAATAGTAGAGCGAGAACACCAGGCTGTCGTAGAGCGCGGTGCCCCGCTCGGCTTTGATCCCCGCAAGCCCGCCGGCCAGGTTCGACAGATCCTTGGTGAACTTGGCGGTCAGGTTGGGCCGATCGTTGAACGTGATCACCGCCGCGCGATCCTTCGGCTGGACCCGTTTCTCCAAGAATTCGAGCGCCGCGGCGCGCGCGGCCGGCAGGTTCGGCTCCATCGAGGCCGACGTGTCGAGCAGGATCGCGGCGTGGATCGGCAGGTCGGTCACCTTCTCGAAACGGTTGATCTCTTGGGCGACACCGTCCTCGGTGATCGAGAAATCTTTCGCTTCGAGCCCTTCGGCCGGCCGGCCGGCGCGATCGAAAACGCTAGTGTATAACTCGACGTATTGGACCTTCAGCTGCTGGAAATCATCCGGCGCGTTGACGAACGCGACGTCTTCGGTCGAATTGCCGTCGGTGAGGAAGGCCACGGCGCGGACGTAGCCTAGATCCATCTCCTTGGGCAGCACGATCGGCTGGGTGTAGGGCGGCTGGTAAAGCGTCGCCACCCGGTCTTCGTTCAAGAACAACTCCACCCGCTCGACCACCTCGCCATCCGGCACCTGGACATCGGCGCTGGCGGTGAGGCTTTTGACGTAGCGCTTGCCGCGTTCCGGTTCGGTGAGGTGGACCCGGAAGCGCTGGCCCGCCGAGTTGAGCGCCACCGAGTCGCTCGCCAGCTCTTTTGACTTGTCGTCATACGCCACCGCGGTCAACTGCCGCGAGCGCGGCAGGGTGCCGAGATCGAGTTCGACACTATAGGGGGGCTTGTTCTTGGTCAGCAGCGGTTTGCCGTCGAGCCCGAAAGTGACTTTTGAGATGTCCGGCCCGGTCGTCAAGGTGTCGAAGCGCAGCATGCCGGTCTGCAGCTCGCCGGTCGGCGGGATGATCTGGAGCGTGTTTTCGGCGCGGCGAATCGCCGCGTTCGCTTCGACCAGCAGGGCGGCGGTCGCCGCGTCTTCCGGCGGCGGCGCCGGCTCGTCACGCTCCACCATCGGCACGTCCAGGGCCAGCTCGGCGCGGTGGAATTTGCCGCCGTTGATGTCCTCGATCTTGACCACCAGTTTGTAGCGGCCGGGGCGCAGGTAGCGCTGGAAGACGAGCGGCAAGGTCGCCTGCCCCGGGTTGTCGCCGGGGAAGTCGAATTTGTAGCGGAAGCTGTCGAACAGCTCGCGCCCTTCGAGGATCTCGCCGGTCATCAGCAGGTTGTACGAGCGATGCTCGCCGAGCTTCGCCTGGCCGATTTCCGCCGGATTCACCGAGACGATGCCTTGGACGACCGTACGATTCTGCCGCTTGCCGGGAAACGCCAACTCCAGTTTGGCGGGAAATCCCGGCGCGTCGGGCGGCACGTCGGTCGAGTACGAATTGAAGGTCGCCACCCACTCGCCGCTCGGCCCTTTGGGCGGCGTTTCGAGCTGCATCTGGAGCGTCATGTAGCCCAGCCCTTGGCGCGCCACCCAATTGATTCCGCCGGCCAACTGATCGCCGTCGCGGCATTCGTTCGCCACCCGTTCGAGCGAAACGCCCCCCCCGGTGCCGCCTTCGACGAACAGAACTCCGAGCCCCTCGCCCGGCGACCAGAGGCGATACTGCCCCGCGCCCCAGCGCTGGTAGAAGACCAGGACGAACTCCTCGCGCAAACGGTTGCCGCGGCCGTAAAACCAGACTTCGACCGGCCAGACGACGGTGTTGCAGCGCGAGGCGATCCGCCCGTCCGGCGGGCCGTTCAGCAGCATCAGCCGCGAGCGGTCGTCGGCCAGGTTGCCGAAGCTCGCACGCGCCTGTTCGACGGTTGCCGCCCAGCGGTCCTTGAACTCGTTGCGGGCGGTCTCGGGGTAGGGGTCGCGGACCTGCCAGAAGCGCTTGATGAAGGCGTCGCGCTGATAATCTTTCTCGAGGGTCAGGAACGCCGCGATCTCCTCGTCGGTCAAGAGGATCGTCACCTCTTCAAACCAGGCTCGGTAGGCCTCGGGCAACGCGGCGGTCAGCTTTTTCTGGCTTCCCCGGTCGAGCTTCTTTTTCTTCGCCGTCGGCAGCGCGCTTTTGGCGGTAGCGTCCTTAGCGGCAGCGTCTTTTCCGGTTGGCGATGCCTCGGCCTCACCCGGCGTTTCGGGTGGTGCTTCGGGCTGGGTGGCGACCGATGGGGGAGGCTCGTCCGCCCGCGCGGGCCGGCCGGCGAACAATAATCCGCCAGCACTCCCGAACGTGAGAAGTGCCACGGTGGAAGCCAGAGCGGCGAGTCGCGGGGTGCTGCTGCCCATGAGTACCTCCAAAAGCCAGAACCGAGCCGAGCCGTCCTCCCCGGAGGGCGAGCTTGCCCACCGGGGCGGACGGGCACCGGTTACAATACCCATTCCATGGCTGCTGTCTACCTCGACCACAACGCGACGACGCCGCTCGACCCAAGGGTCCGGGAGGCGATGTTGCCGTGGTTGGGCGAACGGCACGGCAACCCGTCCTCCTTGCATGCTTTCGGCCAAGGGGCAAGGAACGCGGTCGAAGAGGCGCGCGAGAAGGCGGCGGCACTCCTCGGCGCCCGGCCGCCTGAGATCGTCTTCTGCGCTTCGGGAACCGAGGCGAACAACGCGGTGCTGTTCGACCTCGCGCTGCGGCCGGACGTTCCTCCCGGCGCAGGACGGATCGTCACCTCGGGCTTTGAGCACCCCTCGGTACGCGAGGCGGCGAACCGGCTGGAACGCAGCGGCTTTGCCGTCGATCGGGTCGCGCCGCGTGGCGGCACGGTCGATGCCGAAGAGATGATCGCGGCGCTCGCGCCCCGGTCCGGCAAGCCCGCGACCCTGGTCGCCCTGATGCTCGCCAACAACGAGCTGGGAACGATCCAGCCGGTGGAGCAAGTCGCCCGCGCCGCCCGCGCGCTCGGTATTCTCGTACTCTGCGACGCGGTCCAGGCGGTAGGGAAGATTCCCGTCTCGGTCGCCGATTTGGAGGTGGACGCGCTGGTCTTGGGCGGCCACAAGTTTCACGGCCCGCTCGGCGCCGCGGCGCTCTGGCTGCGCAAGGGCTTCGACCTCCCCGGTTTCCTGGTCGGCGGCAGCCAGGAGCGCCGCCGCCGCGCGGGGACCGAAAACGTCCCCGCGATCGTCGGTCTGGGCGTGGCGGCGGAACTCGCCGCGCGCGAGCGTTCCGAGCGCCATCGCCATCTCGCCTCGCTGCGCGACCGAATCGAACGGGGTCTCACCCAGGCCGCCGGCATTCCCGACGCTCGCGTCCACGGCGCCGACCGGCCGCGCCTGCCGAACACGACGCATGTCGCGTTTTCCGGCGTCGAAGGGGAAGCCCTGCTGATCCGGCTCGACCTCGCCGGGTTCGCGGTCTCGACCGGTTCGGCCTGCTCCTCCGGCACGGTCGAGCCGAGCAAGGGAATGCTCGCCGCCGGTTTTTCCTCCGAAGAGGCGCTCTCGTCGCTGCGGGTGAGCGTCGGAATGACCAACACCGAAGCCGAAATCGATGCATTCCTCCTAGCGCTTGCGCGCGAGGTCGCGGCTCTTCGGGTGTTTTCGCCGGCCGGGGGGGCGCGATGAGCGAACTAACCGCTGTCGCGATGAGCGGCGGGCTCGACTCTTCGGTCGTCGCCTGGCTGCTCGCCCAAGAGGAAGAGCCGGTGGTCGGCCTGTCGATGCTCCTGTGGGACCGCGCGGAGGAGTCCGCGAACGGTCGCTGCTGCGGCGCGCTCGATTTGGGCGACGCCAAGCGGGTCGCCCAGCAGGCGGGGATTCCCCACTACACGCTGCGGATGGACCAGGAGTTCCGCGAAAAGGTGGTCGACCCGTTCGTCGGCGACTATCTGGCGGGGCGGACGCCGAGCCCATGCGTCGCCTGCAACACCTGGATCAAATTCGATCTCCTCTGGCAGAAGGCGCGCGCTTTCGGCGCGGCGCGGCTGGCGACCGGCCACTACGCGCGAATCGTCGCGGGGCCGGACGGGCCGGAGCTGCATACGGCAACGAATCCGGAGAAGGACCAGAGCTATTACCTGTTCGAGCTTTCGGCCGAGCAGCTTGCCGCGTCGCGCTTTCCCCTGGGGGAGAAGACCAAGACGGAGGTGCGCGAGCTGGCGCGCGCGGCCGGCCTTGCGGTCGCCGAAAAGGGCGAGAGCATGGAGGTCTGTTTCGTCGCCGGGGGCATTCGCGAGTTCGTCGAAAGCGAGGCGGCCGCAGCACCCGAGCGCTTCAAGATCCTCTCGGAAAGCGATTCCGGCGGCTTCGGCGTCCCGGCGATCCTGGTCGATCGCGACGGCAACGAACTCGGCCGCGGCGAGCCCTACTACCGCTACACCGTGGGCCAGCGGCGCGGCCTGGGGCTCTCCTCGCCGAACCCGCTCTACGTGCTCGAAATCCAGCCCGAGGCGAATCGCGTGGTGGTCGGCGGCAACGAGGAGCTGATGGCGCCCGGTCTCCGCGCCGAGCGCCTGCATTGGATCGGCCCACCGCCCGAAGGAAGCGACCAAGGGGTGGAAGCGACGGTGAAGATCCGCTCCCGTCACGCAGGGGTTCCCGCGCTGATACGCGAGCTCCCCGGAGGATTGGCCGAAGTCGAGTTCGAGACCCCACAGCGCGGGGTGGCGCCCGGGCAAGCGGCAGTTTTCTATCGTGGAACCCGCGTCCTCGGCGGGGCGTGGATCACCGGGGCGTTGGCTTAGCCGAGTCGGCGCTTGACCTCGTCGTGGGGAACAGTGCGACCCTCATCCGCGGCGGCGAGACCGGCTTCAATCTTCTGCCGCACATAGACCTCGTACATCAGGTCGTCCCAGTTCGCGTTCTCCGGGAGTTGCTCAACGAGGTCGAGGGCTTGGCGCTTGATCGGCATGTTCGGACCTCCGAAACCGAGGGTGATTCTACGATGTTCCGGGGGGTGAAGGGCACCCTCCTGTCCTTCGGCCCTCCTTCGGCCCGCCCATTGATGCCGAATTTGTTGCCCCATTCCGCCTTGCGCGGGCCTCAAGTCCACGGCTAGAATCCCCCGGCCGCAGGTCGTACGCTAGCGACCGCTCCGGGCTTTACTCCTAACCCCCCCAGTCGAGAACTCGGTGAATTGGAACTTCGAAGGATGACCGACCGCATTTTGACCCCTGCCGCGGCTCCTTCTGCCGTGGTTTGGCAGTGGCGCCGCGATCCCTTGGCCGAGGCCGGTGCTCGGGCCGCGGCGGTTCGTGCTGCGCGCGTCCGCGGTGCGATCCAAGGGGGAGTGGGCCTGGTGGTCGCCCTACTCGCGGCGTTTGTCTTCCACCGGACGACGCTCGCCTCGGTGATCGCGAGCCTCTCCGCGCTCGTCACCCTGCTCGCCATGGTCTCGCCGCTCGGCGCGTTCCGGCGGCTCACCGAAGCGGTGGAAACGCTCGGCCGTTGGATCGGTCTCGGGGTCACCTGGATTCTGATGCCGATGATCTTCTTCCTGTTCTTCCTGCCGGTCGGGCTCTACCTGCGGTCGCGCGGCAAGACCGGGATCACCCAAGGGGCCGAGGCGAAACTGCCGACCTATTGGATCTCGACCGAGGCCGATCCGGCAGGCCCCGAGACCTACGAGCGGCAGTTTTAAGAAACGGCGATGAAGATTCTCGGCATCAGCTGCTACTACCACGACTCGGCCGCCGCCCTGGTGGTCGACGGCGAGATCGTCGCGGCGGCCCAGGAAGAGCGCTTCACCCGTAAGAAGCACGACGAGGGATTTCCTTTAAACGCCGTCCGCTACTGCCTGGCGGAAGGCGCCGCGCGCGCGGGTAGCGAGGAGTTCAAGCTCGACGCGGTCGCGTTTTACGACAAGCCGCTGCTCAAGTTCCATCGCATCCTGGAGACCTATCTGACGGTGGCGCCGCGCGGCCTCGCCTCGTACCTCCAGGCGATCCCGATCTGGCTCAAAGAGAAACTCTGGATTCCCCCGCACATTCAAGAGTCGCTCGAAGCCTGCGGCATCAAGGGAGAGGTGCCGATCCGCTTTACCCGGCACCATGAGTCGCACGCCGCGAGCGCCTACTATCCCTCCCCCTTCTCAGAGGCGGCCGTCCTCACCCTGGACGGCGTGGGCGAATGGGCGACGACCACGATCGGCGTGGGCGAAGGCGAGAAGCTGCGGATGATTCGCGAGATCCGCTTTCCCCACTCGCTCGGCCTGCTCTACTCGGCGTTTACCTACTTCACCGGCTTCAAGGTCAATTCCGGTGAGTACAAGCTGATGGGGCTCGCCCCGTACGGCGAGCCGAAATACGCCGACTTGATCCAGCGCGAGCTGATCGACCTGCGCGACGACGGCAGTTTCCGTCTGAACATGGACTACTTTGGCTACCTCGACGGCCTGGCGATGACCAACGACCGGTTCGCGAAGCTGTTCGGCGGCCCAGCCCGGCCACCGGAATCGCGGATCACGCGGCGCGAGATGGATCTCGCCCGGTCGATCCAGCAGGTTACCGAGGAGATCGTCTTGAAGCTCGCGCGCCACACCCGCGAGCTGACGGGCAAGAAGAATCTCTGCCTCGCGGGCGGCGTGGCGCTCAACTGTGTCGCCAACGGCGTCCTGCTGCGCGCAGGGATTTTCGACGAGATCTGGATTCAGCCCGCCGCGGGAGACGCCGGCGGTGCCCTGGGCGCCGCTCTCGCCGTCTACCACAACGCGATGGGCCTGCCACGGCCGGCACGCGCCCCCGGGCGCGATGGCATGAAGGCGGCCCTCTTGGGTCCTGAGTTCACACGCGAGCAGATCCGCGAGTACCTGGTCGAAAGCAACCTGCCGCACGAGGAACTGACCGACGAGGACTGGGCGCCGCGGGTGGCCCAGGTGCTCGCCGGGGAGAACGTCGTCGGTCTGCTGCAAGGGCGGATGGAGTTCGGTCCCCGGGCGCTCGGCGCGCGTTCGATCATCGGTGACGCCCGCTCGACCAAGATGCAGTCGATCATGAACTTGAAGATCAAGTACCGGGAGAGCTTCCGTCCCTTCGCCCCGAGCGTGCTCGAGGAGCGGGTGGGCGATTATTTCGAACTCGATCGCCCGTCGCCCTACATGCTGTTGGTGGCCCCGGTGCGGGCCGATCGGCGGATCCCCAAGCCGGAAGGCGGTCAATCTGGAAACCAACCGGAGCGGAGCGACAATCTGCTCGAATGGGTGAACGAGATCCGCTCGGACATTCCCGCCGTCACCCACGTGGACGATTCCGCGCGCATCCAGTCGGTCTCGGCCGAGACCAATCCGCGCTACCACGCGCTGATCTCGGAGTTCGAAAAGCTCACCGGCTACGGCGTGGTGGTCAACACCAGCTTCAACGTCCGCGGCGAGCCGATCGTCTGCACCCCCGAGGACGCCTATCGCTGTTTCATGCGCACCGAGATGGACTACCTGGTGCTCGGGCCGTTCTTGCTCGAAAAGACCACCCAGCCGAAGTTCGCCGAGGCGGGCGACTGGAAGCAGGAGTTTCAGCTCGATTAAAGTCAAACTCCCAGGCGCGGGGTTTCAACCCCGTCCCTGCGTACGATCGTCGCAACGAAGGAGAGAACCATGGGCAAGGCAAGCTACGCCGGCAAGCTGTTCGGGGAGATCTGGCAGTTCGCCAAGCAGAACAAGGTCTATTGGATCGTGCCGTTCGTGCTGATCCTCGGCCTGGTGATTCTCTTGGTGGTGACCAGCCAAGCGACCGCGCCGTTCATCTACACCC
Source organism: Thermoanaerobaculia bacterium (assembly GCA_038248205.1). Taxonomy (GTDB): domain Bacteria; phylum Acidobacteriota; class Thermoanaerobaculia; order Multivoradales; family UBA5704; genus DASYKS01. The sequence continues at coordinate 18,958 of JBBRUC010000081.1, forward strand.
TGTTCTAGGCCGAGGCGTTTGAAGCCCCGCCGCGCGAAACTGCTCGCCTTGCTGATTTCGAGCGCTCTGGCGCTCGCAGTCGGCGAGGTGGCGTTCCGCATCGCGGGGGTTTCGAACCCGAACTTCTACGGGCCGGACCCGGAACGGGGCTGGGTGTTGAGTCCCGGCACCACCGGTCTCTGGACGAAGGAAGGGCGGGCCGAGATTCGCATCAATTCGATCGGCCTGCGCGGCCCGGAGGTCGCGAAGAAGAAACCCCCGGGCACGTTCCGCATCGCCGTCCTCGGCGACTCGTGCGTCGAGGCGCTCCAGGTGCCGGAGGAGCAGACGTTCGCAAAGCTCCTCGAACGCGAACTGGCGGCCTGTCCGGCGATCGCTTCGGCTCACGGCACGAAGATCGAAAGCCTGAACTTCGGCGTCTCCGGCTACGGCACGGCCCAAGAGCTGCTCGCCCTCCGCTCCCAAGCCTTGCCGCTCGAACCGGATCTCGTGCTCTTGGCGTTGTACGCCGGCAACGACGTGAGGAACAACGAGAAGACCCTCGACCAGGAGGAACTGCGCCCCTACTTTGATCTACAGGGCGACCGGCTGGTGCTCGACGCCTCGTTCCGCGACCATTCGAGCTACAAATTCCGCCGCAGCCTCCCAGCCCGCGCGTTCTACAGTCTGGTCAATCGCTCCCGCCTACTCCAAGGGGTGAAAGCCGCCAAGAGCCGGCTCGACAGCTGGCTCGGCGCCCGGAAGGCGCACCGGATGGAACAGGGCAACGCCGTCCAAGAACTCGGCCTCGACAACGCCGTCTACGCCCCACCGACCGAACCCGCTTGGAAGAAAGCCTGGGCGGTCACCGAAGCGCTGCTCGCACAGATGAAACGAGAGACCGAAGCCCAAGGCGCCCGCTTCGCCCTCGTCTCGCTCACCACGCCGATCCAGGTCGATCCGGACGCGGCCAAACGCCAAGCCTTCGCCAAGGCCCTGGATGTCGAAGACCTCGATTACCCGGAGCGCCGCCTCGCCGAAGCGAGCGCGCGCAACAGCATCGACTTCCTGGCCCTCACCCCGCCGCTGCGCGAACTGGCGACCCGCGAGAAGGTCTACCTGCACGGCTTCCCGAACACCGCGCCGGGTGAAGGGCACTGGAATGCTAGAGGGAACGAAGCGGCGGCGCGGGAGATTGGGCGGTGGTTGTGTGGGACAGTGCTGGCGCGTTCGAACGAGCAGGGCGCGAGTCCGAGCCCACCGGAGAAGGGTCGAACCTCTCCACTCACCGTAAAGACTCTCCCCGAGCGATAGCGAGGGATCTGGGGGGCGGGCGGCCTTAAATCCCTTAGCCTCAATGGGATCGGGTGGACCAAAGTTTCCTGCGATCGACCCGGAATCGCGTCCCCTCGCACGAATCGCGTCCTCCAGATAGAGTTTCCCCGACCGGGTGTCGGCGGCGGTTTGAAAGGGCGGAATTCCGGCGATGAGAAACGGCGGGGGTTGGCCTTTCAGCATCATCCGCGCGCCGCAGGCGGGCGTCGGCCTGTCGGATTGACGTAAGTAGCGATTGCCTTCTCGCTTCAGCCGAGGCCTGAGAGCCAGAATCACGCCGTTTCTGGCAGCCCGCTAACACCGGAGGGGGGCTTGTTACCGGTCCCCCAAGCCCGTAGAAATCTGGACACTTTGGTCGGCCTTGGCTCGCAGGTAGGCGACGTTTGGCCTCCCGGCGGCGCTGGCGAACCGCCGTCTCGCTACACCCCCGAGAGCCATACCGGTGGCCTCGGTCGCAGCCGCAACAGATGAAGAAAGATCGCTCGCAGCCGCGGCAGTGCCGCGCATGAAGGACAGCCACCTCGCTCGACGACATCGGAACCTCCAGAGCCGGCGCTCTGGACAACCGCATTCCGCCCTGTGCGAGGCTCACTGCCTGCTTGGTGTTTGCCTCACCGTCAACGGGTGGCGGAATACCTACCGGACCCCGGACCGGGGTCTTTTTCTTTTCGGGCCGGCTCCTCGCAGCATACCCGCCTCCCCCGGCCCCCCACCACCCCCGCGCCGTGGGCGGGATGATTCCGTGCGCGCCCATCCCTGCCGGGCGACGTTGCACCCACCACCCCCACGCTGTGCGCAGGATGACTCTGCTGTGCCGAGCTATGTGTCCAGATTTCTACGGACTTTGGTGAGCGTTACAGAGCTGAGCAGCCGAAAGCAGCGGCCTTGAAAACCGCTGGGCCTGCAAGGATCCCATGGGGGTGGTTCCCACCCCCGCTGCCAAGAGCTTTGAGGTCGGACGGTTCCCGGGCATTGTCGACAAGTGAATCAAAAAACAAAATATCAGGAGAGGCTTTAAAGAACCGTCATTTCGACGGCCTTCGGGCGGTCGGCGCGAATTGTTGAAGCGCATTGGTCAATCGATGTACGATGTTCTCATTCCGTCATTTCGGGGGTTACTCATGATTACGCCGCCATATTGGTATAACCAGACTGCCTTCAAGCGGTTGGCCGATGTGTATCGTGAAGCAAAAGGTGAGGTTCTCATCTTCGTCGGCTCAGGCCTTTCTCGATGGGCTGGGCTTCCAGACTGGGCTACCTTGCTTCGGGAACTCTCACTGCGCCTCCCGGCCGAAATAAAGGCGACGCCTGACCACGCTGCGCTACAAGAGATTCTGCTGAAGGCCGAGGATTCTCCACCTGCTACTCGATCAGAGGCATTTTACAACGCTGGAGACCACCTAAAGATACTTTACGATAGATCCAACCAAGGCCACGGCTTCTTCCGCCAGACCCTTCGGTCAATACTGGAATCGAAACCGAAAGTCTCGGAAATTCACAAGGTGGTTACATCGCTTAATTGGAATCGTTTGATCACCACGAACTACGACTCTCTTTTTGAACAAGCAATTGAGGCGAGTAGGAATCCGAGAGGGGTTTCAGTAACCCATGTTGGGAAGTCGGATTTCTTGGCTGTTGAAGAAGCAAGCCAGCCATGCATACTCAAAATTCATGGCGACATACGATCGCCAGACAGTATTATAGTCATTGGGCAATCGGATTACAAAGAACTGTACGAGGGTGAAGATCGCTACCATCTCGAGCGAACTTTAGGCTCTCTACTGAGGAGGGCACGCCTAGTACTTTTTCTCGGGTATAGTCACGATGACCAATATGTCCATCGCCTCATTCGCCATTCCTTCGCTGACTTTCCGAAGCAGAAGCTGTGGGCCTTGGTAACGCGCCTCGACGACGTCACGAACTTTGACTCTCAGCTAGAGCGCCTCGACAAGGAGCTTGGCCTTCAATTTGCTGTCTACAGTCCTGAAGATTCGCACTCGGAGCTACTAGGAGCCCTCAAGTACCTTGTGGATCCAGCGATCGATGAGGCTGCGTTTTCGAAAGCATCTCATGCGCGAAGGCCGACCGTAGTCGCACTATATTGTGGAGGAACCATTGGTTCAGCGATTAAAGCCGGTCACAGTGGGGGTAGCGAAGCCCTTGAAGTTGACGTCAAGGCCTCTCGGTTCGATCACGACTTGCACATTTTCGGCAAGAAACTACTCCGCTGGTATAATCATTCATACAACTCGACCTCGGTAGTCGAACCAGAAATCGTTTGGGAAATTCTTGATCCTGAATGCCAGATGCTCTCTGAGAATGCCGGCGTCAGTACGTGGAATTCTGTCTTGAAGAAGCTTCAGAGAATGTATCATAAGTACTATCACGGGCCTTCGCTCGTTGCTGGAGAGTCTAGATTTAGTGACCCGCTACTCAGAGAGATATTTTCAGCTGAAGCCAAGCAGTATTCCTTGACCAATCCAGGGCAAGACCTGACTGAACGCCGCTTCTGCTCCGACTTCCAAGGGCGGTACATCCTGGGCTTCGTGGTGCTTTTTGGCACGGACACGTTAGCTTACATGGCATCAGCGCTTGCGCTTGGTGTTCACGAACTGCCCTTCCCAATAGTGATTACCGGCGCCAATCAACCCCCCGAAGAGGTCGACTTTCAATCTCGCTCACGTTTCTACGCCAATTCAGACGCTTGGTGGAACATGATCACCTCGATCTATTTTCTCCAATCGTTTGGCCACAGACTTACAGAGACCTTCGTATGTTTCGCTGGTACAGTGCACCATGGGGTCAATATTCGCAAGCGAGCTCATGAAATCGTTCCCTCGGGGCGCGACATTTTCTATCGCACCCTCGAGCCATTCGTTTTCAGGAATATTTCCGAAGCCGGACAATATATGTTTCGGCTGGTCGATTCGGTTTTTGCCAACAATTACTACTCAAGCGAATCGAGGAGTTACGCCATCCATATCGGCTCTGACAGGGAGTCGATGGACGAGCTTCGTCATATCAGAAAGCACCCTTTCCGTGAAGAAGTGGTCTCGGGCGTCGAAATCGAGCGCTTGGCAGACGGAGTTTGGTATGTTGAATGTACCCCTTGTTTTCCCCAGATTTATGACTTGTCTCCAAAAAAACGGCCTAAGTTGGTTCTAGTAGAAGCGTACGCTTCTGGCACCTACCCGACGCGTGAGGGAAGCGCTTTTGGTAACTTCTTGGTGTCGTGTGAAGAAGTGGGGGTGCCGGTCGTCATGATTTCTCGATATGGAATTCTTCCTACCCAAAGCAACTATAAAGTCGATCCCACAACTGCAGGGAAAGTGCCGATCTTAAAGCTCTACGGTATTATTGCCGAGACGGCCCTACCTTTACTTTGTCTTGTCCTGGCTAGGCTCGAAGATCAAGGGAACGGTTTTCAACACGTCAGGGTGCGCAAGAAAGCTGCTGTCGAAAGAAAGCTGGAGCTAATCAGGCAAGGGCTAGCAGTTTACTTTGAAGACAGAAAGAACATAGTAACGGCAGAGATCCGAGATATCTGTGACGCCACCAAGATGTTGGAGCGGACAATGCAGAAGGAGAAGGAGCGCGGCGGCCGCTCACGAGCTTTGGTTACAGAAGAGGATCTTGTTGATACACAAGGCGTTCACGAGAGCGCTCGGCGCAATGCATGCGCTGTTCTTGTAGAACTCTCTCGTTCGCACGAGAGAGTCGGCGCTGGGCCCGACGGTTTCTTGCACGGAGCGAACATTGGATTTTCTGCTGGATGCTCTTTTGCAGAGCGATACTATTCTACGGTAGCGACGGTTGAAGCTTTGCACGACGATTCTTGGAATACATTTCAAAATGCGCGCGATGCACTTTCAACACAGATCAGTACATGCGTCACTTTCGCGGCGCAATATGTTGGCCGGTCGTGGATCGACAGTGAAATACTAGAGCATGTTGTAAGTTTTCGCGAACGCTCGGTCCTTGCTAAGCTCGATCAATCTGATCAAAGCATGGAGCTG
>JBBRUC010000082.1:0-24227 GCA_038248205.1 Thermoanaerobaculia bacterium
AGCTAGGATTGATCAAATTCGAACACGGTGGTGAAGCACCCTCTAAACACCACGGCAAGGCTTCGATGCGCCCCGGTCCGAGCCTGCCGTCGGAATCGAGGTTCATTCGTAAACGAAGCTGAATGCTGGCCTCGCTGTATTCCCCATCGATCGTTGAATAGAGGAACACCTTCGCCCGGTAGGTCAAGGGTTCGGCATCGCGGAAAAAGATCACCTTGTACAGGTCTCCACCCTGCCCCGGAAAGGGTTCCAGCAACGTCGCCGAAATCCGTAGCGTACGCGCCAGAATCTCGAAGACCTGAAGATCTAGCGCAGAGTTCTCCTCCCCCAGGCAGCGTTCGAACAGATTCTCCGCGAGGAGCGCCCTTCCTGCCCCGCTCGCTGCGCCGGTCGGGATACCCGACTGGCTGGTGATCACGAGGCCCTGCGTCGGTGCTTGAGGGTCGACGACTTCGGAAGCCAGCTCCAGTTTCAGATCAACACGCGGGTTCTCGAAACTTGGGGCATTCGTAAAGGTCGTGTTGAGGTCGTTGCGCGCCAGAACCGCCTGCGGAAGGAGGGGGCGGTGGGGGTTCAGGAGATCCGCCATCCTATGTAATTCAAGGTCGAAGCCCAGTTGCCGGTCATCGCGGGTTAGCCCGTCTGGGCCGAAAGCAAAGCGCGGAAACGTTGCCAGGCCGTTATAGTGATCCGGCGCTGTGGCCCAGAGGAAAAGGTTGTCGCCAGAGCCGTTCGTAGCCATTCGATGGATCAGGCGCTCCAGCTTGGCCTCTTCGCAGGAAACCTCCTCAAGGGTGCGCGCTGACCCTACTGAGGGGAACAGGGATAAGCAGAAGACGAGCAGGGGAAAGAGCGTTCGAACGTTCAGCCTCGTCATCACTTTCTCCGATCACCGCACGATGCGCAGCAGGATGTCATAGGGGTACTTCGGCGACGTGATGGTGCATGGGGTTCGGTTGTTGCAGGACTCGATAGGGGAAGTTTTCCAATCGATTGTTTCTTGAAACAGGGGATTCCCTGAAGGGTTCGTCGGATCGAGCCAATAAACAATAAACGAACCTGGCTTCGATCCCAGGTGAAGCCTCAGATTCATTTCTTGGTAACGCTTGGCCATCGATGGCCGCCTGCGGCCATCGTAGGCATCAAAGGATATGCCGAGGCCTTTACATTTAAGTCGACCGTCGTCTTGGAAAGCAAAGTCGTCCAGATCTTCCTTGCAGTGCGGGGTACTGTGGTGAATGTAGAGTATAAACTTCCGCCCGGTATCCGAATTCTGCCAGTTCGGCGATTCCATCGCAGCCCAGAATTTGCGGGAGAGAGTCCCAGAATCCCAGCTATCGGCGACCGGGTAGGCGCCGACATCAGCCCAAACCGCCCCTGCCGAGACCGGGGTTGACGGCACGAGCGAGAAAACCGGGAACTTGGTGGTCAGGTAGGTGCTGATTTGGCCCAACTGCTTGCGTACGGCGATTCCGTTGGTCGAGTCATAGATGTACCCAAAGTGGTCGAAGGCGCCGCCGCCGCCGAGCAAGAACTCCCAAGCCTCCGCCCGCACCGGGTCGGGGACGCCAAAGTCGCGGGCATTGGGCGGGAAAGGCACCACGTCGGTCTTGAGCGTACGGGTGCCTTTTGCGCCGTTGTACGGCGTGATGTTGTCCTCATTCAGGCCGAGAACCTTCTTCACGTCGTAGTACTTACGCCCCATTGCGATCGCGCCGAGGTTGAGCTGGTTGTCTATTGTTCCTGGGAATCCCTTCGCTGTGGCCGTTTTTACCTGCGTGTAGTGGCCGTTGAGCACGTCCGGCCGGCAATTGGCCGGGTTTGTGACGCCGCATACGGCTCCCGCCGGAGGAGCTACCTTCAAGATCTCCACTGCCATGTCCGTAAACGGCTGCACCGCGACCGGGTGCCGGGCCTTGAGTGGCAGGCCCGGGTTTTGCGCCGTAGAACGGTAGGCGTCTTCCGCCAGGCGGACATAGGCGATCATCTGTTGCTGCCATTGAACCGTGAGGATTGTGTCCATGTCCTGTCGTTCGGGTTCGTTGGCGATCTCCCAATAGACGTTGTCGTAGCACCAGAGCCAGCGCACGGTCCAGTCGATGACGTTCTTTTGGAAGTCCCGCATCCGGTTGTCCGCCGGGCGGGATGAGGTGGTCTTGAGCGCGGCCCAGCGCTGGTCCGTGAAGCCCACGGATTCAAGGCCCGAACCGTCGGCCTTCATCGCCTTGGCGAGATTGTCACTGGCGAGCCAGAGGCTGCGAGATTTTCCTTGAAAAGGGGAAAAGAACGTCACCTCGACGAACAAGTCGAGCTTCTTGGCGGCGATCACCACTTCGCGCAAACGGTTGAAGAAGTCGTCGTTTCGCAGGTCGAGCCGGTAGTAGCTTCCCTCGCGCTGAAACGGCTGGTTGCGCGCCTGCTTGGCCACGTTGTTCCAGAGCGAGGGGGCGTTCGGATCGCGGCCGAGCGCGACCCAAAGGCGAATCTTGTTCAGGCCCTTCGCCTTGAGGTCGGCAAAAATCTGCGGGTAATTCTGCGGGAACACCGGTTTGATGCCCGGCAGAGTGCCGTAGCTGCAGACATTTTTGTCTTCCAGGTCGAGATGACAGCCGCAGTCGGCCGAAACGCCCACCAGCAAGATCGGCTGTTGGTTGTAGGTAAAGTAGTGGCCGTCCGAGGCGCGAATGCCGAGCGGGGTGACCGGGTTCGTCCACCCTTCGCAGGTCGCGGGCGTCAGAGTCTGCGAAGGGCCGAGGGGTACCAAGCCCTCGGGCAGGTTGAGCTCTTCGACCGCGATGTCGGCATCGAGCGTCCCTTCGAGCAGCGGCTGGCCGAACGTGGCGAGGTCGACGGCCGGGGTGGTGTCGCCGTCGTAGCCGGGGTCTTCCGGGGCGTTGGGATTGGCAATGATCTCGCTGGGTTCCTCCTCCAGGTCGAATGGATCGGTCTGCCCGGAAAGAAGACTAGGGAGCAAAACGACGAGCAGGAGGAGCAATGCGAGCGGGGCGAGAAGGGACCGACGGGAAAAATTTTCGTATTTCATGGCGGCATAGCGTAGTCCTATTTGTACGTCTGTGCCGATCGGGGTGCCACGGCGGGAAAGCTTTGGTGACGAAGCGCGCGGCGGCGGCTGCCCCTGCTATCCTCACCCCCCTATGAAACTCCTCCACACCGCACACGTTCCCGCGGGCGATGGCCCGTTTCCTACCCTTGTTCTCTGCCATGGCTGGGGGGCGAGCGCTCATGACTTGATGGGCTTGGCGCCTCATCTGGAGGATGGCGAGGTGCTGGTGCTCTGTCCGCAGGGGCAGGTGCGGATGTCGGTCGGGCCGGGGGTTTCCGGCTATGGCTGGTTCCAGCTGATTCCGGGGCAGCCGCCGAACGTGGCGGAGTTCCGCGAGCGCTCGGCCGAGCTGCGGGGTTGGTTGGACGAGGCGGTGGAGCGGTACCCGGTGGACAAGGGACGGCTCGCGGTCGGCGGCTTCAGCCAGGGGGGGCTGATGGCGTTCGAGCTGGGGCTGCGCGAGCCCGGGCGGTTTCGTGGCATCGCGGCGCTTTCCACCTGGCTGCCCGACCCCCTCGCCGACGATCTGCCCAAGCTGCCGGAGCACGAGAGCCTGCCGGTCCTGATGCTCCACGGCACGGAGGATCGGATGATCGAGGTCGAACGCGCCCGCGAGAGCCGCGAGCGGCTGCGCGAATTCGGCGTCCGGATGCAGTACCGGGAATTTTCGATGGCCCACGAGATCCGCCCCGAGGCGTTGCGTACGCTGGAGCGCTGGCTCGCCGAAAAGGCGTTCGCGGAGTCCCCCTAAGCGGCTTCGATGGCACTCTCAGTGTGACCGCGCTTGCGGGGCGCTTTGGGGGTGCCCGCGGCTTGCCCGGACTACGAAAAGTGCCGAAAAACTCTTCTCCCGCCGCCCGTTCGTTGCGCCACCCGCAAGCGAACGAAATACCGGTTCCATCGAATCGATGAACGATCGCGTCGAAGTGGCACTCCCCGCTGCCGCCGGGGCGGCAGAGCCGTCTTCATCCGAAGCCGACCGGGCCGGGAAGACCGTGGTCTCCCGCCTGCTCGCGCGCGCCCGAAAAACGCCGGAAAGGCTCGCCTACACGTGGCTCGCGGACGGCGAGACCGAGGCGGAGACGCTCACCTGGGGGGCGCTCCGGGTGCGCGCGGAGATCGTGGCCCACGGACTGCGGGCGGCGGACCTCGTGGCCGGCGATCGGGCGCTACTGCTGTTTCCGCCCGGGCTCGACTTCCTGGTCGGTTTCTTCGGTTGCCTGCTCGCCGGGGTGGTCGCCGTGCCGGCCTATCCGCCGCGGTCGCTGCGCCGGCCGGAGCGCGAGGGCGAGCGGCTGGCGGGGGTGGCGGCGGATGCCGCGCCGCGGGCGGTGCTCACGACGGCCGAGATCGCCGCCGCCGGGCCAGCGCTCGCGGCGGGGGTGCCGGCGCTTTCCGGTCTGCCCTGGCTGTCGTTTTCGGCGGAGGCCGCCGCCGAAGGCGCCCGAAGGAGCGAGGAGGCCAACGACACCCCTTTCCCCGCGATCCTCCCGGAGTCGACCGCGTTCCTGCAATACACCTCCGGCTCGACCTCCGAGCCCAAAGGGGTGATCGTCAGCCACGCGAACCTGGCCGCGAACCTGGGGATGATCCAGGTCGCATTCGGCCAGGACGAGGATTCGATCGTGGTGGGCTGGCTGCCGCTCTACCACGACATGGGATTGATCGGGAACGTCCTCCAGCCGCTCTGGAGCGGCGGGCGCTGCGTTCTGATGTCGCCGGTTTCCTTCCTGCAGCGGCCGGCGCGCTGGCTCGAAGCGATCGCCCGCTACCGCGCGACGACCTCGGGCGGCCCCGATTTCGCCTACGCGCTCGCCGCCCGGAAGGTGACGGCGGACGAGGCGGCGCGGCTCGATCTGTCGTCTTGGGACCTGGCGTTTTCCGGCGCCGAGCCCGTGCGGGCCGAGACGCTGGCCGCGTTCGCCGAAAGAATGGCGCCGAGCGGCTTTCGGTCCGAGGCGTTTTACCCCTGTTACGGCCTCGCCGAAGCGACGCTGTTCGTCGCCGGTCCGGAGCGCGGCCGGCCGCCGCATGTTGAGGCGTTCGATGCCCAAGGGCTCGAAGAGCACACCGCGCTGCCGGCAGGGCTCGAAATCGGCGGCGCCCCTCGACCGGCCCGAACGCTCGTCTCCTGCGGCGGCTCAGGAGTAGGGCAGCGGCTCGCGATCGTCGAAGCCGAAGAGAACCCCAAAGAGAACCCCAAAGAGAACCAAGACTCCGATCCAGCGAACGAGGGGTTCGGGCGCCCCTGCCCGCCGGGGCGGATCGGCGAGATCTGGGTGAGCGGGCCGTCGATCGCCGGGGGCTACCGCAACCGGCCGGAGGCGAACGCCGCGACCTTCGGCGCGCGGCTCGCGGGATCGGCCGAGACCTACCTGCGCACCGGCGACCTGGGGTTCGTTCACGACGGCGAGCTGTACGTCACCGGACGGCTCAAGGATCTGGTGATTCTTCGCGGGCGGAACCACTACCCGCAAGATCTGGAGCGGACGGTCGAGGCGGCGCACCCCGATCTCACCGGTGGGGGATCCGCGGCGTTTTCGATCGAATCCGGGGAGGGGGAGCGGCTGGTCCTGGTGGCCGAAGTCTCGCGCCATCGCAAGGCCGAGCCGGAGGCCCTGGTCGAAGCAATCCGCACCGCCATCGCCGACCGCCACGAAGTCCAGGTGGCGGACGTACGCCTGCTCTCGCCCGGCGCGCTCCCCAAAACCACCAGCGGCAAGGTACGGCGCGGCGCGGCCCGCGCGGCCTACTTGGCGGGGGGCCTCGGGGAGATCGAGGTCCGGACGGTGCCGCCGGTAGCGGTAGCAGAACCGGGAGGGGGCGAACCAGACGCTCTCCACGCCGCCGCCGCGCGCGTGCTGCGAATCTCGCCGGAGCGACTCGACCCGACCCGCCCCCTCACCGCGCAGGGGCTCGATTCGCTCACCGGCATCGAGTTCCAGCTCGCCGCCCAGGCGCTCGGGGTTGCGGTGTCGATCGCGGATTTGCTCGACGGGGCGAGCCTTGAGGAGCTGGTCCAGGGTGGTGGCCTCTCCTGGGTGCGCGGGCGTCCCGCCCGCACCAGCGGGCCGGAGGCCCGCGCACCCAGGAAAGAAGCCCCCCTGACCCTCGACCAACAAGCCCTGTGGGCGGCCGAGCGGCTCGCTCCGGGCGCGTACACGATCGCGGTGGCGGCGCGGGCGGAAGATCTGGACACCGACGCTCTGGTGCGCGCGGTCGAACTTGCGGTAGAGCGCCACCCGGCGCTCGGCGCGCTTTTTTCTGCCGGGCCGGACGGGCCGATCCAGACCTTCGCGCCGCCGCGCCTGGAGACGATTCACGCACCGGCCGATTCGACCGACTCGATCGAGCTTTCCGAGCGCCTCGCCACGATCGCTTTGCTGCCGTTCGATCTCGGCGCCGGGCCGCTCGTGCGCCTGGCGATCCTCGAACAGGCAAGCGGCGAGGCGTTGGCGGTCACCTTCGCGGTCCATCACCTGGTGGCGGACTTCGCTTCTCTGGCGCTGCTCGCCCAAGAGGTCGGGGCGATCTACGCGGCCGAGGTCTCGTCGCGCCTGCCCAAGCTGCCGCCGTTGGCCGAGATCTCGCTCGCCGATTGGATCGTTTGGCGCAACGAGCGGCTCGCGACCCTCGACCGGGGAGAGGGATCGGTATTCGCCGGCCGGCTCGGCGCTCTTTCTTCGGTCGAGGATCTCGATCTGCCGACCGACCGCCCACGCCCGGCGACCCAGACGTTTCGCGGCTTCCTCCGCTCGCTGCCGCTCTCTCCCGCGGCGGCGCTCGGGCTCGACCAGCTCGCGCGCGCCTCGGGGTCGACGCCGTTTGCCCTGCTCGCCGCGACGTTTTCCGCGTTCCTCCACCGATGGACCGGGCAGAGCCGTTTCGCGCTCGCGGCGCCCACCTCCGGGCGCACCGCCCCGGGGCTCGCCTCGTTGGTGGGCTACCTGGTCCAGCCGGCGGCGATCGCGATCGATATCTCGCCAGAGGGGGCGGCCGATCCGTCGTTTGTCGAGCACCTGAGGCGCACCCGGCGGGCGGTGGCCGAAGCGGTGGCCGCCGCCGGGCGGGTGCCGTTTTCTCTTCTGGTCGAACGGCTCCGGCCGCGCCGCGATCCCGCCCGGCCGCCGCTCGCCCAGGCGGCCGTTGCGTTCGAAGCGGGCGCCCTCGGCGCGTTCGCGCTCGGGATCGATGGGGCGGAGATCGATCTCGGCGGCGCGCGCCTCTCCGCGCTGGCGCTGGCCGAACGGCGGGTGCCTTTCGAACTGACGCTCCATGCGGCCAGGGCGGGGGAGGCGCTCCACCTGGCTCTCGAAGCCAACACCGATCTGTTCGATCCCGCGACGATCGAGCGCGCGTTGGAACGGATCGGGAGGATGCTCACGGCGGCGGTCGAAAGCCCCGAGACGGCCGTCTTGGCACTGCCGCTCCTTTCGGGATCCGAACGCGCCGAGCTGATCGACCGGTGGAGCCGCGCGGCGGAACCGGCTCCGGCGTTGCCCCCTCTCGTCCCCGCCGCGGTCTGGGCGCGGGCGCACGAGGCTCCGGCGAACTTGGCGATTGCCGTCGCCGGTTCGTCTCTTTCTTATGGCGAACTCGCCGGCCGCGCCCTGGCGCTCGCCGGAACCTTACGCGCCCGGGGGATCGGCAGGGCGGGGGCGGAGAGCTTCGTCGCCCTGCTCGCCGGCCGCTCGGCCGAGGCGGTGATCGGCCAACTCGCGGTGCTCTGGGCGGGCGCCGCCTACCTGCCGCTCGATCCGGCGCATCCGGACGAGCGGCTCGCCTACGAGCTGGCCGACAGCGGCGCCGCGCTGCTGCTCGCCGCTTCCAGCGAATGCGAGCGCGCCCGGCGAGTCTTCTCGTGCCCGGTGCTCGATCTCGAAAACCCGGTCGTAGCGAGCCCGCCGCTCGCGCGCCCCGTGGCGATGACGGCCGGCCACGCCGCCTACGCGATCTATACCTCCGGTTCGACCGGCCGTCCGAAAGCGGTGGTGGTGCCGCACGGGGCGCTCGCCAACCTGATCGCCTGGCACGTCGCCGCCTATGGGCTCACCCCGGCCGACCGGACGCCGCTCTTGGCCGGGCCGGCGTTCGACGCCGCCGTATGGGAGACCTGGCCGCCGCTCGCCGCGGGCGCCTGTCTGCTGGTGCCGGAGGAGAGGCTCCGAACCGACCCCGAGCGCCTGCCGGAGTGGCTCGACGAAGCGGGGGCGACGGTGGCGTTTCTCTCGACGCCGATCGCGGAGGCCTGCCTGAGCGGGGAGTGGCGGTCGCAGCCCTCACCCACGGCCCCTCTCCCAGAGGGAGAGGGGAGACGGATGCGCGTGCTGCTCACCGGTGGCGACCGCTTGCGCCAGGCGCCTCCGTCGGGCCTGCCGTTCGCTCTGGTCAACCACTACGGCCCGACCGAGAACGCGGTGGTTGCGACCGCGGGCGAGATCGCTCCCGGCGAGGGAGTGCCGTCGATCGGCCGGCCGATCTTGGGGGTGCGGGCGTTCGTGCTCGACCGCCGGTTTGAGAGCAATCGGGAGCTTGCGCCGTTCGGCGACGCGGGGGAGCTGGCGCTCGGCGGCGCGGGGCTTGCCCGGGGGTATCACGGCCGGCCGGACCTTACGGCCGAGCGCTTCGTGCCCGATCCGTTCTCTGGAGTGGCTGGCGCAAGGCTCTACCGCACCGGCGATCGGGTGCGATTCCGCGCCGACGGCGCGCTCGACTTTTTGGGGCGGATCGACGCGCAGGTGAAGATTCGCGGGCAGCGGATCGAGCTGGGGGAGATCGAAGCCGCCCTGCTCGCCGAGCCGTGGGTCGCCGCGGCAACGGTCGCCGTGTTCGGCGTGGGGCCAGAGGCGCGGCTCGCGGCCTACGTGGTCCCGGCTTTGGGTTCTTTCGAAGCCGACCGGCTGCGCGCCCGTTTGAGGGCGAAGCTGCCCGAAGCGATGGTGCCTTCCGCCTTTGTCGAGCTGGCGGCGTTGCCGCTCACGCCCAACGGCAAGGTCGATCGCCGGGCTCTGCCCGAACCGGAATTCGACCGGGGGGCGGGCCAAGAGTTTGAGCCGCCACGGTCGCCGATCGAAGAGATTCTGGCCGGGATCTTCGGCGAAGTCTTGGGGGTGGAGCGGCCGATCGGCCGACACGACGATCTGCTGGCGCTCGGTCTTCATTCGTTGACCGCGGCGCGCGCGGCGGCCCGGGTAACTCGGGCGTTGGGGCGCGAGATCCCGTTGGCGGCGCTCTTTGAGGCGCCGACGATCGGCGCGCTGGCGGACCGGCTCACCGAGGCGGGCGCGGGCGGTACACCGTGGCCGGCGATCCCTGCGCTCCCTGCGATCGTCGCCGGAGGCCGCGGGGACCGGGCGCCGCTCACCTTGCCGCAGCGCCGGCTCTGGTTTCTCGAACGACTGTTGCCGGGGCGGGCGACGTATCACGTGGCCGGGGCGGTCGATCTCTCGGGCGACCGCAAGGAGGCCGCGCTTTCCAGGGCGCTCGAAGAGGTGGTTGCACGCCACGACGCGCTGCGCACCGCGATTCCCGACGAGGAGGGGGAGCCCTACCAGATCGCGAGTTTAGGGGGCGGTCCCGGCCTTTCGCGGATCGATCTTTCGGCGCTCGACCTGCAAAGCGCGGAGAGCGAGCGCCTGAGCCGTTCGCTCGCCCGCCGGCCGTTCGATCTCGCGACCGGGCCGCTGGTCCGCTTCGCCGAGATCGTCAAAGGGACGACCGACGCGCGGCTGGTCGCGATCTTCCACCATCTGATCTGCGACGGCGCCGCGCTCGAGCTTTTCCTGGGTGAGCTTTGGACGGCCTACGAGGCGCTCGCCGCCGGTCGACCGGTCGAGCTGCCGCCGGTCGAGATTCAGCTGGCCGACGTGGCGCGCTGGCAGGCGGCTACCGTGACCCCCGAGCGCACGGAAGAGCCGCTCGCCTACTTCCGTTCGCGCTTGGCTGACCTCGAACCGCTCGACCTGCCGGGGGATCGGCCGCTCGCCGCGCGGCGGAGCGGCCGAGGCCATACCCTCGCCGTTCATTTCGACGGTGATCTGGCGCGGCGTCTCGCGGCGCGGGCGCGTTCGGCCGGTACCACACCGTTCATGCTCTGGGTGGCCGCCCTTCAGGCTCTGCTCGCACGGATCTCCGGCCGGGCCAAGACAGCGATCGGCACGCCGGTCGCGAACCGCCGGTCTCCCGAATTGGAACGTCTGTTCGGATTCGTCGCCAATACCCTCGTGCTCGATGCCGAGATGGGAGACGATCCCAAGACGACGGAGTTGATCGACCGGGTGCGGGTCGGCGCGCTCGCCGCCTATGCACGCGAGGATCTGCCGTTCGAGCTGCTGGTCGAAGCGCTCGCTCCCCGCCGCGATCTGGCGCAGAACCCGTTGTTCGACGTGCTGCTTTCGTTCGAGCCGCCGCTCGCCGCCCGGCGGATCGGCGCGCTCGACCTCACCCCCGTGCGGCTCGACACCGGCACCGCGAAGCTCGACCTGTCGCTCGCCGTGGCGCCTTCGGGCGAGGGCGTCGACCTGTGGGCCGAGCACGACGCGGAGCGGTTCGATTCGACCACGATCGCGCGCTGGCTCGCCGGCTACGAGCGGCTGCTGGGGGCGCTCGCGGCGACTGCCGAAGGAGAGGACCTGCGCGTCTCCGACCTTCCTCTCCTCGCGTTGGAGGAGCGCGCGCAGCTGCTCGCGAAGAGTTCGGAACCGGCCGCTCCCGCCACACCGGCCGGCCTGCTGCACGCGGCGTTCTTCGCGCTCGCGGAGCGGAATCCGAACGCTCTGGCGATGGTCGCGGCGGAGGGAGCTTGGACCTACGGCGAGCTGGCGGCCCGCGCTCTCTCGATCGCTTCGGCGCTCGCCGCGCGCGGTGTTGAGCCCGAAGAGCGGGTGGGTGTTTTGCTTCACCGCGGGACGGACCTCGTCGCCGCGCTGCTCGGCGTGCTCGCGGCCGGCGGCGCGTACGTGCCACTCGATCCGGCCTATCCGGAGGAGCGCCTGCGCTTTCTGCTCGAAGATTCCGGCGCGCGGATCTGCCTCAGCGAAAGCGCCCTCGCGCGGCTCGTTCCAGCCGCTGCGGTGGTGTTGTTGGAGGACCTGGCGGCGGAGACCACGGTCGACGCCGTACCGACCCCGGGCCACCTCGCCTACCTGATCTATACCTCCGGCTCGACGGGACGACCCAAGAGCGTCGCGATCGATCACGGCACGGCGGCCGGTTTCATCTCGTGGGCGCTTGCCGCTTTTTCCCCCCTTGAGCTTTCAGCCGTTCTGTTTTCCACCTCGGTCTGCTTCGACCTGTCGATCTTCGAGCTGTTCGCGCCGCTTTCGTCCGGCGGTGCGCTCGTGCTGGCCGACAACGCCCTCGATCTGCCCGCGGCGGATGGCCGCCATCCGGTCAGCCTGATCAACACGGTCCCCTCGGCGCTCGCCGAGCTGGTGCGCTCCCACGGTTTGCCGCCGAACGTCGTCACCGTGAACCTCGCGGGCGAGGCGCTGCCGGGCGCGCTGGTCGAACGGATCTTCGCGTCGAGCCCGAACGTCGAGCGGGTGAACAACCTCTACGGCCCGTCGGAAGACACGACCTATTCCACGTGGTGCGAGATCCGCCGTGGTGCCGACTTTTTCCATCCGCCGATCGGCAGGCCGCTGCCCGGAACGCAAAGCCATGTCGTCGGCCGCCGGGGGGAGCTGTCGATTCCGGGAGTACCGGGGGAGCTGCGGCTCGGCGGCGCGGGCCTCGCGCGGGGCTATCTCGGCCGGCCCGATCTGACCGCCGAGCGCTTCGTGCCCGATCCGTTCTCGGGGGTTCCCGGCGCGCGCCTCTACGCGACCGGCGACCGGGTGCGCTGGATCGAGATCGATAGCGAACGCCCGGCGCTCGCCTACTTGGGGCGCATCGATCACCAGGTGAAGGTGCGCGGCTTCCGCATCGAGCTGGGCGAGGTCGAGAGCGCCCTGGCGACGGGTACCGGCGTGCGCGAGGCGGCGGCCGCGGTGGTGGGGGATGGGGCGGAGCGGCGCCTGGTCGGATTCGTCGCGGGAGAGGTGGAGGTTCCGGCACTGCTCGCCGAGCTGCGCGGTCGCTTGCCCGGTTACTTGGTCCCTTCGACGCTCACACGGCTCGACGCGCTGCCGCGCCTGCCGAACGGCAAGATCGATCGCAAGGGGCTGCCGGCGCTCGCCGACCAAGGGGCCAACTCGACCGAGTACGTGGCGCCGCGCAACGAGACCGAGGCCGCTCTCGCCGGGGTGTTCGCCGAGGTGCTCGGTCGCGAGCGGGTAGGGGCGTTCGACGACTTCTTCGCCCTCGGCGGCCATTCGCTGCTCGCCGCGCGGGCGGCGGCGCGGATCGCGCGGGTGTTCGGTGGACGAGACCTGCCGCTCTCCGCGCTGTTCGAGACGCCGACGGTGGCCGGGCTGGCAGCGAAGCTCGATGAGGAGATGGAATCGGCCGCCGCCTTGCCTCCGATCGTTGCCGTCGAGCGGCCGGACTCCGGGCTGCCCCTCGCCTTCGCGCAGGAGCGGCTCTGGTTTTTAGAGCAGCTCGCGCCGGGGCGGCCGACCTACCATCTGGCCGGAGCGATCGAGATCGCGGGACGGTTCGACGCCCGCGCGCGAGCGCGATTCGCCGCGGCGCTCGCCCGGGTGGTCGCCCGCCACGAGATT
Organism: Thermoanaerobaculia bacterium; assembly: GCA_038248205.1. Taxonomy (GTDB): domain Bacteria; phylum Acidobacteriota; class Thermoanaerobaculia; order Multivoradales; family UBA5704; genus DASYKS01. Next base: position 12,727 of record JBBRUC010000082.1, read on the forward strand.
CTGCGTACGGCGATCCGCGACGGCGGCGCCGGTCCGCGGCAGATCGTCCTGCCCGCCCCGCCCGGATTCTTCTTGCCGCTCGCGGCTCTCGACGCGATCCCGGCCGGGCGCCAGGCCGAGGAGTCCGAACGCCTGGCGCGCGCGTTTGGTTCGCTGCCGTTCGATCTCTCCCGCGGCCAGACTCTGCGCGCGCTTGTCCTCCGTTCCTCGGTGGACTCCCATCAGCTCGCGGTGTCGCTCCATCACGCGGCGGCCGACGGCGGTTCGCTCGGTCTGCTGATCGGCGAGGTCGCGGAGATCGATTCGGCGCTCGCGTCCGATCGGGCGCCGAACCTGCCGCCGTTGCCGATCCAGTTCGCCGACTTCTCGGTCTGGCAGCGCGCGACTCTCGATGGCGACGCGCTCGGCTCCCGGCTCGAAACCGCGCGGGCGCGCCTGACAGGGCTTCCGACGCTCGATCTGCCGACCGATCGCAAGCGCCCGGCGGCGCGTTCCGGCCGCGGCGCGATCCGCGAGCGGATGATTCCTCCGGCGCTCCTCGCCCGGCTCGATTCGCGTGCGCGCTCGCTCGGCGCGAGCCGATTCCAGGCGCTCGCCGCCGCCGCCATGGCCCTGCTCGCGCGGCTCACGGGGGAAGTCCGCATCCCTCTCGGTACGCCGGTCGCGAACCGTCCGCGTCTGGAACTCGAACCGCTGATCGGGATGTTCGTCAACACCCTGGTGCTCGACGTAGAGGTGGGCGACGATCCGCGGGCCGACGAGCTGCTCGCCCGAACCCGCGCCTCGGCGCTCGCCGCCTTGGCGCTCTCCGAGCTGCCGTTCGAACGGCTGGTCGAAGAGATCGCGCCGCGGCGCGATACAGCGCAGAACCCGCTGTTTCAAGTGCTGTTCGTCCAGGAGGAGCCGCTCGCGCCGTTCCAATCCGGCGACCTTCGTCTCACGCCCCGGCGTCTCGACGTGGGCACCGCCCGGTTCGATTTGACGCTCGAAGCAACCCCCGCGGGCGAGGGGCTGGAGGTCGCCGCCGAATACGACACCGATCTGTTCGACGCCGAGACGATCGATCGCTGGCTCGGCGGCTACGAGCGCCTGCTCGCCTCGATCGCTGACTTTGGCGAGCGGCATCTGTCGGACTTGACGCTGCTGTCTGACTCGGAAATCTCCCAACTGAACGGCTGGAGCGCGGGGGAAGAAAACCTTTCGCAACCGGAGCTGCTCCACGCCCGCTTCTTCCGCCAGGCGGAGCGGACGCCGAACGCCCCCGCGCTCGTTGGAGTCGACGAAACCTGGAGTTACGGACGATTGGCCGAGCGCGCGCTCGGCGTTGCCGCCGGGCTCGCCGCGCGTGGGATCGCGCCCGAAGAGCGGGTGGGCGTGCTGCTGCCGCGCAGTCCGGAGCTGGTCGCCGCGATCCTCGGCGTGCTGAAAGCGGGCGGCGTCTACGTGCCGCTCGATCCGACCTACCCGCAAGAGCGACTGCGTTTTCTGCTCGAAGATTCGGGCCCGCGGATCTGCCTGGCGCAACGCGGATTGGAATCGTTGGTGCCGGGCGAGGCGGTCGTGCTGCTGGACGATCTTGGCGAGGGGCGGAAGGGGGCTTTTGAGGTCGCCATCGATCCGCGCCAGCTCGCGTATCTGATCTACACCTCCGGCTCGACGGGTAGACCCAAGAGCGTCGCGATCGAGCACGACACGGCGGCGGGGTTCGTCTCGTGGGCGCTCTCGGCGTTTTCCCCCGACGAGCTGTCGGCGGTTCTTTTCTCCACCTCGGTCTGCTTCGACCTGTCGATCTTCGAGCTGTTCGCGCCGCTCTCTTCTGGCGGCGCGCTCGTGCTGGCGGACAACGCGCTCGACCTGCCCGCCGCGGCCGGGCGGCATCCCGTCACCTTGATCAACACGGTCCCTTCGGCGCTTTCCGAACTGGTGCGTTCGGCGGGCCTGCCGCCGAGCGTCGTGACCGTAAATCTCGCGGGCGAGGCGCTGCCCGGCACTTTGGTGGATCGGATCTTCGCGTCGAGCCCCCAGGTGCTCGCCGTCAACAACCTCTACGGTCCGTCGGAAGACACGACCTATTCGACCCACGCACGGATTCTCCGCACCGAGCGCGGCTCGATTCGCGCCGACGCGCCGCCGATCGGCCGGCCGCTCGCCGGGACTCGAAGCCACGTCGTCGGTCGCTGGGGGGAGCGGGTACCGACAGGGGCGTCGGGGGAGCTGCGGCTGGGCGGCGCAGGGCTTGCGCGCGGCTATCTCGGGCGGCCGGAGCTGACCGCCGAGCGCTTCGTGCCCGATCCGTTCTCGGGCGAGCCGGGCGCGCGGCTGTACGCGACCGGCGACCGGGTGCGGTGGCTTCCTCAAAGCGCCGGTTCCCCTTCCGAGCTGTCCTACCTGGGGCGGATCGACAACCAGGTAAAGGTGCGCGGTTTCCGCGTCGAGCTGGGGGAGGTGGAAACCGCTCTGCTCGCCTGCCCAGGAGTTCTTGAGGCGGCGGCCGCCGTTCTCGGCGAAGGCGGGGAGCGCCGGCTGGTGGGGTACGTGGCCGGTGCGGCGGGGATCGAGACCGCCGCGCTGCTCGCGGACCTCAAGTCGCGGCTGCCCGGTTATCTCGTGCCTTCGACCCTCGCGGTGCTCGAAGCGCTGCCGCGGCTGCCGAACGGTAAGGTGAACCGCAAGGCGCTGCCGAATCTCGCGGACGTGACTGCGGAATCCGGCGACGTGGCGCCGCGCGACGAGATCGAAGCGGCGCTCGCCGCGCTGTTCGCCGAGGTGCTCGGCCGCGAGACGATCGGCGTGTTCGATGACTTCTTCGCGCTCGGCGGCCATTCGCTGCTCGCGGTACGGCTGGCGGCGCGGATTCGCGAGACGTTTCCGGGTCGGGCGGAGAACCTGCCGCTCGGCAAGTTGTTTGCCGCGCCGACCGTGGCGGCTCTCGCGCGGGAGATCCGTGGGTCGTCGGCGGCGAGAGAGACCGGGCTGCCGCTGATCGCCCGGGACCGGGACCCGGCGGGCGATCCGCTGTCGTTCGCCCAGGAGCGGATGTGGTTCTTGGAGCGGCTGGAGCCGGGCACGGCGGTCTACCACCTGCCGTTCGTGCTGCGTCTTTCCGGCGCCGGGGTGGCGCGCTTCGCGGCGCCATTCGCCGCCGCGATCGGCGAGATCCTCCGTCGCCACGAGCCGCTGCGCGCGCGGTTCGTCGAGGTCGAGACCTGGGGGGAGGCGGGGTTCGAGTCGGATTTCCGCCAGATGGAGATCCCGTGGACGCCCGCTCTCGGCCGCCCGAACTCTGTCGATCTAACTGCCTTGGGGGCATCGCGCGACCACGAGGCGCGGCGGGTGATCGACCATGAGGCGCGGCGGCCGTTCGCGGTCGGCCGCTCGGCGCTCCTGCGCGCGATGTGGATCGCGCTCGACGCCGAGAACGCGCGGCTCGCCGTCACCCTTCATCATTTGGCGGCGGACGGCGCGTCGCTCGCGCTCTTTGCCGAGGAGCTTCAAACGCTCGTGGCCACCGTCGTGTCGGAGAACCCGGCTGCGGGTTTCCCCCTGCCGGTCCTTCCCGTGCGCTATGCCGACTATGCCGCCTGGCAGCGCGAGCTGTGGGCGGGTGGCGCGTTCGAGGGAGCGCTCGCGGCGGCCCGGACGGAGTTGGCGGATGCGCCGGAAGGGCTGGATCTGCCGCTCGATGGATCGACTGCCTGCTGGGCCGCCGGGCACGGCGGCGAGATTCCGATCGCCTTGGGGACCGAGCTTTCCGCGCGCCTCGCGGAGCGTTCTCGATCGGTAGGGGCGACGCCGTTCCAGTTTGCGCTCTCTGCTTTCGCGGCGCTGCTCGCGCGGCTGGGCCAAACCGACGACATGGTGATCGGTGTGCCGGTCGCCGGGCGTTCGCACGCGCAGGTGGAGCGGTTGATCGGCCTGTTCGTCAACACGGTGCCGGTGCGGGTGTCGCTCAGCGGTGACCCGAGCCTGGGCGCCCTGCTGGCGCGGTCGCGCCGGGCCGCGCTCGCGGGCCTGTCGCGCGGCGAGTTGCCGCTCGAACGGCTGATCGAGGACTTGGGCACGAAGAGCGGGGCCGGCCGGCCGCCGCTGTTCTCCGTCCTGCTCACGTATCAGCCCTTGGCGTTGGCGCCGTCTTCGGGCGAGAGCCAGGTGCCGGGTCTTTCGATCGAGATCGACGAGCTTTCGACCGCGACCGCCAAACTCGATCTGTCGCTTTCGCTGCGCGAGACGCCGACGGGCATCGTCGGCCGGTTCGAGTACGACGCCGAACTGTTCGCCGCCGCGACGATCGAGCGGTGGGCTGAGGCCTATCTGAAGATTCTCGCGGCGGGAATCGACACGCCGACGCTCCACCTTTCCGAGCTGGCGCTCCTGCCGGAGCTTGAACCTTTGTTGCGGATCGATCCCGCGGCCAGGCGGCGCGGCTTCGCCGAGCGGCCGAAGGCGACCGAAGCGGTGCTCGGCGGCGAGCCACTGCGCGACGCGGTGGCCGAGATTTTCGCCGAGGTTCTCGGCGTACCGCCCACGCGGGTGGGCGCCGCCGACGGGTTCTTCGCGCTGGGCGGCCATTCGTTGCTCGCGTCGCGCGCGATGTCGCGAATTCGCTCGACGTTCGGCGTCGAGCTGCCGCTCAAGCGGCTGTTCGAGCGGCCGACGGTGGCCGAGATCGCCTCGGACGTGGCGGCGGAGCTGGACCGGCGGCGCCTACGCCTCTCGGGCGTACCTTCGGCGACTTCGGGGGCGGCTCCGGCTTCGATCCCGCCGCTCCCGGCGCTCCCGGCAGGTACCGAGCGCCCCCTGTCGCTCGCCCAGGAGCGCCTCTGGTTCCTCGATCGCCTGGGCGCCGGGGCGGCCTACAACCTGCCGGCGGCGGTGCGCCTTTCCGGCGTCCTCCGGCCGGCGCTGCTCGGCGCGGCGATCGGCGAAACGGTGCGCCGGCACGAAGGGCTGCGCGCGAGCTTCCCCGAACGGGACGGGCGGCCGGTGCTTACGATCGCGCCGCCGGGCGCGGTGCCGCTGCCCGAGGTCGATCTTTCGGCTCTCCAACCGTCGGCGCGCGCCGGGGAGCTTTCTCGTCTCACGAGGGCGGAGGCGGCGCTGCCGTTCGATCTCGCCGCGGGGCCGCTCCTGCGGACCCTGCTCGTCAAGCTTGGCGCCGCCGAGCACGTGGCGCTGTTCGATCACCACCATGCGATCTCGGACGGCTGGTCGATCGGCCTGTTGCTCGACGAGATCGGCCGTTCGTACGCGGCACTGGCCCAAGGGCGGGCGCCGGACCTGCCCGAGTTGCTGGTACAGGTGGCGGATTTCGCGGCCTGGCAGCGGACGCGTCTGGCGCCGGGGGCGGAGCTGGATCGCCTGCTCGAATTCTGGCGCCGCGAGCTGGCCCAGGTGCCCACGGTGCTCTCGCTGCCCACCGACCGGCCACGCCCGGCGGTCTTTTCCGCCCGCGGCCTCGCCGTGCCGGTGGCGCTGGGCGCGGAACTTTCCGATCGCCTGGAGGCGTTCGGCCGCGAGCGCGGCGCCACCACGTTCGCGCTGCTCGCGGCTGGTTTCGGCGCGCTGCTCGGCCGCTGGGTCGAACCGACGGGTAAGGCGCCGCTGCTGCTCGGCACGCCGATCGCTGGGCGCGACCGGCCGGAGATCGAGCGCCTGATCGGCTTCTTCGCCAACATCCTGCCGCTGCGGATCGACCGCCTGGGAGACGACGGTGTCGAAGGGAGCTTCGCCGCCCTGCTCGGCCGGGTGCGTCGCCGCTCGATCGAGGCGTTCGCCCATCCCGATCTGCCGTTCGAGCGCCTGGTCGAAGACCTTGTGCCGCGCCGCGATCCGAGCCGGCCGCCGCTGGTTCAGGCGGCACTCAACTGGCAGGCGGCAAGCCCCTGGCGGGGTGCCCGACTGGGCGATCTAGCGCTCGAACCGCTCCCAGGGCTCGAATCGGCCGGCGCGGAGATCGCGGCGAAGTTCGAGCTGATGCTGGTGCTCGAACGGGTCGATTCCGGCATCTCCGGGCACTTCGAAATCAACTCCGACCTGTTCGAGCGGACGACCGCGTTGCGTTGGGCCGATCAGCTCCGGGCGCTGCTCGCCGCGGCGATGGACGAGCCCGACGGCACGGCCTGGGGCGATCTCGCGGTCCTGTCGGCGGCGGAGCGGCAGCAGATGCTCGTCGAGTGGTACGCGGCGCGCGATGAGCGCGATGAGGTTGCCGCCGAAGAGCCGGCCTGGCACGAGCGGGTCGCCGCTTGGGCCGTCCGCTTCCCCGACCGGCCGGCGGCGTTCTTGGGCGACGCGGTGCTTTCCTACGGCGAGCTGGAAGTGCGCTCGCGCGCGCTCGCCGCGCGGCTTCAGGCGCTTGGGGCAGCACCGGAGGATCGGGTGGCGATGGCGCTCGACCGCTCGTTCGAGGCGTTGATCGCGATCCTCGGCATCCTCCGTGCCGGTTGCGCGTACGTGGCGCTCGACCCGATGAATCCGGCCGAGCGGATCGCCTTCTTGCTCGGCGACAGCGGCGCCCGCGCGCTGGTCGCGGCGCGGGATGGGTTCGAGGCGTTCGCCCCCAAGCTGGCGGCGGACGGTTGGGGTAACGACTTGCCCGTCTTGCTGCTCGACGACGCGCCGGTAGGGCCGGTGCCGCCGCTCGAACCGGTCCGTTTCGAGGCCGAGCAACTGGCCTACATCGTTTACACCTCGGGCTCGACGGGGGTACCGAAAGGGGTCGCGACGCCGCACCGGGCGGTCGATGCCTACGTCGCGGCGCAGACCGCGCTGTTGGGAATCGGCCCGGACGATTGCATGCTCCAGTTCTCGCCGCTCGGCTTCGACGGAAGCGTCGAGGAGATCTTCGCGCCGCTCGCGGCGGGCGCGGCGCTCGCTCTGCGCGGCAACGACCTGCCGGGCGCGCGCGAACTGCTGCGGATGTTCGCCGAGCGCCGCGTGTCGGTCGTGTTCCTGCCCACCGGCTACTGGAGCCAATTGGCGGCGGCGATCGCGGCGGAGGATCTGGAGATTCCGGCGACACTGCGCGTGGTTCGCTTCGGTGGCGAGCTAGGGTTGGGCGATTCGGCGCGGGAGGTCCGCCGCCGCGCGCCCGCCTTGCGCCTGGCCAACGTCTACGGGCCGACCGAGACGACGGTGATCATCACCGACTGGACGTTGCCCTTGCCCGATGAGATTCCGGCGACGCTGCCGCTCGGCCGGCCGATGGCCCACGCCCGGATGGCGGTGGTCGATGGCGCCCTTCGCCCGGTGCCGCGCGGCGCGGTGGGCGAGCTGGTGTTCGGAGGGCCGAGTCTCGCTCGCGGCTATTGGGCGCGGCCGGATCTCGCCGCCGAGCGGTTCGTTCCCGATCCGTTTGGGGGCTCGCCGGGGGAGTCCGGAGAGCTGGGGGCGCGGCTCTACCGAACCGGCGATCTCGCGCGTCTGGCTCCTGACGGATCGATCGAATTTCTTGGCCGCGCCGAGGGGGCGGGGGGCCAGGTCAAGCTGCGCGGCTTCCGCATCGAGCTGGGGGAGATCGAAGCCGCGCTGATGCGTCACCCGGGCGTTACCGCCGCGGTCGCCACGGTGGTCAAAAAGACCGGTAACGAAGACCGGCTGGTCGCCTGGGTCGCCGCGCCGCCGTCCGCCACCGGCTCGGCACCGACGGCCGCCGATCTCATCGCTTCTTTAGCGGCGCGCCTGCCGGCGCAGTTGATACCCTCCGCGATCGCGGTGCTCGCCACGCTGCCGCTCAACGCCAACGGCAAGGTCGACCGCCGCGCGTTGCCGCCGTTCGCGGCCGAACCGAGCGCGGGCGCTGGGGCCTATGCGCCGCCCGCTGGTACGCTTGAAGCGACGCTCGCCGCGATCTGGACCGAGCTGTTCGGCGCCGCCGGCCCGGACGACAACTTCTTCGACTTGGGAGCGAGTTCGCTATCGCTGGTGCGCCTGCACAGCCGCATCCAGGCCGATCTCGGTCGCGAGTTTCCGCTCGTGACGCTGTTTCAACATCCGACTCTCCGCAGCCTGGCGAAAAGCCTCGGCGAAGCGGGCACTTCGGCCGCCGCCGAGCGCGAGGCGGCGGAGATTTCCGCCGCCCGCGACCGCAGCGCCGAGCGCCGGGAGGGGCTTGCCGAGTTGGAACGGCGGCGCGCCCGTGCCCGGCGGCGCCTCTAGATGAACTATAAGAAGGATTGAGGAAAATATGAATTTGAATCCGGCCGACACCGTAGAACCGCTCGATTCCGATACCGGCCCGACCGGGATCGGCATCCTGAGCTTCGCCGTCCGTTACCCGGGGGCGACCACGGTCGACGCGCTCTGGGCGAATTTCGAAGCCGGTCGCGAGACGGTCGTGCGCCTGTCGGACGAGGAGCTGCTGGCCGCCGGGGTGAGCGCCGCCGAGATCGCCGATCCGAGCTACGTCAAGGCGCGCGGTCTGATCGACGGCGCCGACCGTTTCGACGCCGCTCTGTTCGGCTACACGCCGCGCGAAGCCGAGATGCTCGACCCGCAGCACCGGGTGCTGCTCGAAGTCGCCTGGGAGGCGCTCGAAGCGGCGGGGATCGATCCGGGGCGGTTCGATGCCCTAGGCCAGCGGATCGGCGTGTTCGTCGGTTCCGGGATGGATAGCTATCTGATCGCCAACATTCTGCCCAACGCGGCGGCCGTCGCTTCCGGCGGCGTCCTCCAGGCGATGATCCTGAACGATCGCGACTTTCTCGCCAGCCGGGTGGCTTACGAGCTGAATCTGAAAGGTCCGGCGGTGGTCGTGCAGTCGGCCTGCTCGACCTCGCTGCTCGCGGTCCACCTCGCCTGCCAGAGCCTGCTCGCGGGGGAGTGCGACGTGGCAATCGCGGGCGGCAGCTCGATCGCCGTGCCGCTGGTCGGCGGCTACCGCTACGCGCAGGGGGACATCCTCTCGCCCGACGGCCATTGCCGGAGCTTCGACGAGCGGGCGGAGGGGACGGTGCCCAGCTCGGGCGTCGGCGTCGCGGTGCTCGAACGGGCCGAGTCGGCACGCGCCGCCGGCCGGCCGGTGCGCGCGGTGATTCGCGGCACGGCGACCAACAACGACGGCTCGTCGCGCGTCGGCTTTACCGCGCCGAGCGTCGACGGCCAGGCGCAGGCGATCGCCGAGGCATTGGGCCTGGCGGAGGTTTCGGCCCGCGACGTCGCGTTCGTTGAGGCGCACGGCAGCGCCACGCCGATCGGCGACCCGATCGAGATCGCGGCTTTGACGCGCGCGTTCCGTGCCGATTCGGCCGATCTGGGGTGGTGCGCAGTCGGCTCGGCGAAATCGAACTTCGGCCACGCCAATACGGCGGCCGGGATCGCCGGTCTCGCCCGGGCGACGCTCGCGATCGAACACGCGACGATTCCGCCGACGCTCCATTTCGAGCGGCCGAATCCGCGGATGGATCTCGCCGCGAGCCCGTTTTACGTGCCGACCCGGGCGACCCCCTGGCCGACAGGCCCGGCAGGCGCCGCGCCGCGCCGGGCGGGGGTCAGCTCGTTCGGGCTCGGCGGCACGAACGTCCATGCGGTGCTCGAACAGGCGCCGGAACCGCTTGCCACGGAACGTTCGCCGCGGCCGCTCCAGCCGCTGTTCCTCTCGGCGAACAGCCCGGAGGCGCTCGACGCGCTGACCGACCGGCTGGCCGATTTTCTGGCCGCGAACCCGGAAACCGAGCTCGCCGACGTCGCCTGGACGCTCGCGGCGGGCCGGCGTTTCCTCAAAGTTCGCAGGGCTGTCGTGGCGGCGGATGCCTCGGACGCGGCGGAGGCCCTGCGCGATCGGAGCCGGTGGATCGACGGCGCGGTCGAATCGGGTTCGGGAGCGGGTTCGGATGGCGGGCGGCCGGTGGCGTTTCTCTTTCCCGGGCTCGGCGATCAATACCCCGGGTTCGCGCGCGGCCTCTACGATGCGGAGCCCGGGTTCCGCGAGGAATTCGATGCGGTGGCCGCTGCGCTGGCCCCGCACCTCGGGTTCGACCTGCGCGAGTTGCTCTTCGGTGGCGCGCCGCCGATCCTTTCCGGCGGCGGGCTCGACCTGCGCGCGATGCTCCGCCGCGGCGGGGCCGAGCCGGCGGGCGATCTCGCGCCCACCGAGCGGGCGCAGCCGGCGATGTTCTCGGTCGAGGTGGCGCTCGCCCGGCTGCTCGGGCGCTGGGGCATCAAGCCGAGCGCCTTGGTGGGCTACAGCCTCGGCGAGCTTTCGGCGGCGTATGTTTCCGGTGCCCTGCCGCTCGAAGCCGCCGCCCGCCTGGTGGCCACCCGCGCGCGCTGGATCGCCGAGCTGCCGGCCGGGTCGATGCTCGCGGTGCCGTTGCCCGCGGCCGAAGTGGCGCCCTACCTTTCCGCAGCGGTTGCCCTCGCCGCCACCAACGGGCCGCATCTTTCGGTGCTGTCCGGTTCGCCGGAAGCGATCGCCGAGGCCGGGCGCCGCTTGAGCGAAAACGGCGTTTCCTGTCTGCCGGTCTCCTCGACCCACGCCTTTCACTCCTCCGCGATGGCGCCGCTTGCCGAGCGGCTGACCGAGCTGGTGCGCGGGTTGGAAGGGTCGGAGCCGTCGATCCCCCGACTTTCCAACGTCACCGGCGGTTGGATCGGTCCCGAGGATCTCGCCGATCCCGCCTATTGGTCGCGCCATCTGGTCGGCACCGTGCGCTTCGCCGAGGCGCTTGGGCTACTGCTTGCCGAGCCGCGGCGCATTCTGGTCGAAGTGGGGCCGGGGGCGACGCTTGCCGCGCTCGCCCGCCAGCACCCGGCGGCCTCGGCCGGTCTCGAAGCGATTTCAACCGTCCGCCGGGCGAGCGAAGGGGGCTCGGATTTCGTACCTCTGCTCGCCGCCGTGGCGCGTCTCTGGACGCTCGGCGCCGCGGTCGATCCGGCGGCGCTCTTTGCCGCCGAGCGGCGGCGGATCGTCGGTCTGCCGGGCTATCCGTTCGAGCGCGGGCGGCACTGGATCGAGGCGCCGAAAGACGGCGCGCTCGGCCTCGCCCGTCCGGTGCTTCCGACCGGCGCCGCCGAGCGGCGCGACCTCGCCGACTGGTTCTCGCTGCCGGGACTGCGCCGGACGCTTGTGCCGAGCGAGCCCACGCCGGGTGACCTGGTGGCGGCGGGGCCTTGGCTCCTGATCGCGGACTCCTCCGGTGCCGCTCTCGCTGAGCCGCTCGCGCAGCGGCTGGGGGGGGCGGGCGCCCAGGTTTCGATCGCCCGCCCGGCCGATCCGCTACGGCTGGAGAGCTGGGTGGATCTGATCGCCGAGCGGGCGCCGCGGCGGATCGTGGTGCTCGGTGGTTTCGGAGCGGGGGACACGACGGCCGAGCTGGGGGCGCTCTGCCGTCTCGCCCATGCGCTCGGCGCGCGGCCGGTCGATCTTCTGCTGGTCGGTTGCGACGCTGGCCATGTAATCGAGTGCGGCGTTCTTGCGGAGAACACCCTTGCGGACCTGATCGCCGAAATCGGCGCCGCTTGCGAGAGTCAATTGATCGGTGCTGGTGTTGTCGGCGAGTGCG
>JBBRUC010000083.1:0-24159 GCA_038248205.1 Thermoanaerobaculia bacterium
AATCCTCGGCGGCGTGGCGCTGCTGGCAAGCTACCTTCCCGCGCGGCGGGCCGCGGCGGCCGATCCGATGGCGGTGCTCCGCACGGAATAGCGTGCCGCCCTGGCTGCTGCTTTACTGCCGTTCGCGCTCGGCGGCTTCTGCGCCGTGCGGGCGATTCGACCGCGGGGAAGAAGAGTCGGTCGCTCCACCCGCCGAGCTTGCGGCCCGTCGCCGAGGAAAAGCGCCGCGATGACGTTCGATCGGGTGAACGTCGGGCTCGGCGACGGGCTCGTGGGCGAGCCGCCCGAGATCAGCCGGGCAGGAAGAAGAAGAGGATGCCAAGGATCAGGTAGACCGCGAGCAGCTGCACCCCTTCGAGCCAATTCGATTCGCCGTCGCTGGCGATCTGGGTGGCGACCGCCACCGCGACGGTGACCGCCAGAACCTCCGGCACGGTAAAGACGAGGTCCATCGGCCGCGGCGCGATCAGGTACGAAAGGATCACCAGGAGCGGCGCGACGAAGATCGCGATCTGAACGCTCGAACCGATCGCGATGGCGAGGGACAGATCCATCCGGTTGCGCCGCGCGGCGAGCACGGCGGTCGAGTGCTCGGCGGCGTTACCGATGATCGCTACGACCACCACGCCGATGAACACCTCGGTCATACCGAGCGAGCGCGCGGTCTCTTCAACCGCGCCGACCAAGATCTCGCTCATCCAGGCGACCGCCGCGGTCGCAATCGCGAGGACGCCGAACGCTTTCTTGATGCTCCAGCTAGGCCCGCCCTCCCCCGGTTGGGAATGCCCGCCGTCACCGGAGAACAGCTCCTTATGGGTGACGAGAGTGAAGATCAGGCCGCAGACGTAGGTGGCGAGTAGCACCCACGAGATGTCGAACGACAGCCGCCCCTCCAGCAGGAGCGCTTTGGGGCCGGCGATGTGATGGAAAGCCGCCGGGGCGATCAAGCCGATCGCGGCCAGGAACAACATGGTCGATTGCGAGCGCGCGGCCGTGGGATTGAATCGCTGCTCTTTGTGTTTCAAACCGCCGACCAGGACCGAAGCGCCGAGGACGAGCAGGATGTTGCCGATGATCGAGCCGGTGAGCGAGGCCTTGACCACCGGATAGAGCCCTTTGCGCAGCGCCATGATCGCGATGATCATCTCGGCCGCGTTGCCGAACGTGGCGTTGAGCAGGCCGCCCACCCCTTCGCCCGCGTGCTCGGCCAGATGCTCGGTCGCCCGCCCCATCCAGCCGGCGAGCGGAATCACTGCGGCGCAGGCGAAGAAGAAGATCATCGTCTGCCGCTCCGGCGCGAAGTATTCGAGCCAGACCGCGATCGGCACGCAGATCAGCAGCCAGGAGAGGGAAGGGCGAAGGTGTTTCATCGCAAAGTGGAGAGTAGCCTACCGGCGGGGACGAGGTAAACTAGAAGAAATAGATCTTCGTCCCACCGCGATGGACCTCGACCAAATCTACGTGCTCCTCTCCGGCGGCGCCCTGTTCCTTGGGGCGTTCCTGGTCCTTTTCTTGATGACCCAGGGCGGCAGGGGCGCCCGGTCGCACCAGATTCTGGGGCTGCTGTCTTTGTGTGCGCATTAAACGCCGCCCATCCGGTGTTGGTGCGGGCGTTCGGCCTGCCGCGCGGAGGGGCGGGGCATTTCTTCGAGCCGATGCAGTTTCTCCTGGCGCCGCTGATGACCGCCTACGCCGCCTCGCTGCTCCAGGGTGGATTCCCGCTCCGGGTCCGCCATGTCCTCCATTTCCTGCCGTTCGTGTTCGCCGGTTCGGTCGCTCTCGTCTTCTCTCTCCATTCGGGCGGATCGCCCTGGATCACCTTTGGCCTTTGGGGCCTGCTCTCGATCCAGATGCTCGCCTATCTCGTGCCCACGGCGCGCATCCTGCGCCGGTACCAGGGTTCGTTAAAGGCGCGGGTCTCGAACCTTGAACACGTCGATAGTTCCTGGCTCCGCTGGTTCTACTTCGTCGTCGTCTCGATCTGCGTCGTCGCCTGGGGTGTGCTGTTCCTGCTCCTCCACCGGATGCCGCGTTCGCGAGTTCCGCGCCTTGCTCTCGGACCCGAAGCGGCGGGAGGAGAAGATCCTCACCCTCGCCTTCGACGCGGGCTTCAACTCGAAGCCGACGTTCAACAAAGTGGTGCTCAAACAGACGGGCAAGACCCCGAGTCAGCTCCGGGAGGAGGAAATCGAGTCTCAACCGTCCCAATGAGACGACGGAGGGCCGAAGGAGCCCATAGGTTGGTCGGGCAAGAACCCGAACCTGAACTTATGGAGGCCTAAGACGCGATGCCCACGTCGGACAGGATCCAGCTCAAGGAAGTCTCCCTCACCTACGGCACGCCCGCCGCTCCTTATCCCGCGCTCGACGACGTCAACCTCACCGTCGGTGCCGGGGAGCATCTGGCGATCGTCGGCTCCTCCGGCAGCGGCAAATCGTCGCTCTTGAACATGATCACCGGGATCGACCACCCCACCCGCGGCACGGTCGAAATCGCCGGGACGAAGATCCACAGCCTCGCCGAAGGTCCCCTGGCGCTCTGGCGCGGGCGGACGGTGGGGATCGTTTTTCAATTCTTCCAGCTGATCCCGAACCTGTCGATTCTCGAAAACCTCCTGCTGCCGATGGAATTCGTGAACGTCATCCCCAAGGCGGCACGCCGAGAGCGGGCAGAGGCCCTACTCGAACAGACGGGAATCGCCCCCCAAGCCGACAAGCTCCCGGCCGAGCTGTCGGGCGGCGAGCAGCAGCGGGCGGCGATCGCCCGCGCGCTCGCGAACGACCCTCCCCTGCTGGTCGCGCGGACGAGCCGACCGGCAACTTGGACAGCCGGAACGCCGAGCGGGTGCTCGCGATCTTTCTAGCCCAGTCGCAAGCCGGCAAGACCGTCGTCGTCGTGACCCACGAGCGCAACGTCGGCGCCGAGTTCGGCCGCGTTGTCACCTTGAAGGACGGCCGAATCGTCGCCGACGAACGGAGCCGGCGATGAGGTACTCGATCCGTAAAGCCTGGCGCGACGTACGCGTCGGTGGCGGCAAATCCCTGCTGGTCGTGTTCGCCCTCGCCCTCGGACTCTGGGGTGTCGGCTCGGTAGGAGTCGCCTATCGGGTGTTGAGCCGCGACCTCAAACAGAACTTCCTCCGCACCGTCCCGCCCCACGCGGTGGTCACCTTCCAGGAAGCCGGGCAACTCGACCTTGCGGCTCTCCTCGCGCGGCCGGAGATCGAAGCGGCGCAATGGCGCGATCGCGCGTCGCTGCGTGTCGAGGTGCGCCCCGACGTATGGGTTCCGCTCATCCTCCATGGCGTTGAAGATTTCGAACGCTCTCGGCTCGCCCGGATCTTTCCGCAGGATGGCGCCACGGTTCCCACCGCTGGAGCGATCCTGATCGAACGGAACGGCCGGCTGATCTCGAATCTCGACATCGGCACCGTCGCCAAGGTCCGAAGCGGCGAGCGGAATCTCGCGGTGCCGATCGACGGGGTGGTGTTCGATCCGGCGCAGGCTCCGGCGACCCAAGACCATGTAATCCACGCCTACGCCGACCCGAGGACGTTTGCCGCCCTCAGCGCCGAGATCCCGGGCCGGCGCCTGTTGATTCGGTGGAAGAACGTCCACTCGAAAGAGGAGGTCGAAATGGCCCTGGCAGCTCTTCAGGCCGATTGGGAAGACGCCGCCCCCGCCATCGCCTCGGTCTACGTCCCGGCCTTCTTAGAACATCCCCACCAGTGGCAGCTCGACATGCTGATCGCGATCATCGGCACGATCGGTCTCTTGGCGTTTCTATTGAGTTCGGTGCTGGTGAGCCAGGTTGTCGCGGCGCTCTTGGCGAAACAGACGCGGCAGGTCGGAATCTTGAAAGCGGTCGGCGCCACCCGCTCCCGGGTGATGGGGATCTACGCGCTTTACCTGGGCGTCTTTGCCGTCGCCTCCGGCCTGGTGGCGATTCCGCTCGCGGTCGTCACGGGCTATCGCTTCTCGGCCTCCTGCGCCCGCCTGCTGAACTTCGAGATTCTCACCACCCGGCTTCCCGGAGAGGCCCTCGCCCTCCTGATCATCGCGGCGATTACACTCCCCTTCCTGTTCGCCGGACCGACGCTCGCCCATGCGGGGCGAATCAGCGTCCGCGAAGCGATTGCCGAGCCGCGGATCCAACTCCGCAAACGCCTTTCGCGCCGGGTGGTCGTCACGGCGCTCTCGACCGCGCTCGGCGTGGCGATCTTTTCGACCGGTTTCAACCTACGCCAAAGCCTGTTCGACTTCCTCACCTCCACCCGCGATTCAATGCGCTTCGACGTCCAAGTGGCCACCGCGCGGCCGGTTCCCCGCGAGGCGTTCCTTCAAGTCTTTTCGCGACTCTCCGGCATCGACCGAACGGAGTTTTGGAGCGGCGGCAAGGGCGAGCTGCAAACCCGCGTGGTGGGTACCTCGGACGGCATCGGCCTCGTCGCCCTCCCGCTCGATTCGCGGATGGTCGCACTGCGAATGATCCAAGGCCGCTGGCTCCGCTCGGCGAGCGAACCGGAAGTGGTGCTCAACCAAGCGGCCCTCGAGCGGTTCCATCAGCCGAGGCTCGGCCAGAGTCTGACCTTGAAGGTGGGAGGAAGCGAACGACAGGCCACCTTCGTGGGCCTCGCCGAGGAGATCGACAAGCCGAAAGTCTATCTCTCCCACGCGTTTTTCGACCGGTGGGCGAACCCCGAGCACCGCGTGAACACAATGATTTTCATCGCCAAGGATCGAAGCTTTCGGGGCGTGATGACCTTGAAGAAGGAGATCGAACGGGCGGTCGCGGCCTCCGACCTGGAAGTCCTCTACGTCATGTCGCAAGCCGAACGAACGAAGATCATCGCCGACCATCTGAACATCATCCTGGTCACCCTCTTGATCCTCGCCTTCCTCGTTCTCTGGGTGAGTGCGCTCGGCATGGCGTCGGCCACTTCGATCACGGTGATGGAACGAACGCGGGAGATCGGAGTCCTCCGGGCGATCGGCGCAACGCCCAACCGCATCCTCCGCCGCTTCGTCACCGAAGGCATGACCACCAACCTCGCCGGGCTCGCCCTGGGGCTGATCCTCTCCTGGCCCTTGAGCACCGTCGCCTCGGCGTTCTTCGGCCGCCTGATGCTCGGCGAAGGCGCGGTTCTCCGCTACGCCTGGAGCCCGGCGGGATGCGTGGTGACGGTCGCGACGTCGATCGTCTTCGGACTGCTGGCGACACGGATACCGGCCGGGGCGGCGGTGCGGCTTTCTACGCGGCAGGCTTTGGCGTACGAGTGAGAGTTCGGATCGCCCTTAAGTCACCGGACCTGCGATCAAACCCGCGCCCGAACCTCCTGACCCGATCCGATAGCACCACTGAAGCAGCGGCCCCAGAGCCCGCTTGATCGCCGAATGGCCGGGCAACGGGGCGAGCCCCACCCGCGCCAGCTCTTCCGGAGTCATCAGCTCGGTCATGGCGATCAAGCCGACAGCTCCTCCTCCAACCCGGTGCGGCGGCTATGCCTCCCAAACCGCCCGATCTAGATCGCGCGGTCTATGGGAAAGATGGTCCGTTCGATCGATGTTTCGGCGGGGACCGCTTCTGCTATGTTCCCGTGCGTTTGTTACCACCAACTCGTGCGTGGACATTCGGCCACGCCACCGTGCCAGGGCGGCCCAGCCTTTAAAGAGGTTGCCAAGGACCGCCCAACCGGTTCTTTGGAGAGGCGCCATGAAGCTCACTGTTCGCTCGTCGGCAGTTTTCTGTCGTCGTACCTTGGTTGATGTATTTCACCGTAGTGTTGAGAAAGCGACCTGGGCGAGGCACATCCCCTTCGAAGCCGCCCTTCTTGCGCTCTTGCTGTTCGGAGCCGCGAGCGCCCAAGCCCAGGTGGACGTAACCGCATCGGCGGGAACCCCCAACGCGAGCTATACGACTCTTAAAGGTGCCTTCGACGCCATCAACCTCGGCACCCATCAGGGAACGATCGGCATCGCGCTCTCCGGCGATACCACGGAAACGGCTCCCGCCGTCCTGAACGCGAGCGGCGCAGGGGCGGCTCTCTATAGCTCGGTTGGAATCAGTCCCACGGGCGGCGCGGCGCGCACGATCTCGGGAGCCATCGCCGCAGGCTCACCACTGATCGATTTAAACGGCTCCGACAGCGTAACGATCGACGGTTTGAACACCGGCGGCAATTCCTTGACGATCGCCAACACGACCGTCTCGGCGACCGCGGGCACCTCGACGATCCGGTTCATCGGCGGCGCCACCGGCAACACGATCACCAATTCGAACCTTCAGGGTTCCAGCAGCTCCGCGGTCGCGACGGCCGGCGGAACGATCTTCTTTTCGACCGACGCCGTGACGGCGAACGGCAACGACAACAATACGATTTCGAACAACAACATCGGGCCGGCGGGGGCGAACCTGCCGAGTAAAGCGATCTTCGGCCTCGGCTCGACCACCACCACCGCGATCGGCAATAGCGGCATCGCCATCACCAACAACAATATCTTCGACTATTTCGGCGCGGCGGTGACCAGCGCGGGGATCGCCACCACCGCCGGCTGCAACACCTGGTCGGTGACCAACAACCGCTTCTACCAGACCGGCACCCGCACCTGGACCACCGGCGCGCTGCATAACGCGATGAACATTGGCAACGCGACCGCCACCAGCGGTGCGCAGGCCTTCACCATTACCGGAAATATCGTTGGCTTCGCTTCCAACACGCAGACCGGAACGTACACCCTGACCGGCTCGACCGGAAAGTTCATCGGCATCGTTTTCAACGGCATCACCGGCGGAACGCTTTCAACCGTCAGTAGCAACACCGTAGCCGCGGTCAGCATGACCGGCGTCACATCGAACGGCACGAGCACCTCGAGTCCGTTCACTGGCATTTTGATCACCAACGGACTGGCAAACACCAACACCAACGTCATCGGCAGCCAGAGCGTCGCGGGGTCGCTTACGTTCTCGACCAACTCGACCACCGCTACGGACACGATCGGCATCTACAACTTCAGCAGCGACGACTGGATAGCCACCGGCAACAGCGTCGGGGGTATCGCCGTCACCAACGCCGCCGCCTCGGGGACGTACATCATCTTCGGGATCCGGGCGAACACCTCGACCGCCAAGGTGTTCAATGCCACGTCGAACTTGATCGGCGGCGCGATCGCCAACTCGATCCTGTTGACGTCGACGGGAACCGCATCGCAGGTGATCGGCATGAATACGCCGAACGCCCAAGCGGTTTGGACGTCCAACACGGTGCGCAATCTGACCAACAACAACGGCACGGGCACCACGACGGCCGCTTCCGTGATCGGGATGTTGACCAGCACCACGACGCCCAGCCACACGCTGGCGCAAAACACCATCTTCAACTTGACCAACACGAACGCGGCGGCGGCAACCGTCGTCACCGGCATTCAATTCACCGGCGCTACGGCCAATGTCGTCGCACGCAACCTGATCTACGGCCTGACCTCGGCGACCAACGCCGCCGCGGCCGAGTTAAACGGCATCCGGGTGGCGGGCGGCACCACCGTCTACCGCAACAACATGATCGCGATCGGTTCCGGTACGACCAACGCTCTGGGCGCGGCGGCGACCAACTCAGGAACGACCGGGATCAACGGCATCAACGAGTTCCTCGGCACCGACAGTTTCTTCCATAACAGCGTCTACATCGGCGGTAGCCCCACCGCCGGCACCGGCGCTTCGTACGCCTTCAATGGCACGCAGACGGTCAACGCGCGCAGCTTCCGGGACAATGTGTTCTTCAATGCCCGCAGCAACGCTGGCGCGACCGGCAAGAACTATGCGGTCAAGATCAACGGCGCGACTCCGAACCCGACGGGCTTGACGATCAATAACAACGTCTACTTCGCCAACGGCGCCGGCGCGGTCTTCGGTTTCTTCAACTCGTCAGACGTCGCGAACCTCGCCGCCTGGAAAGCCGCGGTGGGGCAAGACTCCGCCAGCATCGAAGGCAATCCGGCGTTCAACGACCCGACCAACGCCACGCCGGACCTGCACATCCACCCGACCAACCCGACCGTAATCGAAAGCAACGGCGTGGACGTCGGCGTGACCGATGACTTCGACGGCCAGACGCGCAGCGGCTTGACCCCGGTGGACATCGGCGCGGACGCGGGCAACTTCAACGGCATCGACCTCGGCCCGCCGATCATCGCGTACACGCCTCTCGGCAACACCACCAGCACCTCGAACCGCGCTCTCTCGTCGACCATCACGGATGCAGGCAGCGGCGTGCCCACGGCCGGAGTGGGGCTGCCGGTGATCTATTTCCGTAAGGGAATTGCCGGCGCGTTCGCCTCCACCCAGGCGACCTCGGGCGGAGCCGGCGCCTACAACTTCACGATCGACTACTCGTTGGTCGCGGGCGGCAGCGTCTCGATCGGCGACACGATTCAGTACTACGTGGTCGCCCAGGACGCGGCGGCGACGCCGAACGTCACCTCGAACCCGGCGGCCGGGGCCTCAGGCTACTCGGCGAATCCCCCGGCGGCGGCGACCCCTCCCACGACCCCGAACAGCTATCTGATCTCGGCCGCCATCGCCGGCATCAAAACCGTCTGCGCGTCCGGTTGCGACTTCACGACGCTCACCGGCGCCACCGGTCTGTTCAAAGCGATCAACGACGGCGTCGTCACCGCCAACGTCGAGATCCAGATCGGCGGCGACCTGATGATCGGGGAAGACGGAATGAACGGCCTGAACGCGCTCAGCGAACAGCCGGCGGGCAGCAACTTCACCGTCAGGATCTATCCGACCGGCGTGGCGCGGGCGATCACCGGTGCCGCCAACACCGCGTTGATCCGCATGAACGGCGCCAGCCGCGTCACCATCGACGGCTCGCTCGGCGGCGTCGGCACCGATCGCAGTCTGACGATCACCAACACGAGCGTCACGACGCCGAGCGTCCTCCTGTTCGGCTCGGTCGGCGCGACGCCAGTCACCAACGACACGCTCAAGAACTGCATCGTGATCAACGGCGCCAACACCAGCTCCGCGGTGGTCATCTCGGATGCGACCACGCTCGGCAGCGCGGGCCTGTTCTCGAACCTCACGATCCAGAACAACGACGTGCAGCGCGCCTTCATCGGCGTGTTCGCCACCGGCGGCACGACGCCGCAGGGCGGTTCAAACCTCGTCTACACCCAGAACACGCTCAATACCAGCGGCGCCAATGCGATCCGCAACGTCGGCCTCTACATGCAGGGCGTCAACGGTGCCACGGTGAGCCTGAACACGGTGGGCAACTTCAACAACACCGAGGGTGAAAACGATACCGGCATCTGGCTGGCAACCGGCACCGGAAATACCACGGTATCCGGTAATACGGTGAACAACCTCGGTATGACCCTGACGACCGGCTTCGCACCGTTCGGCATCCGGGAATCTTCCGGGCTCGCGGCATCGGGCAACAATTTCGACGGCAACACCGTGACCAACCTGTCGACGACCGGCAGCACCGGCCTGCGCGGCATCACCGTAAGCAGCGGTGGAGTGACGGTGCAGAGCAACAAGATCCAAGGCATCCTCAACAACAACACCGGCACCTTCGGTGCTTTTGGCATCGACGTCACAGCCGGCAACGACGCCGTGATCAAAAACAACTTCGTCAGCGACGTCAACCACAACATGACCGGCGGCGCCGCCTTCGGTCCCGACTTCGGGGTCGTCGGAATCCGGCTGGGTGCCGGTACCGGGCACAAGGTGTACAACAACTCGGTAAACCTTTTTGGCCCTCACACCGGAACGGCGACGACCAGTCTCCTGTCGGCGGCTTTCTCGATCAGCACCACGGCCCAGACCGGCATCGACGTGCGCGACAACATCTTCGCGAACAACATCACCGGCGGCACGACCTCGATCGCGCACGTCTCCGTGTTCCTGCCGTCCGGCGGAACCTCGGCGATGAACCTGACCTGGAACAACAACGCCTACTTCTTCGGCACCGACGTGGCGCGGCAGGGTGTTGGCCAGGCGGGCACGACAGCGGGCACGAACTTCTTCACCACGCTGCCGGCGCTGGCCGCTTATTCGAGCACGCTGTCTCCCGCCGGGACGAACGACAACGCCTCCCAGGCCTCGACCGGCGCGGTGCCGTTCCTCACCGCGACCGACCTGCACCTTGTGCCCACCAGTCCGCTCGCCTCGGCGGGTGTTCCGCTCGCCGGTGTCACCACCGACATCGACAACGAAACCCGTTCGCTCACCGCGCCATCGATCGGTGCGGACGAGGTGGTGGCCGATCTTTCGATCACCAAGACCGACGGTGTCACCACCGCCACTCCGGGCGGCAGCGTCACCTACACGATCACCGCGAGCAACGCCGGGCCGGCCAGCACCACCGGCACGGTGGCCGACACGTTCCCGGCCGCCCTCACCTGCACCTGGACCTGCGTCGGCGCGGGCGGCGGCAGCTGCACGGCAGCGGGCGCTGGCAACATCAACGACCCGGTGACCCTACCTGCGGGCGGGTCGGCCACCTATACCGCCTCGTGTACGATCTCGGCCTCGGCGACGGGCTCGCTGGTCAACACGGCGACGGTTTCCGGTGTTGCCGGTGACCCGACTCCGGCCAACAACACGGCGACCGACACCGACACGCTGGTGGCCTCGGCCGACCTCGGGATCACCAAGACCGACGGCGTCGCCACCGCCACCCCCGGCGGCAGCACGACCTACACCATCACGGCGAGCAACGCCGGACCGTCCAACACGACCGCCACGGTGGCCGATACCTTCCCGGCCTCGCTCACCTGCACCTGGACCTGCGCCGGCGCGGGCGGCGGCAGCTGCACCGCCGCAGGCGCGGGCAACATCAATGACGCGGTAAACCTGCCGGCCGGCGGATCGGTCACCTACACGGCTTCCTGCTCGATCTCGGCCGCAGCCACCGGTTCGCTCAGCAATACGGCAACGGTCACTGGTGCCGCCGCCGACCCGAACGGTAGTGACAACAGCGCGAACGACACCGACACCCTTGTGCCTTCGGCCGACTTCTCGGTCACCAAGAGCGACGGGGTTTCGATCGTCACCCCCGGCGGCAACACCACCTACACGATCATGGCGAGCAACGCCGGGCCGTCGAACAACAGCGGCACCGTGACCGACACCTTCCCCGCCTCGCTCACCTGCACCTGGAGCTGCGCGGGCGCGGGTGGCGGTACCTGCACGGCGGCGGGCGCGGGCAATATCGCCGATGCGGTGACGCTGCCGGTCGGCGCTTCGGTCACCTACTCGGCCGCCTGCTCGATCTCGGCCTCGGCTACCGGCTCGCTGGTCAACACGGCGACGGTAAGCGCGGCCGGCGATCCGAACGGCGCCAACGACAGCGCGACCGATACCGACACTCTGGCCGCCCAGTCCGACATAGCCGTCGCAAAGAGCGTCGACAACGCCTCCCCCGGCCTCGCGACCAACGTCCTCTTCACGGTCACCGCGACCAACAACGGCCCGTCGGATGCCACCGGGGTCCAGGTGAACGACCTGCTCCCGGTCGGCTTGACGTTCGTCTCGGGCATCCCCTCGGCCGGCAGCTACGCCAGTGGCACCGGCATCTGGACGATCGGTTCGCTCGCCAACGGCGCTACCGCCACGCTCACCCTGACCGCCACCGTCAACCGGGCTCAGACCCAGGTGAATCAGGCTACGTCGAGCGGCCAGGGGCAGGTCGACGGTGAGGGGAGCAACAACTCGGCGACCGTGCGGTTGAACGGCATGCCGTTGATCGACATTCAGGTTTCGGAGTCGGTCGACACCAACACCCCGGCGGTGAGCCAGAACGTCGTCTTTACGGTCACCGCCAAAAACGCCGGCCCGTCGACGGCGAACGGCGTGATCTTGAACAGCAACCTCCCCGCGGGGCTGACCTTCGTAGGCTCGGTCCCATCGCAGGGTACCTACACCCCGGGCACCGGCGCCTGGAGCGTCGGAACGCTCGCTTCGGGCGCTTCGGCGACCCTCGTGCTCACCCTGACGAACACGGTGGCGACCCCGGTCGTCCAGACGTTTACCAAGACCTCTTCGACCGAAGAGGACCTGGTGACCGGCAACGACGCGGCGAGCGTGGTGCTCAATCCGTCCGCGCCGTTTGCCGACCTGGCGCTCACCAAGATCACCACCCAGGAGCCGGTGGCGGCGAGCCTGACGTTCAACTACGAGATCCTGGTCTCGAACTTGAGTTCGGGCTCAGCGACCGGGGTGACCGTGACGGATATGTTGCCGGCCGGGGTCAGCTTCGTTTCGGCGGTACCGAGCCAGGGAAGCTGCAGCGGCACGATGACGGTTACCTGCACACTGGGAACGCTCTTCGGCGGCAGCAGCGCGACGATCGACCTGACGGTCACCAAAACGGTCGGCGGCTCAGTCACCAACACCGCTTCGGTCGCGGGCAACGAGAGCGATCCGAACTCCGCCAACAACTCGAACATGACCGACACCACGCCGGTCACGTTGTTGGGCTTCGAGGTCGAATGATCGAGTAGGTCGTACGACAGAGGTTTGAAGTGGGCCGCCGGGTTCGAAAGACCCGGCGGTTTTTTTGACCTGAGGCGCTGCGCCTCAAAACCTACTCGTTCATGGCTTACTCCTCACACGAACCGCTCCTCCTGGAAAATCTTTACGCATCCGGGATCAGCAAGTTCACCAAGGGCAAACCTCGCCGGCCGAAGACGACAGTATGATCAACTCTACGAAGGGCGGCCCATCGGAGGTACCGAACCGGACGAGGGAGACCTGCTCCCGGTCGGTTTGACGTTCGTCTCGGGCATCCCTCGGCTCGCTTACGAACGGAGCGTTCGCCACCCTCACCCTAACCGCCACAGTCAACCGGGCTCAGACCCAGGTGAGGTCGTCGGCTGGTCCGGCGGACGGTCACCCACGCGGCATGACGTTCTGGGCGATTTGCCTCTCCTTTTTCAGACAGTCTTGCTATTCCAGGTCACGGGTGACATTGTCGGGATCGACTGCGGGGTGCAGTACAAGGCTGCGTTTCCGGCTCGCTGGCAGGCCTCGATCTGCTGCTTGCCTGAGAAGCCGAGCCTGTTATAGGATATTTTCACAAGGTTGACCCTGTTCACCCAAAACCTGCGAGGTAAGGGCTCATGAAAGTGCGGAATCTCCTTGCTTGCCTAACTTTGTCCTTCGTAGCGTTCAACCCGTCCCCGGCGATATCCTGCGAAACCTGCGACTTGCGCGGGACGCCGAACATTTTGATGTACTGCCGACCGGTGACCAATTCTGAAATTGGTGGAACCATATGCAACACGACCTGGGACTGGCTCGACCACATGGTCCTTTGCGACATTGATGGGGCGGCGTGCAGTGTAATCACGGCCGGCGGCGGTGGAGGCGGCGCTGGGGGCGGGGCCGGAGGAGGAAATAACTGCACTGGAGCGGGCTTTTGCCCCGCTGAATGTTTTAGTTGCGCCGGGTCCGGCAGACCGCGCATCTGATTTCGTTGCGGAAATCAGGGATCATGCGCTGGCGCTTTGTTGATTGGCTACCTATCGTCGGACTTCTTCTCGCCGCCACGGCGGGGGCTACGCCCTCCTCGCTCACCCGCGTCGTATTGGCCTTCGATTTGAAGGTGGACTCTCCACTTCCGCCAAGCGGGTTCGTCGTACTTCGCGAGGTCGCAGAGAACGCACGGCCGGAAATGCGGGTTTCGCTCGAAGTCGGGAAAGAGGTAGCCGTCAGCTTGCCGCCCGGGACGCGCTGGGAAATTCGCGGGACGCTGGCAGGGTTTTGGTTGGAGGGTCGCACAATCCTGGTGGGCAATCTCAGCCCCACCACTGAGCGCTTCGCGATGTGGCCGCTCGGCCGGATCGCCGGGACGGTTCGGCGCCCTCGGGGGACCCTGCCGCAGCACGTCGTAGTAACCACTCTCGCCGCGCCGATCTTGCGGGGTCCCACGGCATTCCCGAGGGGGTTGATCAACTGCCCGATCGACTCGAAGGGTGCGTGGAGCTGCGAGCTGCCTGCAACCCGCTACGACCTTGGAGTGAGCGTCGAGGGCTACGTGCCGCAATATCTTTGGGGCGTTCAAGTTCCTGCCGGAGCAACTGTTGCGCTGGGTCAATACCCACTGGAGCGGGGCGCCTCCGTTGCGGGCTGGGTAATCTCGCCCGACGCCCCTTTGGATCCCCGTCACAGTCGGGTCGGATTGACCTTCGCAAGCTTGACCGACGACCTCACCGCCGCCGATCGGGCACGGCGGACCCGCCGCGAGGTCGCGATCTCCGCCGTGGGCTTCTTTCAGTTCTCCGGTGTGGCTCCGGGACTCTACGACTTGAGCGCCGCCCAACCCGGACTTGCCGAGACGCGAGTCGGCGGAATCCTCGTGCAGGCGGCTACAGAAAGCTTCCTGCGCGAGCCTTTAATCCTACACAAGCCGCGAGTCTTGGACTTAAACCTCGAACCACCGGTCGATCCCTTCGATCGTCCTTGGACACTACGAGTGATCCGGGCCGGCCGCCCCGGGCCGGCTTTTGATGCCGAGACACTATACGACCGCGTAGCGCCGCGGTCGGGCGAGGTTCAGGTGGCTGGCGCGACCCCGGGCTTCTATTCGATCGACGTGTCCGACGCCGGTGGCCAGAGGGTCCTCGCTGAACGAATCGAGATCTTGGATCCCGAAAGCGCTCGGCGCACATTGCGCGTGGCGCAAGTCGCCATTGAGGGCAGAGTCAGCCTCGGTGGCGAGCCACTCCCGGCAGAGCTGTGGTTCGGCGGGAGGAAGGGACGGATCTCGGTTCCCTTCATGACGGATACCGAAGGCCGGTTCTCCGGTCTGCTTCCCGACGCACCGACCTGGCTGGTCGAGATCGAAGCGAACTCTCCCTCGGTCCACGTGCACCGCGAGGTTCGAATACCGGCGACTCGCCAAACTGACGGCGCAAAACGGATCGATCTGAAGATTCCCGCAAACCGTTTGTCCGGACGCGTGGTGGATGAGCGGGGCACACCGGTCGAGGGGTCTGAAGTCGGGCTTGTAGGGAGCGACGGTTCACAGGTTCAGCGGACGGGAGGTGAAGGTACCTTCGAATTTCGCAATTTCGAGGCCGGCCCGATCGAGGTGTCCGCTTCCTTCAAGCGAGAAACTTTCTCTGACCAGGTCCAGCTCACGGTAGGCGAACAGGACGAGGTCGGACCCATTGAGCTCCACTTATTTCCGGGCAAGAAGCTGGACTTCGCGGTGCGTGATCCCGGAGGACCGATCGCCGGGGCGCTGGTGTTTGCGGCCGTCCTGCCTTCGGCCTCTCTACTGGGCCAGACTCGCACGGATGCGCAAGGGCGGGCGACCTTTCGACTCCCGCGCGACCTCGAAGCAAATATTCTCTTCGTCGGCGCCCCTGGGTTTGCTCTCCGTAGTCTTCCCTTCGAACCCTCCGAAACGGTTCATGATGTCTTACTGGCTCCTGAATCGGGCGGGCGCTTGAGGCTCACCCTTCCTGAAAAAGCAAGGACCGGAGAGCTGGTCCTTGAGGTCTTCGTCGATGGGCATCTGATTCCCCTCACGGTGCTCCGTCGTTGGGCTCAGACTCAAGGAATCGTCGCGACTTCTATTGAAGATGACCTAACGTTTCCTTCCTTGGCTCCAGGTAGATACCGAGCTTGTCTGCGCGCGGACGAAAACCGAGCCGAACCTTGTTCCGAAGGAACACTCGAAGCCGGAGCGGATTTGAACCTGCCTCTGGAAGGCCCGCCATAGGCTCCCGGACGGCCTAGCACTCGAACCCCAGCCCGAGCCCGGCAGTTCTGTAACTTCTTCGGCCGACGAGCGCCTTGCCTCTATGGGGACTTCCCGATCGGGAGTCCCGCTTCCGCCCTCGGGCGGCATGGAGGAGAACCGTATGAATCGACATTTCCGGTACGCGGCGGCGCTGCTGCTCGCAGCGTCGGCACTGGCGGCGACGGGTTGCGCCGACCAGCTGAATATTTCGAACGGCTCTGGCAATGAGGTCGGCGTCTTGGTCGATGGCCAGGATGGCGGCGGCGCGGTCAACGACCGCGGCTTCCTGACAGCTGGCGCTTCGGTGGGCGTCGGCACGCTCTCGTCCGGCGCGTCGAACGAGGCCGTGGGCTTCACCCAAGGCCGGCCGCCGCGGCTGATCTCTACCCCATGGACGGGCGGCGACGACGCGTTCAATCTCGACTTCAAGAACGCCATTCGGATCCCGGTGACGGTCTGGATCGTCAAGGGGCCGTTCGCCGCTCAGCGCCAGCACGCGATCGATGCCTGCATTCGCACCTCGGCGATTTGGAGCGCCGAGCGGGTAGGGGTCGACTTCAACCAGTTCCAGGTGATCGACGCGACCGCCGATCCGCAGGCAGCGGCGCATTTCGCGTTCCCGAACGGCGACATCGGCGACTCGGTGTGGCAACCACTGCGCGACGACATCGGCTTTACCGCCGGCCGGCTGAACATCTACTGGGTCGATACGGTGAACGGCCTCACGACCAACGGCTGGTCGAATTTCGGCAACCAGATCGCGATGGGGCGCTTGACCGGCGACGAGCTGCTGTCGCACGAGATCGGCCATTCGTTCAGCTTGACCCACAGCGACACCGACGCGAACTTCGATCAGACCAACGTGATGTGGAGCGCGAGCAACTCGCGCCAATTCTTGAGCGAAGGGCAGCTCTTCCGCGCCCACCTCAATCCGACTTCAACGATCAACGCGACCTACGCCGCGCGGCCGGGCGAAACGACCCGCACCTGCAATTTCGCCGACGCGACCGCCGGCTGCCCCACCATTCAACGCCGCCTCTGGGCGGACGGCACGTTCCCGGCGAATTGAGGAGACGACACGATGAACGCACGACGCAAGCCACTCCTCCTCGCCTTGGGTCTAGTCGGCGGCCTCGCTCTGCTGCCGTTCGCCGCGACGGTCCTCTCCACCACGCTCGGCGCGCAGCCGGCGCCTTCCCGCTGGGTCGCTTTCGAAGCCCTCGCCGAAGCGGACCGTCTGCTCGTCGTCTCGTGGCTCGCGGAAGACTGCGAAGCCGGCGAACGATTCCGCCGGCTGACCGAGATCACGCTCGCCGGAGTTCGCCTCGCCCCCGTTTTTCAAGAGGCCTTCACTCTCGGGCCGCCACCCCGGCGTCTCGACGAGAGCCGCGCGAACGCCAAGACCGCCTATGAGCAGCGCCAAGCTTGGCTCCGGTCCGACGGCGAAAAACTGTTCGGAGCGGAAGAGACACAGCGGCTGCTCGCCGAAACCCCAGAGAGCTACACCGAGCGCCAGGTCGAAACCGTCGATCGCGGTTGGCGCGAGCGAGCCCTGATTGCGCTCGGCCGATTGGGCGACGATAAAACGTTGTCCGATCTGAAGAAGATGGCGGCCGACGCGAACGACTCCTACGCCGCAACCGCGAAGAGGGCGCTCGAAGAGCGAGACGAAAAGCCGCAAGAGTAGCGAGCTAACGTGCTTTCCGCACGGACAGAGCCCGCAAGGCCTCGTCAAGCCCGTGAAACCTGCAAAGCCCTCTGGATCCTGTAGGGGCGGCCCCCCGTGGCCGCCCTTCGCCACGTCGGCGAGAGCCTCCAGGATCTTGTTGCTAGGCCGCTCGGCCATGGACCTGGTAATACGCACGAACTATGGCCCAGCGGCTCCTGGCCAACTCGTCGTCACGGCGGCGGGCCTCGTTTTCGGGAGGAGGCCAGTCGTGCATCGTGCCAAACAGATCCATCAGCTCCAAGGCACTCTCGACGGCTTTCGCGGCATCAGGCCCCGCCTCACGACGTTCGTCTCGCTCCTGCGACTCGACGGCCTGCCACCCTGCCACCATGCGGCGAACGGCCTCCGGGTTGGCTCGAGTCGCGGGCTTTGGCATAAAGAGGAGGGTACCACCTGCGAGCCTAGGGGTTCGGCTCGGCGTCGTCCCCGACCGCTGGTTCGTCCGGCTCCGGCTCGGACTTCGCGAGAAGGTCGATTCGCTGGGCTGGGTCTTCTACTTCGACCACCAGCGTAGAGTAGGTCCACTCCCCGCCGGACTTTTTAGCTTCCAGGATGATTGTGCCTTTGCCCTTCGGGCCGGTGAGCGGGATCGAGAAAGCGGCGGTACCGGTGGGGCCGGTGCTGGTGATGCTGCCGCTGGTGAAGAAACCGGCCGTGATCGGGCTGCCCAACGCCTCGACGACTTCCCGGTCGGCCTGCGCCTTGACGAGCGCGTCCTTGTAGACGTCCGACGACTTCATCGCGGTGGTGGCGACCATGAAGATCGAAGCGAAACAGCCCCCCACCAGCACCAGGAGGGTCAAACAGCCGGTGGGAACGAACCACTTCCAATTACGGCTCCACCAATTCCTGTTGCCCGCTTCCGATGGATACATTGCGCCCTCCGCGTTTTGGGCGACGCTATCACTGAAGCACGAGACGCGAGTGAAGGGCGCCTACTTACACATCATCGCTTCGGTACGCGAAGGCCAGAGGGCATCGAGCCAGAAGAGAAAGCGGAAGATCCGAGGCAGAACCACCGAGCGCCGTCTTCTTTCGATCGCGTCCGCGATCGCCTCGGCAACCTCCTCCGAGGGGAGCACCCGGATTTTCGCCGCCGGTTGGGGCAGGCGCTCTCGACTGCCGGGATTGTTTTGCCAGTACGGCGTCTCGACGGTGCCGAACGAAGCGAGCGTGACGGCGACTCCAGAGCCATAGAGATCGGCGCGCAGTGCGTTGGTGAACCCTTCGACTGCGGCTCGCGCTGCGGCGTAGGCGACCATGCCGGGCCAAGCGAGCCGGGAGGCGACCGAGGTGACGTTCACGATATGGCCTGAGCCCCGCCGACGCATGCCGGGTACGAGTTCCCGTGTTAGATTGAACGCCGCGAGATAGGGCAGGGCCATCATCTGCGCCGCCTCCTCGGCGGTGGTTTCCTCAATCGACAGCCAACGGCCCGACCCGGCGTTGTTGATCAGAAGGTCCGGAAGGCCGTAATCCGCGAGGATCTTTCCCGCCACGGCGGCGACCGCCCGCGGCTCCGCGAGATCGACCACCAGAAACTCGGCCTGGCCGCCGCCCGAGCGGAGCTCGTCGACTACGCTCGCCAACCGCTCCGCGTTCCGCGCCAGGAGCACGACGCGGCAGCCTCGCTTCGCCAGAACTCGGGCCAGCGCCGCGCCGATGCCGCTCGATCCGCCGGAGACGACGGCGAGCGCACCGGCGAGCCGGGTGGGTTTGGACATGGGAGTACCTCCTTTCGCCGAGGGAACCTTTGGAGCGTATCGCCCTTTAGGAGCCTTTCACAGCCGAGGCGGCACCAAGAGGGGGTTTCTCCTCGGCGTCCAACAGCATCGCGTCGAACGGCGTCGACGCCAACTTGAACGAACGATCCGAACTCGGCCCCCCTACGCAATCTTGAGAACGAGCTCCTTGCCGCACGCTTGCACGTATTTTCGCAAAGTGGCCAGCGAGGGCGAATGTTTTCCCGTTGCCAGCGCCCGTTCAAAACGGGCAACTGCCGGCGGTTGAGTACCCATTCGCTCAGCCACCTGCGCTTGCGTCAATCCGGCTTCGTGCCGTGTCTTTAACAGGAGATCGAGGAGCGCACCCTCCTCTCGCTCTATTTTCTCGACCTCCCGGCGTACACCTGGGCGGCTCAGAAGCTTGGATACGAGCTGGTCATGAGTTCGCATGCTTGACCTCCTTCATTCGCTTCCGCGCGATGGCGAAGCCACGCTCGGAACATAACAAGAATGTTACTCCGAAACAATCCCCCTAGCCTGCGCCACCTCCGCGATGTGCGCAGAAAATGATGGGCGGCGCCAACGCCTTTCCTCTTATACCCTTCCGACTCGGAGAGGTGACACAAAACCGACCGGTCGTGCTATTCTCTGACGATGCGCAAGGGCGACGCCACCCGCCAGCAGATCGTTGAGACCGCTCTTTCGCGGGCGGCGGAGCTGGGGCTGGAAGGGGTGACGCTCGGCCGGCTGGCCGATGAGTTGCAGATTTCCAAAAGCGGCCTGTTCGCGCATTTCAAATCCAAAGAGGCGTTGCAGCTCGCCGTGCTCGAAGAGGCGATCGAGCTGTTCATCGAGAAGGTCGTCCGGCCGGCGTTCGTTCGGCCGCGCGGCGCGGCGCGGGTGCGCGCCCTGTTCGAGCGCTGGATCGCCTGGTTCCGCGGCGAGGAGGCGGGCGATACCGGTTGTCCGTTCCTCTCGCTCTCGGCCGAGTACGACGACCGCCCCGGCGCGGTGCGCGACGCGCTCGTCCGCTCGCAGCGCGATTGGATGGCCACGATCGCCCGTGCCGCCGTCCTCGCGGTCGCCGAGGGGCACTTCCGCGCCGACCTCGATCCCGCGCAGTTCGCCTTCGAGTTTTCGGCGATCGGCATGTCGCTCCAGTACGCCGCCAAGCTGGTCGCCGATCCGAACGCCTACACTCACGCTGCCGCAGCGTTCGAGCGACTGTTCGTCGACGCCGCCGTTCAACCCCAATAAGAAACCGAGCCCGAAACGCTTTTCGGAGGAACCCATCATGCCCGAGCCTCAGTCGTCCGAAAAAAGCACGATCGATCGTTTACATCCGATCCCGTTCCCCGCCTGGCTGCGCCTCCGGTTTGACGACGCGCAGCCGCGCCGACTCGCGCAAGGAATCGACGCGCCGCTCCTCGTCGTCCACGACCGGGGCGACGACGAGGTGGCGTTTGAAGAGGGAGAAGAACTGGTCCGCAATTGGCCGGGGGCCGAGATGGTCGAAACCGCCGGTTTAGGACACTACCGGCCGTTGCGCGACGCGGCGACGATCGAGAGGGTGATCGGCTTCCTCGACGCCGCGCCGGTTTCCGATCAAGATCGGCGGCTGCCGCCGAGCACACCCGCGCGCACTAGGAAGTAGGCGATTGTCATCACGGTCGAGGCGACCGCTGCGACGTAGGTCATCGCGGCGGCGTTCAAGACCCGGTCCATCCCCTCGCGCTCTTGCGGCAGGATGAGGCCGTACTCGATCGCCAGCTTCTTGGCGCGGGCCGAGGCATCGAACTCGACCGGCAGGGTGACGAGCTGGAACACCAGCACCGCCGAGAACAGCACGGCGCCCAAGATAACGACGTTTGGCGAGCCGAAAAGCAACCCGCCCAGCATGACGAAATAGCCCAGCTTCGAGCCGATTCCCGCGGTCGGCACGAGGGCCGAGCGGAGCCCGAGAGCGCCGTAGTGGGTGGCATGTTGGATCGCATGCCCCGCCTCGTGGCAGGCGACGCCGATCGCCGCGATCGAGCGCTCGCCATAGACCGGCTCCGAAAGCGCAAGAGTCTTTTTGCCGGGATCGTAGTGGTCGGTGAGCGTCCCCGCATGCGGCACGATGCTCACGTCGGTGATCCCCGCGGCGCGCAGCATTTCGGCCGCCGCCTGCGCTCCGGATAGCCCCCGGGCGTTGGCGACTTTGGAATACTTCTTGAACGCCGACTTGGTCCGCCAGCTCGCCCAGAGCGAGAACACCAGGGCGGGCGCGAGAAACAAGAAATACATTGGGTCGAAAAACATCGTCGATCCTCCTTCGTGCCATGTAGAACGCAATGCGCGGGGGAAGCAATTCCCGCGCCGCTGCGACCGGTCTACGTCGCGAGGAGGCCTATTCTAGCGCTTCCTGCGAAGGTGTTCGGCCGGAGATCTCGCCGAGCGATCGTGTTAGCGTTCGGACCATGGCCCTCGGAATCGTCTCTCGTTGATGTCGCCGCGCCGCGCGCTTCTTCTCGCCGGCCTCTTACTCGCGCTCGGACTCGCGTTCCTTGGCCCCGCGGCCTCCTGGGCAGGCAGCCCGGATGGCTATCGGCGCCTGACGCTCTGGGGGATCCCGCTCGGGGTTCTATCGCTATCGATTCTGCTCGTCCGGCGCGGCGATCCGGCGGGCTCGTTGCGCGGTATTTCGGGCGGCCAACGGCTCCGAGCGGCCCGGCTCTTGACCGTCGGCCTGGCCGCGATCTTCCTCGATCTGCTCTATCTCGGGTACGCCCAGGTTTCCCACGCCGCGACCTTTACCTATGGCGCTCAAGGCCTCGCGGGGGGCCGGTTGGCCTGGATGCTGATCTGGGCGTTGCCTCTCTGGGTGGCGCTCGGCGTGTTCGGCTGGGAGCGCGCTTTGCGCGTCGGAGTCTTTACCGGTCTGCGCGGCCGGTTCGGAACGTTGGGCGCCGGGGCGGTTGCGGCTATTGCCGGTGCGGCGCTCGCCCTTCCAGTGATCCTTCCCGGCGGCGAGGTGCGCGACGCGAGCTTCGTCGCGGCAGGGCTGGTGGCGATCCTCGCCCGCGAGGGGATCTGCACGATCCTCTTCGTCCGCGGCGGCCTGCTCGCCGCCGGGCTGTTCCGCGGCGTCTCGACGTTTCTTGAAGCGTTCGTCCTCGCCGACTGGTACTCGCTCTATTTCCCGGCGCTCCAGGTCGTCTCGGACACTCCGGCATTCTATGTTGCACGGGGCCTCTCGGCCCTGCTCGCTCTCGGCGCGGCATTCCTGCTCGCCCGCGGCGGATCGACCCAGGAGGTCTCGTAAATGAGCACCCAACACGGTTCGCCCAAGCTGCGGCTCGCGGCGGTCTTCGGCCTGGTCGTCATGGCCACCTGGACGCTCGCAGTGAAGTTCCTCGCCCCCGTCCTCTGGGCCTACGCCGAGCGGGCGGCCGGCCGGCCCGCCTCGGCGCCGGTCCTGTGGGATTTCTGGTGGGTCGCTCACCTGGGGCTCGCCTGGTTGCTCTGGCACCGACATCGCTGGGCGCGCTCGTTCGGTCTGCTTGTCGCGGGTTTCGAGATCGTGATCGTCGCGGTCAAATTCGTGGTCTATTTCCAGGCGCCCGATCTGTCGTTCTGGCGCCTGCTCTGGTTCACCCACAAGGTCTATGTGCTCGCGTTCTTCGTCGCCTTCGCGGTCTGGCTGTTTCGGCCCGCGACACGGCGGGAGTTCGCGAACTTCCCGCGCGGGAGTGGGTATGGAACGTAACGGCAAGGACCCAAAGGACGGCAGGGACGGCAAAGACGCCAAGCGCGAGACGGCGGACGGGGGGTTGAGTCGACGGCAGATGCTAACGGGTACGGCGTTGCTGGCGGGAGCGGCAGCGGTCGGCGCGGCAACGGCCGGCTCGGTCGCCTGCGCGGCGCCCGCGCCCTCCCCCATGCGCCACCGGCCGCTTGGAAAGACGGGACTTACCGTCTCGGAGATCGGCTTCGGTGGCTATCCGGTCGATGAGCCCGCGACGGTGCGCTACGCGTTCGACCGCGGCATCACCTATTTCGACACCGCCCACTGTTATCGCGGCGGGCGGAGCGAAGAGGTGATCGGCCAAGGGCTCAAAGGGATTCGCGACCAGGTGGTGCTCACCACCAAGTGGTGTCCGCACCACATCGGCAAGCCTGCGACCCAAGCCAACTTTCTCGCCATGCTGGACGGCAGCCTGAAGCGCCTTCAGACCGACCACGCGGACGTCCTGTTGAATCACGAAGTGGGAAAAAGCTCCGACGGCCAAGGGGTCGCGCGCCTCCAAAACCCCGAGATCTACGAGGCGTTCGAGGTCGCGAAACAGGCCGGCAAGGCCCGCTTCCTCGGTTTCTCTGGCCACGACCCGGACCTCCTGTCGGTGATGGACTGGGGCATCGCCTCGGGGCACTTCCAGGTCATGCTCGGCCGCTACAGCTTTCTCGACTATCCCGAACAGGCAAAGCGCATCGCCGAGGCCCAGCGCCGCGGCATGGGCGTGGTCGCGATGAAGACCCTCGCGGGCGCCAAAGGTGCCGACCTCGACCGCTTCCGCGACCGCTACACCAGCTTCAAGCAGGCGGCGCTCAAGTGGGTGCTTTCGAACCCCCACGTCTCGAACCTGATCATCTCGATCAACAACAAGCGCCAGGTCGATGACTACGCCGCCGCCTCGGGCCAAAAACTCGCCGAAGCCGATCTCGCCCTCCTCGCCGAATACGAAGCGGCCTTCTCGACCGAAGTCTGCCGCTTCTCCGGCGCCTGCGTAGCCGCCTGCCCCGAGGACGTCCGCATCGCCGACATCCTCCGCTTCTCGATGTATTACCACGAGTACCAACAAGAGAACCGCGCCGTCGAGTCCTACGCCAACCTAATCGCCTCCGAACGCGCGGCTCACTGCCTGCACTGCGCGGGGTTCTGCGAAGCGGCGTGCAACTACGACCT
>JBBRUC010000084.1:0-23842 GCA_038248205.1 Thermoanaerobaculia bacterium
AGATAGGCGAAAGCGAGCTGGCGCGAGCGCAGGTAGCCGGCGGCGAGCCCCGCCTCGTCTCCCGCCGCGACCGCCGCCGAAGCGAGCGGCAGAAAGCGATGGGAGGCGCTGTCGCTCACCTGGCCGAGCACCCGGCCGAGTCCTTGGGCGGCACCGTAGACCCCCACCGCGGCGAGCGGCGCGAGAGCGCCGAGCAGAACGATGTCGAGCCAGGTGGCCGTCTGGTTGATCAGGGTCATGCCGAAATAAGGCGGCAGCGACCGAAGCAAAGGGCGATCGATGGCCGAGGACGAGGCTCCGGAGCGGCGGAGCCAGCCACGCCGCGCGCCGTAGGCGAGAAACGACAGCTCGCCCAAAAGCGAGCCCAAGCCCCAGCCGAGCGCGAACCGCGCCGGCCCGCCCGACAGGACCGCCGCGGTGAGCACCCCGGCGAGGCGCAGCGCGCTTCCCCCCGCATCGCGAAAGAGCGCCCGCCCCCGCGTGTCGCCGTGCCCTTGGGAGATTCCCCACATCGCGACGCCGATGCTCAACCCCAGAGCGGCGGGAGCGGTGCCTACGAGCACCGGAAAGGCCAGCTCTCCCAGGCGACCGAGGCCGAGCCGCGGCAGGAACGGCAAAACGAGAACCGCGGCCAAGCCGGTCACCGCCGCGGCGCCGATCGCCGTCCTCCCCGCCTTGGCCGCCTCGTCGCCGGCCCCGAGCGCGAGCCTCTCGGCCACCCGGCGCGCCGTGGCGACGCGCAACCCCAGAGAGGCGACCATACCGACGAACGAAGTCACGGCGATCGCTAAGAGCACCGCACCGAGGTCGTTTGGCGCGAGGCTCCTCGCCATCGCGACCCTGACGCCGAGCGCGCTCGCGATCGCCGCGCCTGAGCCGAGCAGGACTCCGGCGGCCGAGCCTTCAAGGCTCGCGACCGAGGAGTTTGCCTTCGGTCTAATACCTTCGCGCTCTCCCATCGTCATTTCTGGCAGAGGCCGGGACAGCCCCGGATTCCGAATCGGAGACGACAATCATGAAAAAGCGCAAGCTCACCCTCCACCGCGACACCGTGCGCAACCTCGATGGCGTCGAAGGCGTCGTCGGCGGTCGCCCGACGACCCTGCCGTTCGGCTGCGAGTCGCGCGTCGGCACCTGTGCAGTCGGCTGCACCTGGTCGCCGACCGCCTGTGTACCCGCCGCCTGCACCTTCTAAATCCGCCCCGGCGAGCCATCGGCGCCGCAGCCTGAAGTGAAGGAAGCAAGGGGTAGGCCCCGTGCCTGCCCCTTCTTTTGGCCTCAAGAGAGAACCGCGTCCAGCTCGATCTCGATCAACATCTGCGGATCGATCAACGCCCGCACCTCGACCATCGAGGTCGCCGGTGGATGATCACGAAACACCTCGCCGTGCGCTCGGCCGTACTCTTCCCAGCGCGAGATGTCGGTGACGAACATGCGAGTCCGCACCACGTCGCACACGTCCCCGCCGAGCCGGGCCAGGGCCGCCAGGGCGATCTCCAGGCATTTGGCCGCCTGGGCATACGCTTCGCCGGGGGCGAACGTCGAGCCATCCTCGGCCACTGGGGCGGTGCCCGAGACGAAGATCCGATCCCCCGTCCGGATCGCCCGGCAGTAGCCGACGACCGATTCCCAGGGTGCTCCCGATTGCACACGTTCGATGGCCACGAAGTCTCCTCGATCAAGCCGCGGGAGGCGGCGGTTCGGCGGATTGGGCGGTACAAAGCGCCGCGCGGCTCGCGGCAGGGTGCGGCACTCCCTGCGGCAGGGCGAGGCGGGGCGCGAGCGCCAGCTCAAACGAGAGCCGGACATCCGGCACCAGCCAGGCCGAGTGGAGCGGCGGCAGGTCCGAGCCGGCGATGCCGAAACAGGCGCCGAGCAGGTCGGCCTGGCGAATCTCCGTGTGCATCGGCCAAATCGCCACCGGCGATGCTTTCAGCTCGACGCGGCGCACGCCGTCGGGATAGAGGGTGTAGGCGCGCGGCCGCTCGTGAAAATACCTCACGGTGCGCTCCCAGGAACCGAGCTTCGGGCCCTCGCCGATCTCCGGACCGGCTGGCCTTGCGGCGACCGTAAACGGCTGGCCATTCGTCGCCCGCCAGAGCCACTCCCCCGCCGCCGGATCGTTCGATGGGCGGGGAAAATCCAGCTGGCCGGCGGCGACCGGCGGCCCCGCGATCAGGCGCGCCCCGGGGTAGGCCCAAGCGGGCAAGAAGATTCGCCGAATCAGCAGCGACGGCACCCCCTCCTCGTCGAGCACGCAGATTCGCACGTTCATCTGCGGCCACGAGAACCGGAACAGGGGCAGCACCGGCCAATGCAGCCGCTCGTGATGAAACAAGAAGGCGGAGACGAAGACCCGATCGAGCCCGTCCTCGCTATGAACCTGGTAGCGGAGCGTCGACGGCAGGGCCGGCAAGAGGTCGCAAGGCAGCGCCCACTGGAGGGCCAGGCCGTCACGCTGCAGCGTAGTGATCTTCATCCTTCGGCTCGGGGACGCAAAAAAGAGGCTCCTCTCCCCCAAAAGGGGCGGGTGGCGAGCGCGACCTTAGCTCGCGGCGGGTAGCGCGGGCAAGCGACGGGAAACCCCCGGTCGATTTGTTACAGTCAACTCCCGAGCCACCGATGCCTTCCGCCTTCTTCCCCACCCTCACCCCCCTTTCCTGCACCCCAAGGAGAACCATGCAGAGATCCCTATGTTCGGGACTCGCGACCGCGAGCCTTGCCCTTTTGCTCTCGACCGGCACCTCGCCGGCCGCCGCCGTCGATCTCAAGCTTGCCGCGGGAGCCGAACAGGCCGCGCGCTCGATCCACGCCGGCAGCCTGGCCGCCCCGATCCGCTTTCTCGCCTCCGACGCCCTGGAAGGGCGCGGGCCGGCGAGCCGCGGCGATCAGCTCGCCAGGGCCTATCTGGCGAGCGAACTCGAATCGCTCGGCCTCTCTCCCGGTGCCACCGACGGCACATGGCAGCAGAGCTTCGACATCGTCGGCATCAACGCCACGATGCCGCCAACATGGAGTTTCTCGGTCGGCGACCGGACCATCGACCTGAAGCGCAGCGACGACTACATCGCCGCCTCGGGCGTTCAGGCCCCACGCGCCGAGCTTCGCGATGCCGAGCTGGTCTTCGTCGGCTACGGCATCCAAGCTCCCGAGTACCGTTGGGACGACTTCAAGGGCATGAATCTGAAGGGCAAAGTCCTGGTCATGCTCAACAACGACCCCGAGGACGACGACAACCTCTTCGCGGGCAAGCGCCGCCTCTACTACGGGCGGTGGGACTATAAATACGAGAGCGCCGCGCGCCAGGGGGCGGCCGGCGCGATCATCATCCACACGACACCGTCCGCGGGATATCCGTGGCAGGTGGTGCAGACCTCTTGGACCGGCGCGCAGTTCGAACTGCCGGCTGGCGACGAGCCGCGCCTTCAAGTCTCGGCCTGGACCACCGAAGAGGCGGCGAAACAACTCCTGTCCGCCGCCGGTCAAGATCTCGCCAACCTGGTCGCCATAGCCCAGCGCCGCGACTTCCGGCCGATTCCGCTCGGCATCCGCACTTCCCTGGTGCTCGAAACCAAGATCGAGAAAGCGACCACCGCCAACGTTCTCGGCCTGCTGCCCGGCAGCGATCCGAAGCTCGGCCAGGAAGTGGTGATCCTCTCCGCCCACCACGACCACCTTGGAATCGGCGAGCCCGATAAAGACGGCGACACGATCTACAACGGCGCGGTCGACAACGCGGCAGGGTGCGCGCAGGTGCTCGCCATCGCCCGCGCGTTCTCCGCGCTGCCCGAACGCCCGCGGCGCTCGATCCTGTTCGCGTTCGTGGCAGCCGAAGAGCAAGGCTTGCTCGGTTCGAAGTACTACGCCGAGCACCCGACCTTCGCCCCGGGCAAGATCGCGGCGAACGTCAACTTCGACGGCGGCAACATCTGGGGGCGGACCACCGACCTTACCTACATCGGCCTGGGCAAAAGCTCGCTCGATGGCGTGGTCAAGGATCTCGCCGCAGCCCAAGGCCGCGAAGTCCTGCCCGACCAGGCACCCGACCGCGGCTTCTTCTACCGCTCCGACCAGTTCAGCTTCGCCAAGATCGGCGTCCCGGCGATCTACCTGGAAGCCGGCCGCAAATTTATCGGCAAACCAGAAGGATGGGGCAAGGAGACGCAAGAGCGCTGGGAAGAGGTCCAATACCACCAGCCGAGCGACGAGATCGCGCCCGACTGGAACTACGAAGGAATGATCGAAGACGCCCGGCTCGGTTTCTTCGCCTCCCTCTGGATCGCCGACCAGGAGGAAATGCCTACCTGGAACGCGGGAGACGAATTCGAGGCGACGAGAAAGACGGCGCTCGCGGCGGTAGCGGGCAAGTAGGACAGCAAAGTCCGTGGCGGACCGGGGCGGCCACGGGGGGCCGCCCCTACTGAAAATACCCGTTCACATCCAGCACCAAATGCGCCGCCTGCGTGGCACCGTTCTGGAACAGCGCGGTGCCGGTGCCGTCGGTCGCGAGCAAGATGACCGCGTTGTTGGTCCGCGTCTGCCCGGCGCCGAAGCTCATGATGGTGGTGCCGAGCGGAAAGCCGTTGCCCGGGAAGGCGCCGAAAAAGCCGGAGCCCCCGGCGGTGACCACCGAAACGTTCGCCGAGATCGCCTTGGCCGAGCTGGGGACCGTACAGCTCCCGGTCACCTGCACGAGCCGTGTCGAATTCCCCGCCAATGCCCCTCCTACGCTTCTCGTATCGAGCACCCTGCAGGGGGAGATGGTAAAAAAGCTCCGGGGCACGTCCACCGGCATGTAGAAGAAGCCGTTGGTGAGCGTCAACGGCGAACCGCCCGG
This sequence comes from Thermoanaerobaculia bacterium, assembly GCA_038248205.1. Lineage (GTDB taxonomy): Bacteria > Acidobacteriota > Thermoanaerobaculia > Multivoradales > UBA5704 > DASYKS01. The sequence continues at coordinate 4,838 of JBBRUC010000084.1, forward strand.
GTTGGTTACGACGACCGCCGCCTTGCCCGTGGGCCGCGCCGGGGTGATGGCGGTGATCGTGGTCGAGTTGACCACGACGACCAAAGAGGCCGAGGCGCCGCCGAACGTCACCGCGGCGCCAGTCTGAAATCCGGAGCCGGTGATCGTCACCGGCGTACCGCCTACCACCGAGCCGGCCTGTGGCAAGACGCCTGCGACGACGCTGCCACCGCCACCGGTGCCCGGGAAGATGCAGATGTTTACCCGGCTCTGGATCAGCGGCGCGACCCGCGCGACCACCGTGGGATGAAACACCGCCGACGACGAGCAGCCACCCAGGATGTGGCAATAGCTCATGATCGAGCCGCGGACGTTGGTGACACCGTTGATCGTCGTCGCGGCCGGGCAGCTCGTCCCTCCGGAGTAGCAGCCGCCCTCGCCGTTGAAGCAGTGGTCGATTGCGGGGGAATAGCAATGGGTATGCGGCGAGCCGAAGTTATGCCCCAGCTCGTGGCCGACCAGCTTGGCGTCGTTCGAGATCGCGAACGCCGGCCCGAACACCTTGCTGAAGCTGTACCCGGTGCTGGTGCTGCATAGACCGTTCAGCCAGGCGATACCGGAGGCCGAATTGCTCTGCGGCTGCTTGCCCGAGATCATCATCGCGAGCCCGCGCGGGACGCCGCCAAAGTTGGCGTTCCAGTAGTTCGAGAACTCGGATAGCTCGGCGGAAGAAGCGTTGCCGTTCGAGTTCTGCACGTACGGGTCGGCGGTGGAAGAAAAGCGCAGCGTCGTCGTCCCTTGGAGCAGGCGGACCAGGACGTCGCGTTCGTAGATCGCGCTCATCGCCCCGATCAGGCTCGCGAGGTAGTTGTTCGCGACGGTCGTGTTGTTGCAAACCGCCGGGCTGCCGCTACAGGCCTTGTTCGCCATGAACTCGTTGTCGGTATCGACCGCGAGGGTCATCGAATGGAGAGTCGTGATGGCGTTCGGACCGGCGCCGCCCGCCGTCACCGTCGGCGGAAACGCCAGCAAACCCGGCCCTTCCTCTTCACCGCAGCCCCACACCGGCTCGCGCGCCGGGCTCCCCTTCTGGAAAAACTCCGGAGGCGCGATCAACATCCGCCCCAAACCGGCTTCCGGGTAGGGCTCGAAATTCCAGGTCCCTTTCGGCCCGGCGGCGAAACCGCGGATCTGGCCGAGGTCTGGATCGACCGAAAAGAACACCCGGGTCGAAGGATCGGAGGCCACGACGCCCCAGTAGAAGATCCAGCGCGAGCGCGGAACCTCGGTCGTTACGCCGCGGTCGATCGCCAGGATCTTGGCGTCGGGGGCGTACACGTCATGCCGCGCGACGATCACGTCGGCCTTCTCGCCCGGAGCTATGGGGAAGCTGCGCAGCTCTTGGTCGCGCTCCAACGGCACGGTGATCAGCGTCGGCGCCAGGCTCGGCGCGAAGGAGTAAAGCTCCGCGCCGGTTCCGGAAGCGGATTCGATTCGTTCGCCCGCCCCGGAGACGGCGACCAACGGCAGAAGAGCGCCCGCTTGGCCGTGGGCGCCGAGGGGCGCCAAAAGACCGAACGCGAACCCGAAGGAGAGGAGCAACGCCGAAGACGTTCCTCGGCCGGCTGGCGAAAAGCGTCGGCTTGGAGTGACAGAAAACGGCATGAAGCACCTCCACCGAAAGTCCTACGGTTCCGTGGTCAAGATCTTCGGAGCCGGTCGATCGCTCCTCGGGGTAGCATCGCCATTAAAGGTCCGGCTATCTCAATATAGCAGAATCGCTATGCGCGATCGTCCAAGGCTGCGGTATGCAGCCCCCCGCGGTGTGCAACGACCGTGCCGCCCGCCGGGGGGAGTCGCGGCACCTTTCCTCATCCGTGGTCGGGGTAGAATCCTCGACTTCAGTGGTAATCCAACCCGGAGGATCAATGCGCTTATTTGCTTTCACAGGGCTCCGCTACGGCGCTCCAGCCGGAAACCCCGGCCCGCTCGCAGCTCTTCCGTACGATCAGATCAACCCGGCGCTCCGCGACCGCTACCAGGCGCAGTCGCCGTTTCAGTTCGTTCATCTGACCTGCCCGGTTACCGCCGAGGGCGGCGATCCCTACGCTCACGCCGCGGCTCTCCACCAGCGGTGGCTCGCCGAAGGCGGTATCGTTCGTGACGGCAAGCCCGCCATCTATCCGTACGTCATCGATCTGGCCGAAGGCGGGCGCCGGCTCGGCGTCGTCGGGCTGATCGAGATCGCCGACGCCGCGACCATCCGACCCCACGAGCAGACGCTTGAAAAGGCGATCGCCGACCGCACCGCGCTGCTGGAGGCGACCCGCGTCGATCTGGAGCCGGCGCTCTTGCTCTCGGAGGACGGCGGCACGCTCGACCGTCTGGTGGCCGAGGACATCGCGGGAAAAGAGCCCCTGGTCGACCATCTCGACCCGGACGGCCACCACCACCTGTTGTACCGGGTCGATGATCCCGCGCGCATTGCCCTCTACCAGGAAGCGACCGCCGGTCCTTCCGCGATCGCCGACGGCCACCATCGCTACAAGGTCGCAGGCCACTTCGCCCGCACCCACGACGCGAAACCCGGAACGGCGGCTTCGGCGAAGCTCGCGATCGTCACCAGCCTGTCCTCGCCCGCGCTGACGATCGACCCGATCCACCGCGCGTTGGGCAACGCGATCGATCTCGACGCGATCGCCGCCGCCTCGGGCGCCGAGCGTCGCGTTCTCGCCGCGGACGAAGCGACAAACGGCACGGCCATCGCAGCCGCCGTCGCCGCTGGGGGAGAAACGTCGATCGGCATCAAGGTGAAAGGGCGTCCGGCGGAAATCTGGACCCTAGACCCCGAGCGCGCCCCGGCCTCGCTCTCGGCGGGTGCCCGAAACGTCGCCGTCGTCCTGCTCCACGCGATCATCTACCCCGCCCTCGGTCTCGCCCCCGAAGCGGCGATCGACGGCACCACCACCTACCGCTCCGACCCGGAAGCGCTCTACGCGATGGTCGAAAGCGGCGAAGCCGGCACCGCCATCTGGCTCCCGCCGATGTCCCCAGCGGCCTTCGCCCTGGCGATCCAACACGGCGAGATGCTGCCGCCGAAATCGACCCGATTTCTACCGAAGGTGATGTCCGGACTGGTTTGGGCGGACCACGAGTCGCGGGTCGTGTAGGCGCTGAGATTCTGCTCGAAGGGGCGGGTGTTAGCATCCGCCCCGTGCCAGCTTACCTCCTCGAAGGTTCGACCCCTGTGATCCATTTCGATCCCGCGCTCGAAATCTCCCCGTACCATGTGTTCCGCCAACTCACCGATGGCGAGGTGCCGCTCCTGGTTGACGTTCGCCCCGAGCCGGGCAACCGGTCCCTCGTGGGCGCCATCGCCTATCCCGGCCCCGACTGGTCGCCGCCCCAGAATCAAGAGGTGGTCCTGTTCGACGACGACGGCGCAATCGCCGTCGAAGGCGCCCGCCATATGCAGGCGGCCGGCTGGATGAACGTCAAAGCCCTCTTCGGGGGTTTGGATCTATGGGAATTCGCGCTCGATCCGGCGGTTGTTGGGGTAGAGACGTTTTTGCGTCGCGACGTCCCTACCTCGGGGACAATAGACAGATGACCTCAGGTGTAAGACAATAGGTCCGACAACCGGGAGAAGGCGACATGGCGGCTAGAACAGTGCGTTTGGACGATGAAGGCGAACAGCTGCTCGAATCCATTACCCGCCAGTCGGGAATGTCCATCTCTGCCACTCTGAAGAAGGGTTTGGTGGTCCTTAACGAGCAGATGGAGCAGACCGCCAAACCCACTCCTTACGAAATATTTCGTCAGCTCGACTTGGGGACCGGGGGCTACGCCATCGCTCCGGCGACCGAGGTGGATCGAGGAATGCAAGAGGCCCTTCGTCGAAAGCTCAGCCGTTGATGCTCGTCGACACGGGGCCTCTCGTCGCACTCTTCGATCCTCGCGAGGCCCTGCACTCGCGATCGGTTGATTTTCTAAAAAAGCTCTCCGATCCACCCCTCACGACCGTCCCGGTTTTGACCGAGGCTTTTCACCTCTTGCACCCAGCGAGCCGTGGCTCGATCGCCTTGCGAAGTCTCCTGCAAGCTGGCGGACTCTCGGTCTGGCACCCTGACCCCATCGCGCTCGGGCGAATGTTGGAGATGATGGACCAATACCTGGATCATCCCATGGATCTCGCGGACGCGTCCCTGGTGGTCGCCGCGGAATATCTCAAGATCCGAAAAATTTTTACCTTTGATCGAAACCATTTCACCACGTATCGCTTCCGCCGTGGGCGGCGCCTCGAGTCGTTCGTGATCGCCGACTGACCTGAAATCGGAACTACAGACGCAGGACCACCCAACGTTGGATCTCTACAGCGTCACCACCGCCCCCGCTTCGCGAATCCGTTGCGCGAAGCTCTGCCATCCCAGAATCGCATCCACCCGAGATTGAACGGCAGCCAGTTCCAACCCTAAAAAGCGAGCCGAGGCGCTACAGGCGAAGAGGCGGAGCACGCCGCTCGCTCTCCCTTCGGCGAGCATCGAGGAGAGCGGCGGCAGATCGAGCGCTTCGAGGCGTTCGGCTGTTACCGGCGGGGCGGGATCAAGATCGTCCCAACGGCCGCGCGCCCAGGCGTCTAGGGCGCCGAAGAAGAGCGCGATCTCGACCGTCTCCCCCGCCGCCACCGTGCTCGCGGCGAGGGAAGAGATCTGAAAGCGCAAATCCCAGGTGCCGCCGTGGGCGAGGATGAACAGGTCGGGCATCGTTTTTTCACTCTAGCAGCCGTAGCGCTCGCGGCCCCCTTTCGCAGCCGATCTAATACCGATCGACTTCATTTTCGTCAGGCCTTTCCAGAACCCCGGCTCAAGCTCTCGGCGGCCGAATCCCTCGGCCATGAGATCGGGAAAACAGGAGAGGAAAAAGAGCCATGTCATCAAGCAGAGTCTCCCCCCGTTGGATTCTCCGCGCCATCCCGCTGGTGGCGCTGATCTCGATGTTCGCCACCACGCAAAGCGCCAGCGCTCAAGCCATGCCCCAGGGCGACCCCCTCGCGGCCGATGCCTTCTCGGATCAGCGCCTCGGGGTTTCCCGCGACAGCGATCGCATCGAAGACTCCGCCGTGCCGGTCGCGGCCGAAGTCGAGAACGCCTGGAGCGCTTTCCGCACCGCCGCAAAGGCTGAGAAGCCCGGTGAATGAACCGGCTGGATCGACCGCCGCACCGGCCGGCTCGACTACGCCGAAGGCCCCGGCCTCGCGTGGGTTCCGGGCTTCGGCAACCGGCTCGGCGCGGAAGATCTTTCGCGCCGGTACGGCGCCGGGGCGAAAGCCGATCTCACCACCCTCGAAGGCATCGCCCGCGGGTTCCTGGCGCCGCTGGCCGGCGCGCTCGGCGTCGATCCGAAAGAGCTGGTGCTCTCCTCAGGACGCTCCGGACGGCAGTCCGATTACCTCTGGTTCGTCGATTTCGATGTCGTCCACGCCGGCTTGCCGGTCGACGGCGCGCGGGTGTTTTTCCGGATCAACAACGGCAACCTGATTCAGTTCGGTACCGAAGGGATCGCCGCGCCCGGCCTCGCCACCCAGAAAGCGGCGATCGATCGTCGGCGCGCCGAGGAAATCGCCGCCGCTGCTTTTCCGAAAGCTTCGGGCATCGATCGCCTGACGGCAACCAAGCTCGACCTCGCGTCGCTCGCACTCGACCTACCCGGCCGCTCCGGTCAATTCGAAGCCGGGCGCGGAGTCTCTTGGCAACCCGTCTGGGAGGTCTCCGTCGAGCGCCGAGGCGCCCCTTGGCGGGTACGGATCGAGGCGGTCTCGGGAGCCGTGCTGGCGCTTGAAGACCTGCGCGACTTTGCGACCGCCCAGGTGCGAGGCGGGGTGCGCACGGACGCGACCGCCGGCGAGGCGACTCTGCCCTTCCCGTTCGCCGACCTCAGCGTCGCTCCGGGAGCCACCAACTCGGCCGGCCTGTACAACTACTCGGGCGGCTCGGTGACCTCCAAGCTCAACGGCACGTTCGTCAAGATCGCCGACGCCTGCGGCTCGATCTCGCAAGCCTCCGACGGGGCCGGCAACATCGACTTCGCGACCGATCCCACCGGAACCGACTGCTCCACCCCCGGCTCCGGCGGAGCGGGGAATACCGCCTCGGCCCGCACCCAGTTTTATTGGGTCAACCGGATCAAAGAGGTCGGCCGTGGCTGGCTGCCGAACAACAACTGGTTGGGCCAGAAACTGACGGTCAACGTCAACGTCGGCCAGCTCTGCAACGCCTATTGGTCGTCGCCGACCCTGAACTTCTTTCAGGCGAGCGTCTTCCAGAACTCGACCCAAGCTTGCGGCAACACCGGAGAGCTGACCGGCGTGTCGCTGCATGAATACGGCCACGGACTCGATGCCAACGACGGCATCGCCGGCCCGGACAGCGCCTCGCGGGAGAGCTACGCGGACATCACCTCGGTTCTGATGACCCACAATTCGTGCAGCGGATCGGGTTTCATCGTCGGTACGGCTTGCGGCGGTTATGGCGATGCCTGCACCGCCTTCACGGGCGTCCGCGACATCGATTGGGCCAAGCACGAGAGCAACGTCGCGCACACCGTGGCGAACTTCGTCCAGCCGCTTTGCAGCGCCTTCGGTTCCAGCGGCGCGATCTGTCAAACCGAGGGGCACTGCGAGTCGTACATCGCGACCGAATCGGTCTGGGATTTCGTTAACCGTGACCTCTCCTCCCCCGGTTCGGCGCAGGCGTGGAACACCGCCGAACGCCTCTGGTATCTCTCTCGCCCCACCGCCGGCAAGGCGTGGAACTGCGACAAGAGCAACGCCACCTGGGCGTCTAACGGCTGCTCGAACAGCAGCCTGTTCCGCGTCCTGCGCGCCGCGGACGACGATGACGGCAACCTCACGAACGGTACCCCTCACGGCGCCGCCATCTTCGCCGCCCTCAATCGTCACCAGATCGCCTGCGTGAGCGACCAGGGAGCGAACACCACGTTCGTCGGCTGCACTCCGCCGATCGTCCCAACGCTCACCGTCATTCCGGGCGCAAACCAGAATTCGCTCTCGTGGACCAATTCCGGCGCCGGCAAGGTCTATGACGTCTTTCGCAGCGAGAGCGGCTGCGAAGCCGGTTTCGCCAAGATCGCCGAGGACGTGGCAGGCCTGACCTTCACCGACACCAACGTCGCCTCGTCGTCGCAGTACGCCTATCAGGTGGTGGCCCAGCCGGCCGGCAACGAAGCGTGCGCCGCGCCGCCCACGGCCTGCAAAGTCGTCACCGGCCTCCTGGAGACCGACCTCTGGTCGAAAGACAAGCCGTTTGACACCGGCCTGGAGCCCGACCCGGCGACCGCCGCCAACAACATGTGGGAAAGCCACGACATCTGGGTGCGGAACGTCAACGACAACGGCGGTTCCCACCAGAATCCGGAATTCGGCCAGCTCAACTATGTCAACGTCCGGCTTTACAACAAGGGGACGGCGCCCGCTTCGAACGTAACGGTCGCGCTCTATTGGGCGAAGGCTTCGGCGGGTCTCGCCTGGCCGATCGACTGGCACACCGTCGGTTCGGCGGCGACCAACGTCGACCCGAACGGCACGGTGACCGTGGTCATCCCTTGGCTGCCGGCGTTCAAGGGGCACGTCTGCCTCCTGGTCCGCATCCTCTCGGCGCAGGACCCGCTACCGGTCGAAGTCGCCGATCCGAACGTCAACGTGCGCAACAGCAACAATCTGGTTTGGCGCAATGTCAACGTCGTCGATCTCGTCAGCTTCTCCGCTTTCAGCGCCAACATGGTAATCCGCAACATCGAAACCAGCTCCGCCCAGGTCAAGGTCAGCTTCTTCGATCGGATCGAGAAGGACGTCGTCAATCCGTTCCTCCGGCGCGGCCGGATCACGATCGATCTCGGAGCTTCGCTGTTCGGCCTTTGGCGCGAGAACGGCATGCTCGGCAAGAACGTCGCGGTCGTCGGCTCGACTTCGATTCAGGTCCTCGCCGACGGCGCCTGGATCCAGCTCTCGATGAGAGGCCGCGAGGAAGGGACGATCTCGCTCCGCTTCGAAGACACGGCGACCGGTACGCTCCAGACGCGAACCGAGCCGAACTACTTCGAGGTGCGCCAATCGGCCGTCCGCGAACGGGATGAGGTGGTACAGGGCGGTGTGACCTACGAGATCGAGTCTCCCGCGCTGCGGTAGATCTCGAAGTCCTCCGAACGGCATAACGGCCGGCGCGCTCAGGCGTGCCGGCCGTTTTCGATTCTCAGCTTTCTCCCCTCTCCCTTTGGGAGAGGGGCAGGGGGTGAGGGCTGCTTCAGTGCGCCGGAGTGGTCTCCCCGACCGTCCAGGTGTCCCCCTGGCGCAGCAGATCTTCGAGTTTGCCCACCCCTTGCTGCTCGATCGCCTGATCGATTTGACCGATCACCCGCTGTTCGTAGGTCGGCTCGTCGACCGCGCGGAACACGCCGAGCGCAGTCGGGAAATTCGGCGGCAACAGGTTCGCGGCCATGAAAGAACTCGCCGGGTTGTCGAGGCTCTCGTTCCAGATCAGACAGTCGTCGACCGAGAATTCACCGCCGAGTTCAATCACTTCCATCTCGGTGCCGCGCATGCGGATGCCGCGATCTTTGTTCTTGCCGAACACCAGGGGCTTGCCGTGCTCCAGGTAGATCGCCGCGTCGTCGCGGACGCCGCGGTCGGTCATGTAGTCGAAAGCCTTATCGTTAAATATGTTGCAGTTCTGGTAGATCTCGACGAACGCCGTCCCCTTGTGCGCGGCGGCACGGCGTAGGATCTCCTTCTGATGCGGCAGGTAGATGTCGACCGTCCGCGCGACGAACGTCGCCCCCGCGCCGAGCGCCAGCGACAGCGGATTGAACGGATAATCGGAGGAGCCCATCGGGGTCGATTTCGTCTTCTTCCCCAGTTCGCTGGTGGGCGAGTACTGCCCCTTGGTCAGGCCGTAGATACGGTTGTTGAACATCAGGATCTTCACCCCGACGTTCCTGCGCAGCGTGTGGATCAGGTGGTTGCCGCCGATTGAAAGCGCGTCGCCGTCGCCGGTCGCGATCCACACTTCCAACTCCGGCCGCGCCAGCTTCAAACCGGTGGCGATCGCCGGAGCGCGGCCGTGAATCGTGTGGAAACCATACGTGTTCATATAGTAAGGAAAGCGCGACGAGCAACCGATGCCCGAAACCACCACGAACTTTTCGCGCGGAATGCCAAGCTCGGGAAAAACCTGCTGCACCGCGTTGAGGATCGCGTAGTCGCCGCAGCCGGGGCACCAGCGAACCTCCTGGTCGGTCTGGAAATCCTTGCGGGTGAGTACCGGCGCCTCAGGCATGGGCGACCTCCTGGGCGACGGGCGCCCCGACGAGCAGTGCTCGAATCTTGTCGAAGATCTCTTGGCGGGTGAAAGGCTTGCCTTGCACCTTGGAATACGAGACCACGTCTTTCAGATACCTGGCGCGCAAAAGCAGGGCGAGCTGCCCCATGTTCATCTCGGGCACCACCACGCGCGGGAACCGGCCGAGTACCTCGCCCAAGTTTGCCGGCATCGGATTCAGATAGCGCAGATGGGCGCGCGCGACTTTGAGCCCCTGGCGCTGCGCGGTGTTGACCGCGCCGGTGATCGCTCCTGCCGTGCTCCCCCAGCCCAGAATCAGCAGCTCCGAATCCTCATCGCCAAACACCTCTAGGGGCGGAATCGTCCGGGCGATGCGCTCGACCTTCTCGGCGCGCAGGTGGACCATCCGTTCGTGGTTCTCTGGGTCGTAGGAGATGTTGCCGGTGACGGCCTCTTTCTCGATCCCGCCGATCCGGTGCTCAAGCCCTGGCGTGCCGGGGATCGCCCACGGGCGGCCGAGGGTCTCCGCATCGCGCTCGTAGGGGTGGAACGCCACCGGATCGGTGCGGAACTCGATCCGCAGGTCGGGCAGCTCCTCCACCTTCGGCAGCTTCCAAGGCTCCGAGCCGTTGGCGAGATAACCGTCCGACAGGATCACCACCGGCACCATGTACCGGGTCGCGATCCTCACCGCTTCGAGCGCGATATCGAAGCAGTCCTTGGGCGAGCTGGGGGCGAGCACCGGCAGGGGGGATTCGCCGTTCCGGCCGAACATGACCTGGAGCAGATCCGCCTGCTCGGTCTTGGTCGGCAAACCGGTCGATGGCCCACCGCGCTGGATGTCGCAGACGATCAGCGGCAACTCGGTCATCACCGCGAGGTTCATCGCCTCGGTTTTAAGGGCGATCCCCGGCCCGGACGAGACCGTCACCCCGAGCGCGCCGCCGAACGAGGCGCCGATCGCGGCGCAAACCGCCGCGATCTCGTCCTCGGCCTGGAAGGTGGTGACGCCGAAGCTCTTGTATTTGGACAGCTCGTGGAGCACGTCCGAAGCCGGCGTGATCGGATAGGCACCGAGAAAGAGAGACAGGCCGCTTCGCCGACTGCCGGCGATCAGGCCGAGCGCCAGGGCGGTGTTGCCCATGATGTTGCGATAAAGCCCCGGCTCCATGGGCGCTGGGTCGATCTCGTAGCGGGTGTGGAACGCCTCGGTGATGTCGCAGTAGTTCCAGCCGGCTTTCAGCACCTTGACGTTGCCTTCGGCGAGATCCGGCTTCTTCGCGAACTGTTTGCGCAGGAACCTCGCGGTGTTGTCCAGCGAGCGCGAGAACAGCCAGTAGCACATGCCGAGCGCGAACATGTTCTTCGAACGATCGGCGGTCTTGTTGTCGAGACCGGACCCTTCGAGCGCCCGCTTGGTGAGCGTGGCGATCGGCACGGCGAACAACCGAAATCCGCCGAGCGAGCCGTCTTCGAGCGGATTCTTGGCATAGCCCGCCTTCGCGAGGTTCCGCTCGCCGAACTCGTCGGTGTTCGCGATCACGATGCCGTTCGGTTTCAAGTCCGGTAGCTCTTTTTTGAGCGCCGCCGGGTTCATCGCCACCAGCACGTCGGGCGCGTCGCCGGGGGTATGGATGTCGTAGTCGGCGATCCGCACCTGGAACGCCGAAACCCCGGGTAGGGTCCCGGCCGGAGCGCGGATCTCGGCGGGAAAATCCGGTAGCGTCGACAGGTCGTTGCCGAACATGGCGGAGGTGTTGGTGAACTGGCTGCCGGTCATCTGCATGCCGTCGCCCGAGTCGCCGGCGAAGCGGATGACCACGTCTTCCAAATGCTCGTTCTCGACGAGCCGTCCAGGGATCTCTTGTCGCTCGATTCCAAGCATCGTCATCGGGCCCTGGCCTCCAATTGGGATGGGCTGATGGTTAACGCCGGGAGGTTAACACGGGCGCGAGGGGCGGGCCTCACCCGTTCAGGCGGGAAGGAAAGAAGGCCGAAGCTATACTCCGGACTGAAACCAACCCCTCTCCGCGATGCCAACCGAGACCCCTACCACCAAGGCCCAACTGCGAGACCACCTTCGAGCGCAGCTCGGAGCCATCGATGCCGCGACCGCCGCCGCAGCATCGTCTCAGGTGGCCGAGCGGCTCTTGGCGCTTCCGGAGATCTCGAGCGCCCGGCGAATCTTCACCTGTCTCTCGTTCGGAACCGAGATCGACACCTGGCGCCTCGCGGATCGCCTGCTTGGCGCAGGCAAGGAGCTTTTCGTGCCCCGGGCCGATCCCCGGGATGGAAAACTTCACGTCCACCCCTACCCCTGCCCGCTTCGCACGCTGCAGTTCGGCCTCCAACAACCGCCGCGCGGAACACCCGAAATCGAAGAGGGTGCCATCAATGGAACCCTCGACGCCGCGCTCGTACTCGGGTTGGGTTTCGATCGCCGCGGCTACCGCCTCGGCTACGGCAGCGGCTACTTCGACCGCTTTCTCGTCGGCCGCCCCTTCCCCGCGATTGGTCTCGGCTTTTCGGCGCAACTGCTCGACGAGGTTCCGAACGAAGCGCACGACATCCCTATGGCGGTGATCGTGACGCCGGAGGAGGTCTGCCGCCCGGGCGACGAAGCCCTGATGCCCGTCCGCAGCCGCGACGGGCTCACCACCTGACCCCGGTCGATCGAATGTTCCGGTGCACTGCCTGTTTTGGGGCTGATCTACCTGGCGCGGGTCTTCAGGCGCAAGAGGCGCACCCCGCCATGGCCTTCCGGATACCCCTTCCTGATCGGTCTTGCCGGCATCGGCACCCTGTTCTGGCTGATCACCGCGCCGGACCCCCGCTTCGGTTGGGGCTCTTTCCCGTTCCTGGCCCTTCTGCTCGCGGTCCCGCTCCTCCGCCGGTGGATCGATCGTCTGCCCCAACCGGCGATCGCCCTCGCGCTCGCCATTATCCTTCTCGACCAGCGCCGTCGAGTGATCGCGCAGGAGGGGGCTGTTTGGAAGGCCATTGGCTTTGGCCGTCGCCTCCGCCCGTAGTGGAAACCCGGACCGTTAGGGTCAACGGTCTGGTGATTCAAGTGCCGGTCGAGGGAGAGCAGTGCTGGGACACGACGCTCCCCTGCGCGCCCGCGATCAATCCCCTGCGCGCCGCGCGAGGCGCCTCCCTCGATGGGCATTCTTCGCCGGAAGTCGGCAACCGCCGAAACAGCGCCCGGCGCCTGCCGACGGGGACGATCCTCCTGGTTGACGCCTTCGTGTCCAAACCGTAGCATCTAGCCTGTCTAGCCAGGAGAGTACGATGCGGCAGAGTTGGCAGATCCAGGAAGCCAAGAACCGACTGAGCGAAGTGGTCGATCAGGCGATCGAGAACGGCGCGCAGGTCTTGACCCGCCGGGGTGAGGAGGTGGCAGTCGTTCTCTCCTTCGACGACTACCGCGAACTCAAGAAGAAGCGGATTCCTCTCTCGGAGTTCTTCCGGAGTTCACCCTTGGAAGGCCTGGAACTCGAACGGGACCGGAGCGGGCTTCGACCTGGGCCCGACCTGTGAGCTATCTCCTCGATACCTGCGTCATCTCCGAACTGGCGTCCAAGCGAGCGAACCTGGCCGTCGTCCGTTTCATCGACAGCATCGACCCGGATCAGGTCTACTTGAGTGGCCTTACGATCGGCGAGGTTCAGAAGGGGATTGAGAAGGCCCGCGATGATCGCCGGAGAGAGTTTCTCGAAGCGTGGCTCCGTGACGACCTGCTGATCCGTTTTCGCGATCAGATTCTCCTGCTCGATGTCCCGACCCTTCTCATCTGGGGGTCCCTGACCGGTCGCCTGGAGCGCCAGGGAACGCCGATGCCCGCGGTGGATTCCCTGATCGCGGCAACCGCACTCCATCACCACCTGGTGCTCGTCACCCGCAACGTGGTCGACTTTGCGCACTCTGGAGCCCAGTTGCTCAACCCCTGGCAAGACAGTGGCGCCTGAGACGTGGAGGAGGTCGATAAAGCGTAGTTCGTCCTCGAAGAAGTGGATCCAGCAGGCCCGATAATCCAATTCAGGGGTTCACTGCCAACTATTACTTCTCCTTGAGCCCCAGACGGCACTCGAACCATTCGTAACTCGGGGCGGCTCCGCGGGAGGCAACTACCACTACCGTGTTTCTTGATCATCGACTGTTTCAGCTCGGCGATCAAGCGTACCACCGCTTCACGGTAGCCCTCGACTCTCCTCTTGAGGATAACCCGCAGCTTCGGAGACTCCTCAACACTAAGGCTCTTTGGGAGCGATGAGCAACGAACCCAAGATCCGCGCGCCTCTGCATCTCAAGGACAACCACGACTTTTCGGCGTTTGATTGCGGCGTGCCGGAACGAAAGCAGTCTCAGCCCCGAGTAGAGTGCCCGGCGGCGACCGATTCGGCGATCAGGCGCTCCAACACCATGAGGTCCACGTCCGCTAGCTTCTTGATGTAGAGGCAGCCTTTCCCCGTAGTGTGCTTGCCGAGCTTTTCGAGCAGCGCTTCGGAGTCGCCACGGCCCAGAGCGAGGTAGAGAACGGTCGCGGCCTTGCGCGGCGAGAAGCCGACGATCGGCATGTCGCCCTCGCGCCCGCTCTCGTAGACGTAGTGGTGGCTGCCGAAGCCGATGATGGACGGTCCCCACATCTTCGGCTCTTCGCCGGAGGCGCGCTGCATCAGCTCGACGAGAACTTCGGCGTCTGCGCGCCGGGTCGGGTCTGCCACCGCGTCGACGAACTCCGCGACGCTTGCCTCAGTGGGTTTGGTCTTGTTTTCGGCCATGATCGCTCTCGATTATATCCTCGACAGGGCACTCCGCTCTACCGACGAGGCGTTCCGCTTGAGCTTCAGCGCCTATCCCCCGCTTCGAACGCTTCGACCAGGCGCTTGGGCGCCGCGAGCCGCCAGGCGTCCTCGAGCAGCTCGCGCAAGGTACCCTGCGCGATCCCCGGCAGGCGGACCAGCACGGAGGGATAGCCGCGATAATGGTCGGTCGTGAAGTAGACCTCCGGATCTGCCGCGAGCAACAGCTCCTTCCGGTCGAAGTCGAGCTTCACCACCAGCGTTTCCCTGTCCTCCCACACTCGGGCGAGCAGCTTGCCCTTCACCCGGAAACCCGGCGTGCCGTAGCACGGAGCCTCCTCCACCCCGGGTAGGGCGAGCAGGAACCGTCGGGCGGTTTCAAAGGAGGTGGGTTTGCGCATCGGAGCCAAGGATAGCGCGACGGCCAAAACGCAGGGTGGCGCCTTACTTGATGAAGCGAGATACAGTTCGTCCGCAGGATTGGGCAGATGCCGCGCGAATTCGCGAGGCGTTCGACCTGAAGGAGCCTTGATGCCGGTCCGCAAGTATCGATCGGTGGCAGATATGCCGGGGGTTCGGCCTCTCCCGCCTCTCGATCCGGAAAACCTCCGCATCGCGTGCGAGTTAACGGAGCTAGCCATGGCGCTTCATCCGTGGCGATTCGAGCCGGGAGTACGGAAATTCCGTTCGCTCGAAGAGGCCAATGCGCATTGCAAAGCGTGGGAGAAGCGCCAGGTACGTCAACGCCCTGGCCGCTCGGCCGGCGGCGGGTAGCCTTTTGCCGATCCTCCTCCTGAACCGCCGCGCCATCGAAGATCTTCTGCCGGTGGCAGAATGCATCCCGGCCATGGAGGCCGCCTTCCGTGCTCTGGCCACCGGGCAGGGAGGGCAGCCGCGCCGCTTCCTGGTTTGGTCTCCGGACCGGGCGGGGCTGCTCGGGGAGATGCCCGGCTTCCTGGCGCCGGAGTGGACCGGCCCGGTGCCTTCCCTCGACGGAGAGCCGGGACTGGGGATTCTCGGCACCAAGCTGGTGAGCGTCTTCCCCGGCAACCGGGCTCTGGGCAAAGAGTCGCATTTAGGAATGGTCGCCCTGTTCGAAGCGGAGCGTGGCCGGCCGCTCGCGATCCTCGACGGCGCTTCGATTACCGCCATACGCACGGCCGCCGTCTCCGGGCTCGCCACCCGCCTTCTCGCCTGTCCGGAGGCGGGCGATCTCGCCCTCCTCGGCAGCGGCATTCAGGCGCACACCCACCTGGAGGCGATGGCCCAGGTGCGGACGCTCCGACGGATCCGCGTCTATTCCCCCCGGACCGCGTCGCGAGAGGCGTTCGTGGCGGCCTGGAAGGCCAAGGGGGTCGAGGTCGAAGCGGTCGACAGCGCGCGAGAAGCGGTCGCGGACGCGGACCTGATCTGCACCGTGACCAGCTCGCGCGAACCGGTCCTCCTAGGCGAGTGGATCTCTCCCGGAGCGCACATCAACGCGGTCGGCTCCAGCTCCCCGGCCTACCGCGAACTCGATGCCGCGGCAGTCGCCCGCGCCCGCCTGTTCGTCGACTTGAAGGAATCGACCCTCGCCGAATCGGGGGACTTCCTCCTGGCGCGGCAAGAGGGGGCGGTGACCGACGAGCACATCCTCGGCGACCTCGGCGACTTGGTCCTCGGGCGGATCGAGGGGCGCCGGAGCGCGGACGAAATCACCCTCGCGAAGCTCCTCGGCCTCGCGGTCGAGGATCTGGTCGCCGCCCTCCACGTCTACCGTAAGGCGATCGACCAGGGAAGAGGAACCGCATGGGATTCGGACGGAAGGGGAGAATGAGGCCCACCGAAGCGCTCGCCGCACCCACCCTCGAACAGATCCGCGCCGCCCGGGAGCGTCTGGCCGGGATCGTTCACCCGAATCCGCTGATCCGGCTGCCTCCCGATGCAACCATCGGGCGCTGGAGGAACACGGCCACCCGTATTTCGAAGGGCTCTTCATCCCCGTCTCGAACACCCAGCTGATGGCCGGCATCGGCACGATCGGCGGCAAGAGCCTGCTGCTCGAGATGCGGCCTCTGGCGCACGAATACCTCGCCTTCGCCCACACTGTCTCGCTCGCCCAGATCTGCGCCGCGATCCGCCTCCTCGCCGAGCGAAGGGGCGGGCGCGGCAAGCGTCGCCGCTGCCCTGGCTGGCGCCGGGCGGGGCAAGAAAGTGGTCTGCGTCGTCTCAGGCGGAAATCTCGATTTCGCGAAGCTCGCTTTGCTCTTTAGGAAGCAGGCCGACAGCGTCGGAGATCGCTTTCTGGGCTGGGAAGTGACTTCCTGAGCTGTAGAGCGACTTGCTGCTTCCGAAATCGGCCCTACGCGGGACAGAACGGGGCGCGCGCCGATCTTTGAGCTACTCTTTGTCCGTTTCACGGAGAACCAGTACAGCACCATCGAACTTCGACTTGGCGCACTATGGCGCATGAGTTCAGGGGCGCATACCCGCGCGAATGTACGGGTGTTGCCGGCTTAAAAGAGAATTTAGGCGGGAGATCATCGCAGGCGCGGCGCAGTTTGGGTAACCTGGCGATGACACGCAAGACCACTGCCGTTATTCGGACGTTATTCGGTTAGCAGGCGGACACGCGCTGTCTCCACCCCTGGTGTAGACCGTTGCTGCACGGAGAACTTCCGGCTCGCTCCGGGCTGAAGGGGATTGGAGTCAATAGCATATGTCCAATCTGAGTCGACGACTGTCCCGGACGACGTCACGAAGTCCACATTGACCTTGACGAACGTGACCGGCGAATCCGCCGTGTTTGTGACTGTGCCATCGACTTGGAACCAGTCGCCTTCTTCTCGGAATGCGTCCACTTTCACCGTTACGTGCTGGGCCTTCGCAGCTTCCTGCTCCTGCACCTTGTTGGCGCCGTAACCAAGGAGGAGTGTGCAACCCACGACGAGTGCGCCGATAGCAAGAAGAATTCCGCAACCTACGCCCAGCGCGATCTTTAATGGCGAACTCATTCCGCTCTTCCTCCCTGGGGAATCCCAGAATAACACCGGACGGCTGTTCTGCAGCCTAACCTTATGTGACCGACACCACACGCCGCTCGACCGGCTGCCTTAGCGTCACCGGCTCGTGTCCAGTAACATCTGCACGCTTCGGTTAAAATACTGCTGTCTCTCTCTTTGCGCTTGGCTTGCACCATTAGGCCATCATTCAGAAGTGTCGGAGGCCAAGCCGTGGCTCGACTTAGAGGTCTATAGACAATATGATGGCTCGTCGAGCCTGCAATGGGATCTCTCAGCCGTAGGTGACGTCCAGTGGAGGGATTTGGTGGAATGCACAACGCGGCCTTTGCACCGGGCGGCTGGCGCAGCTGGTGAGGGGCAAGCCCGTTAGGCGCCTGGAATATCCATGAGTAACCGCGGAATCGGCAAGTCACTTGAGCAGGTGCTTCGAGCGCTCGGCGCGGTGGTCCGATCCTCGTATCGGCTGGCACCTGCCGCGGTGGTCCTCATGATCCTTGTAGTAGCAATCGTAGTCGCCGCAACGATCTGGTCAACAGAGCTGATGACCGGTGTAGTGCTATTGATTGTGCTTGCTATCTCCCTTCTCCTGTTCCTCAGTAGCTGGAACTACGGCGAGGCAGCGCTTGCCCTGGCCGCAGGCCTCCTCACAGTCTACAGTGTGACGTGGACACCGAAGAAGTTCGTCGCGTTCGTAGCAGTGTGGCTCACCTTTTCCGCTGTAGCACTTCTAGCATCCAGCATTCGCGCTGCGAGCCAGCTCGAGACGATCTACCTTGGTGCCGCCGCAGCGCTAGCAGGCCATTCGGATCTCGCAGCCATCAAGACTATGGAACGCACCCTTCGGAAAGTAGCCTCCGATTACGAAGGATACCTCCTCGGAGGCAGGGAAAAGGCGGAAGCCATCCGGATATTCGCCTTTCGCCGGCTGCCTCTCCAAATCTTCCCATCCGGATTAAGTGCCGTCGATACCCTCTCTACAGCTCTTCAACTCGACGCAGTTGCAGTCGCCAATCTCGTTTGCGATGTGACCAAGGCATTCGAGGGCACAGGAGCTTCCGATCTCCCGCGGTCACTGACGACCTTCAGTTCCACACTCCACGACACCGCAGCCCCCCCCTCCGACTTTGTCGAAGCTTTCACCAACAGTCGCCATTTGCTCCTCGGCCGACGCCTTAGCCCAGACGCCTACTTCATTGGACTTAAGATCGCATTAGAATCAGGTGTGGCGCCAGCCCAAGCCGGTGACCACCTTGCGAGATCTGCAAGCGACGCCTGACACGTAGAGATGAGGCGCCAAATGGCCGGGACGTCAGTCACTGAACGCATCTCGATCAACCTACGCACCGACGCTACGAGCCGGGAGTTCATTGATCGCGCCGCCGAGTCGCTGGGTAAAAACCGCTCCGAGTTCGTGCTCGAGGCGGCTCGGCGAGAGGCAATCTCCGTGCTTCTGGATCAGCGGCTGTTTCAGCTCGATGATCAAGCGTACCGCCGCTTCACGACAGCTCTGGACTCTCCTTCTGCGAATAACCCGCGGCTTCGGAGACTTCTCAGCACGCAGGCTCCTTGGGAGCGATGAGCACTCAACCCAAGATCCGCGCACCTCTGCACCTCAAGGACCGCCACGACGTTCCGGCGTTTGATTGCGGCGTGCCGGAACGAAAGTAGCCTCAGCCCCGAGCAGAGTGCCGGGCGGCAATGGATTCGGCGACCAGGAGTTCCAACACCTTGATGTCAACGTCCGCTAGCTTCTTGATGTAGAGGCAGCCCTTCCCTCGGGTGTGCTTGCCGAGCTTTTCGAGCAGCGTTTCGGAGTCACCTCGGCCCAGAGCGAGGTAGAGAACGGTCGCGGCCTTGCGCGGTGAGAAG
>JBBRUC010000085.1:0-23594 GCA_038248205.1 Thermoanaerobaculia bacterium
CCCGTTCGCCCGCTCAGAAAAAGGCGCGCCGCTCGGATGGAACTGGTTACCGACGATTCCGGTCGAATCCGGAGAAAAGCCGGTGGCCAGGGTGACATGGTTGGTCGAGGTGAGGGTCGGGTTGGCCGGAATCAACGCGTCCGCCACGACACCTTCGCGGAAAAAGCGTTCGAAGCCCCCGTGGTCGAGTACGCCCTTTTGGTATAGCTCATGAAGCGTAACCGAACTCGCGCCATCAAGGCTGATCAGGATGACGCGGTGCGGCGATTCCGCACCGACCCTCGCTTTCGGTAGGGGACCAGGGGAACAGCCGCCGAGACTCAGTATGAGCAAAAGGGCGGGTATGCGACGTCGCTGACCGGGCATGGTTGAACCGACTCCCGTGGAAGTTTCTGGATCTCGCGAAGGTTCCTGTCCATTCGAGTGCGAAAACCGGTGCGCCGAGGGACAGAAGATCTCCTCGCCTTCCGGGTAGGGAAGGAGATCCTCGTGTTTAGAGCTGCCGGACCTCCCCTCCGGGCGGAGGAGAGGGGCGGTTCCTAGCTTTCGTCCGCGCTCGGGCCGTAGATCGACGGCACGGGGACGTTCAGTTCGCGGAGGTAGACGGAGAGCTGACCACGGTGGTGGATGACATGGTTGAGCACCCAGGTCCGGACCACCGCCACCTTCGGCATTTTGAACATGTCCTCTCCGCCGGCCTGGAGCGCCCAGGGGAGCGCCAGTTCTTGATCCGTAGCGGCGGCCAGTGCGGCGCGCGCCTCAACGACGTTTGCGTCGAACGCCGCGAGCAGCTCTTCGGTCGTGGCGAAAGAGGGCGAGACGTATTTCGGCCCATCGACCGGCGCCACGTCCAGCGAATCGGTCTTCATCGTCATCGACAACCAGCCCGGCGTCTCGGCGATGTGATTCGCCAGCCGCGACAGCGTCATCGACTTTTCATGCGGTTTCCAATCGCCCTTCTCGGCCAGCGGAACGCGCTCCAAAACGCGCCGCGTGGTGGCCATCTCGTGATCCAGCTCGGGCAACATGGTCTGACTGATGCTCATCAGGGGCTTCTCCTTCGGGGGTGGGGTTTGAAGGGTGAGAAACGCTTGCATAGTAGCGCGGGCGGGTGGCGGGGTCAGGGCCGCCGTCGGCACCACAACTGAGACCTGACGCCGGGGGAACGCGAAGGCATCGCCCGGGCGCCCAAGCGAACGGCCCCGGAGGTCTGCTTGAAGATCGGAATCCCGAGCGGAAACGCCGCGCCGCCGGAGTGCGCCGCTCCCGGACGTTCCTGCGACGCTGCGATCGATTCGGACGCTGTTCCCGAGCCGTTCCGCAACACTAGGAGCCGCTCCGGCCACGTTTACGGCCACTGATGCTTCGCCAAAAGTCTCACGACGGACGTTCACTGCCCGTTCTACATCACTACGAGCCGCTTCTGACTCACACAGAGCTTCTTCCGCATCACCCGGGCCGGGCTCCGCATCACTCGGATCTCCCGACGCAACGCGAGGAGCAGGCTTCCTGGACCGTAGTGATGCAGAACCGGGTCGTAGCGTTCCAAGCATCGAGCGTAGTGATGCAGTTCGCGCCGCGTGTTACCGGATCGGCGATTTCGAACGCCCGCGCCAAGCGAACCTCGCCGACGACGAGAACGATCAAGAATAAGTCATCACTAGAACCTCACTCCCGCTCCCGCCAACACTCCCGCCCCAGCTTGCAGTCGTGCGGATGTGCGATCGCATCGTCGGGGCCGATGGTTTCCATGGTTTTCAAGCACCAGTAGACGGCGGTGGAAGAGGCTCCGGTCTGCCAGGGATCGTGGCCGACGAGATGGCCGAATGCGGTTTTGGTGCGAAGGTTGCGGCAAACCTCCCGCTCGGCGTCGGCCGAGGGGGGTAGGTCGATTTCATCCATGAACTCGCGGCTCATGCCTTGTCTTCGACTCCTTTCGCCGCGAGCAGTGCCCGGCGCACGACAGTTTCCAAGAGCGGCAGTTTGTAGGCGTTCTGGGCGAGCGGCGTGGCGCCTTCGATCGCGGCGGACGCAGCCTGGCGGGCTGTAGCTTCGGTGATCGGTTTACCTACGAGCCACCCCTCGGCCTTCGACGCGCGCCAAGGGATCGGCGCCGCGGCACCGAGGACGATCCGGGCGCTCTTGACGACTCGGGCCGCGCCGGGTTCGAAATCGAGCCGTACCGCGGCTTCGGCGATCGGCCAATCGAAGGATTCCTTCTCGCCGAGCTTCAAGTAGGCGGTGCGCATTCCCGGTGAGGGCGCCGGTAGATGAATGCCGATCAGGATCTCGTCGGGTGCAAGGACGTGCTCCCGCTGGATGTCGACGTCCGGTCGAACGAAGAAGTCGTCGATCGCAATCGAACGCTGTTTCTTGGCGCTCGCCACTTCCAGTTGGGCACCGATCGCGGAAAGCGCCGTCGCGACGGCCGAGGGGTGGACGATCGCGCAGACCCGGTTACCGAACACCGCGTGGTAGTCGTTCTCTCCCTCTTGGGCGTAGCAGCGGCCACCGCCTTTCTTCAAGCAGTGGAAGTCGGCGTTGCGGAAATACCAGCAACGCGGACGCTGGAGAATATTGCCGCCGATCGTTGCGGCTTGGCGGACGTTCGGCGTCGCGGCATGGCCCGCTGCATCCGCGAGCGCCGCGTACCGGTCGCGGACGGAGGAGTCGGCGTCGAGCCGGGCGAGGGTGACGAGGGGACCGATCACGAGGCCGCCGTCGGGGGACGCCTCGACCCGGTCCAGGCCGGGAATGTTTCGCAGGTTGACCAGACGTTTCGGAGAGTCGAGCCCCTCTTTCAACCGATCGATCACGTCGACGCCGCCCGCCTTGAGCAGTGCGGCTCCGGCCGACTCGCCGGGTTCAGGGGCGAGCGCGGCGAGCGCCTCGGCGAGGCTCTTCGGATCCTGCCATTCGAAACGGGCGATCATCGCGAAGCTCCTGTCGTCGGAATTTTACCGAGCGCGGCGAGAACCCGCGCCGGGGTAATCGGCAGCTCACGGACCCTCACGCCGATCGCGTTATAGATGGCGTTGGCGACCGCGGCGGCGGTCGGAATGGTCGACGGTTCGCCGATTCCTCCCGCGTCGGTGGAGCTTCGGGCGAGATAGTTTTCGACCAGAACCACCTCGATCTCGGGCGTTTCCATCGCTCCCAGAATCTTGTATTGCTCCAGGTTCGCATTGACCATCCGGCCGGTGGAGCGGTCGAGACGGCGATTTTCATAGAGCGCGTAGGAGATCCCCTGAAGAACGCCGCCGTTGATCTGGCTCTCGATCGCGAGCGGGTTCATCGGCCGGCCGCAGTCGTGAACCGCCACCACCCGCTCGACCTTGACGATGCCGGTCTCGATGTCGACCGTGACCTCGGCGAACTGCACACCGCCGAGGAAATCCATCCCGCGCTCGCCATATTCGGGACTGCGCATCGCCCGCGCGGCGACGACGTCGGTGCGCAGCCGTCCCGCCGCCTGGCGGAAAGTGAGCGTCTGAGGAGGGGAGGTGGCGACGCGGACCTGGCCGGCGGAGAGTTCGACTTGATCGACGGAAAGGCTGAGCGCTCCGGCGACCGCTTTTTGAAACTCCAATTTCGCCTGGTAGGCGGCGTTCCGCACGGCCGGGGTGAGCGAGCTGGTGGTCATGCTGCCGCCAGAGGGGGGCCCAGGCGGATAGTTGGTGTCGCCCACTCGGACCACGATGTCTTGCGGTGCGAGACCCAGCTCTTCGGCGACCACCTGGGCGATCACGGTCTTAATGCCACCGCCAATGTCTTGGACCGCCGAGAGGGCCTCCACCGAGCCGTCCTGCGCGATCCGCACCTCGCAGCCGGAGTCCATGTTGTTGATCCGGTACCAGACGGCTTGAGCGACCCCGAGGCCCCGGCGGATCGGTCCGGTGGCGTCGGCATTTCTCGTTGGGGGGCGCCGCCGATGCCAGCCAATCTTTTCGGCGCCCAGGCGGCGCTCTTCGCGGCGGGCGGGGTGTTCGTCGTTTCGATCCATCAGCTCCAGCGTGTCGATCCCGAGTTTTTCGGCTAACTCGTCGATCGCCTGTTCGAGCGCGAAGCACCCTTGCGGATGCCCAGGAGCCCGAAAGGCCGCGCCGGGTCCGGCGTGGGTGAAGACGTCGCTCTCCTCGGTCCAGATCGAGGGGATGCGATAGAGCGCCTGCGCCGGGCCGGCGGTGCCGGCGCCGGTCCCCACCCCCGCGGTTCCAAAACCCTCGAAGGCGAGCGCGCGAAGCTTGCCGTCCTTATCGGCGCCGAGCCGCAGGCGCTGTTCCGAATCCGGTCGGTTGCCGGTCGAGAGGTGCTCTTCCTTCCGGTCGTAGAACAGCCGAACCGGCGCGCCGGTCTTCTTCGACAGGCTCGCGGCAACCAGACCGAACGTGCCGGCGCCGAACTTCGCGCCGAAACCACCGCCCATGAACTCGGTGAGCACGCGGACTTTCGCTTTCGGCAGGTCGAAGATCGCGGCCAGCTCGTCGCGCACCGAAAGGGTCGATTGGGTCGAGGCGTAGACGGTGAGGCCGTCGTCTCGCCAGTCGGCGACCACGCCGTGGGTTTCGAGCGCCGAATGGGTCTGCACCTGGGTGCGAAACGTCGCGTCGACCACCACGTCGCAGGCTGCGAGGGCGTCCTCGGTCGCCTTCTTGCCGTCCTGTTTGGCGCCCCGGCCGAGCATCGGCCCGCGGACATTGCCGGTTTGCTGGACTCCGCCGCCACCCCCGCCGCCGCCTGCGCTCGCCTGCTGGGCGGCGTCGCCGGGAAAGACGCGCGGGGCGTCGGCCTTCTTGGCTTCGTCGAGATCGACGACGAATGGCAGCGGCTCGTAGTCGACCGCGATCTTCGCCGCCGCTTCCAGCGCCGCGGCCGGTGTGATCGCGGCGACCGCCGCCACGGGCTGACCGGCGAAGCGGACGATCGGAAACTTCGAGTTGACCTCCTTGGACGGGTCGGAAAGCACGGCGCCCCCAAGCACCCGGTCGAGCACGTGGACGGCCCGGACTCCCGGATGCCGCTCGGCCGCCGTGGTGTCGATCGACAGAACCTTGGCATGCGGGTGCGGCGAAACGACCATCCGGGCGTAGAGCATGCCGGGCAACTGGATGTCGCTCGGGTAGCGCGCGGCGCCGGTCGCTTTCGCCCTCCCGTCGAGCCGCGCCGTAGGCTTGCCAACCTTCGCAAGCTTTGAGTTCTCGGGCCACGGGGGCGGCTCGTCGAGCGGAACGTTGCGCTCCACCAACTCGGGGTGTACGACGCCGCGCAAGAAGCGATCTTTGCGCGTGGTGGCGGGAGCCGTCGCGCCCTGCTGCGTCTCTTCGGCGCTCATGATTGCGACCTCCCGGCCCGCAGCGTCTGGGCCGCATCGAGCGTCGCCGAAAAGACTTTCGGATAGGTGCCGCAGCGGCAGAGATTGCCGCGCACGGCCTCTTTCACATCGACCAGGGTCGGATTCGGATTCCTGGCCAAGAGCGCGGCGCAGCTCATCACCATCCCCGGCGTGCAGTAGCCGCACTGGAGTGCGTCATGCTCGATGAACGCCGCCTGCACCGGATGGATCGAGCCAGCGGGGGCAAGCCCTTCGATCGTCGTCACCTCGCGAGTTCCGACGTCGAGCGCGAAAGTCATACACGAATTGACCGGCGCCTCATCGAGCCAGACCGTGCAGCCCGAACAGGCACCCCGATCGCAGATCACCTTGGTGCCGGTGAGGTGAAGCGAATCGCGCAGCACCTCGGCAAGCGTCGCCCGCGGCTCAACCTGCACCGCACGGGCGGTGCCGTTCACCTTGAGCGAGATCGGCACCGCGCCAGGCCCCCGGGCCGCGCCGGAGCCGCCCACGGTCGCGGCGTGGACCTCCTGGAGCAGGCCGCTTTCGAGCAGCGCGGAGCCGGCGGCGGTAATCCCCGCGCCGCGCAGAAAAGCGCGCCGCGACATACCCGAAGTGGAAGGGGGAGAGGAAGATTCGGAATCGCGGGCGTCGGCCATCGGTGGCCTCCTTGGGAATCGTCGCCGGAATTCTGTGACGCTCCGCGCAGGATGCCGGACAGCCAGCCGCTTCGAAGTGCCGATGCGATCCTTGGGAGCGCAAGCTATCTGCGGCAGAGCGATCTAAAGACTACCTTCGCCTGCTCGTATCGACGAACAGGATCAACGCCGATCCTCAAGGATCATTTCGGATGCCAATTTTCCTCGGTTCGGTACCGTGACTCCTTGAAACGCGGTCGTGATGTCTCCCTTCGGCAGCGTGACCAGGCCACGAGCACTCATTTCGGCCAGAATCGACTCCTCGTCCCTTTTCCGCACCTGAGACAACGGTACCAGAGCGGCCACAGGCTGACCGCCTCGCAACACGACGATTTGTTCGCCGGCTTCCGCCCTCTGTAGGTAGTTGGAGAGCTGATCCTTGAGGACTCGGGTGCTTACGGTGGACATGGTGGCCTCCCCGGTGGCCATTGTAGCCACGCTGTTAGAGATTTGCCAAGAACCGCCTGGAGCCGAGCGATACCGGAGAGGCGATCAGGCTCTTCCGGCAATTCTCCCTCCTTCCCCCAGTCCCCGATTACAATAGGCACTCATGAGTCCCACTGCGCCTGCCGCCGACGTCGCCCCTGCCGTTCACTCGCCTCGCACCGTCCGTGCCCCTCGGGGAACGGAGATCTCCTGTTTGGGGTGGCAGCAGGAGGCGGCGTTGCGCATGCTGATGAACAACCTCGATCCGGACGTGGCGGAGCGGCCGGATGACCTGGTGGTCTATGGCGGGTCGGGCAAGGCGGCGCGGAACTGGGAGTGTTTCGATGCGATCGTGGCGACGCTGCGTCGGTTGAAGAACGACGAGACGTTGCTGGTCCAGTCGGGCAAGCCGGTCGGGGTGTTTCGCTCGCACGAAGAGGCGCCGCGGGTGTTGATCGCGAACTCGAACCTCGTGCCCCATTGGGCGACCGCGGACGAATTTCGCCGGCTCGAAGGGCTCGGGCTCACCATGTATGGCCAGATGACCGCCGGGTCGTGGATCTACATCGGCACCCAGGGAATCTTGCAGGGGACGTTCGAGACGCTCGCCGAGGCGGCGCGGCAACATTTCGGCGGTACCCTCGCCGGGCGATTGACGGTAACCGCGGGGCTCGGCGGCATGGGCGGCGCCCAGCCGCTCGCCGTCACCATGAACGAGGGCACTTGCTTGGTGGCCGAAGTCGATCGCTCGCGGATCGAGCGGCGTCTGGAAACCCGCTATCTCGACGAGGTGGCGCCCGACCTGGAGAGCGGCATTCGCCGCGCTTTAGAGGCGCGCGACCGGCGGGAGGCGGTGTCGATCGCGGTCGAGGCGAACGCCGTCGATCTTCTGGAGCGGCTGATCGCCGAGGGAATCGTGCCGGATGCACTCACCGACCAAACCTCGGCGCACGACGCGCTGCTCGGTTACGTGCCGCAGGGGATGACGTTTGCCGAGGCCGTCGAGCGGCGCAAGAGCGATCCGGAACCCTACGTCGCCCGGTCGCTCGCCACCATGGTGGCGCACGTTCAAGCGATGCTCGTCCTTAAAGAGCGGGGGGCGGTCACCTTCGACTACGGCAACAACCTGCGCGGCCAGGCGCTCGCGGCAGGGGAGACCCGGGCGTTTGAGATCGGCGGGTTCGTGCCGATGTTCATCCGGCCGCTGTTTTGCGAAGGCAAAGGGCCGTTCCGTTGGGCGGTCCTATCCGGCGATCCGGCGGACCTCGCGGCGACCGACGAGGCGATCCTCGCGACGTTTCCGGAGGATGCCGCGCTCGCCCGATGGATTCGGCTCGCCCAGGAACGTGTGGCGTTCCAGGGTCTGCCGGCGCGGATCTGCTGGCTCGGGTACGGCGAACGGGCGAAGGCGGGAAAAGTGTTCAACGATCTGGTCGCCTCGGGAAAGGTAAAGGCGCCGATCGTCATCGGCCGCGATCACCTCGATTGCGGCTCGGTCGCCTCGCCGAACCGCGAGACCGAAGGAATGATCGACGGCTCTGATGCGATCGCCGACTGGCCGATCCTGAACGCGATGATCAACGCGGTGAACGGTGCCACCTGGGTTTCTCTCCATCACGGCGGCGGCGTCGGCATCGGCTATTCGCAGCACGCGGGGATGGTGATCGTCGCCGACGGCACCGAGGGCGCCGCGCGACGGATCGAGCGGGTGCTCACCTGCGACCCCGGCATGGGGGTCGTCCGCCACGCCGACGCGGGGTATCCGGACGCGATCCGGGTCGCCCGTGAGCGGGGCGTCGACCTGCCGATGTTGTGAAGCGTTCGCCGGGTCGTAACGTCCGCTTCGTCCTTCTTCTCGGGAGCCTCGCCGCTCCCTTCCTTCCTCCCTATGTCGCCGCTCTGGTCCTCGGCGCGCTCGTCGCGGCCGGTCTGATCACGGTTCGTCCGCCGCGGCGCGAGCGGTGGATCGCGCTCGCCGCTTCGACCCTCGCGGTCGTCGCCCTCGCCCGCCAGGGGTGGATCGATCAACGGTCGGCGTTGTCGGACGATGAGGTGCGCGAGGAGGCGGGCGCGGCGTTCGCCGGATTGTGGGCCGATCTCGATCGCGAGGCCGCGGCGGCAGCCCTTTCCCTGGAAGGGGTCGAGAGCGACGCCCGGCGATTCGCTCTCCTGGCCGCCCTCGCGCGGCGCGAGGCGGGATGGCGCGGCGAGCTGGAACGCGCCTGGGGCGGCTGGGACAAAGGGCGCCGGTCGATTCTGCTGCTCGATCCGGACGGCCAGGCGGTCGCTTGGGCGGGCGAAGGTCTGCTCCATGAACTCGCTCCAGTGGCGTACCCGCGGGAAGGCCGGCGCGCCGCGGCGAGCTTTGGCGCCGCGACACTGCTCGCGATCCGGCCGCTCGGAGACGCGGCGCGCCCTTGGCGGATCGTCGTCGGCGCGAGCTTTCCCACCGACAACCTGCCGTTCCGGCGGGCCTGGCGGCAGCGGCGTTGGGCGGTGATCGAGCCGGGCGGCGAGGTCGCGGTCGATCAGGGGGTACGCCTGGCGGCGGTGACCGGAACGCCGGAGCTGAGCATCGAGCGGGTCGAAAAGGGGGCCGTCCGTAAAAAGCGGGGCGGGTTGTCGCCGGGAGCGCGGGTCGCCTGGGGGGTGATCGGACTTTCGATCCTGGCGCTCGCCGTCCTGCGCAGCTCCGGCCGCGCCCTGCCGAGCGCCACCACCTCGATTGAAATCGCGCGCCGACCGGTGATCCCGCTCGCGCTCGGCGGAACGCTCGCCCTCGCCGCCGCGGCGGGGGCCGACGGCGCCTCGCTCGTGCTGCTCGCCGGGGGGCTGGGGATCGCAGCGGCCGGCCTTGGCCCCCGGGACCGATTCGCCCCGCCGCGCGCACGGAGCGGCCAGGAAGCGTCGGCCTCTCGTGCCGTCGGACCGCTCGCGGGAGCGGCGAGTCTCCTCGTACTGGTCGCCGCCGCCCTCCTTGCTCAGAAGTTCGTAGGGCCACTCGATCTCGGGGGGAGCCTGTTCGGCAGTGCCACCGCTACGGCTTGGCGAATCGGCTTTGCGCTCGCGACGTTAGGACTGCTGGTCGCCTCGGGGCGGTTTGCGGCAGCTGAGCCCGAGCGGGAGCGTTGGGGTTGGATCGCTTTCGGGCTGGCTCTCGCAAGCGGTGCCGCGGCCGACTTCGGTGCGCTCGCGATCGCCTGCCTTGCGGCGGCGGGGGCAGCGGCGGCGCGCTGGGCCGGTCCCCGCGCGCCGGGCGGGGGACATTCGGATCCGGCTGGGGAGGGGCGTCACCAGGCGGCTGCTCTCGCCGGGTTGGTCGCCCTCTCCTGCCTGCTCGCCGGCGGTGTGGGCGAGGTCGCGTACCGCGCCCGCTTGCGCGGCATGGTGGCAAACGAGCTGCCGGCGCGGCTCGCCCCGCCGCGAAGGGAAGAGGTCGCGGCACTCCGGCAAGACATCGCAGGGGATCTTTCAGGGACCGATCTCAACCGGCTTGCGCTGGCCGGCCCCTCTGCCCTCGAACGGGAGGATTTGGCGTTTGCGCTCTGGCGCCGTTCGCCGCTGGCTCGTCGCGGCGCCCTTTCGGCGCTATCGATCCAGCCGCTCGACGGCTCGCCCGGACCGGTCTTCTCGTTTGGCCTGCCGCTCGGACCGGACCACCAGCTCGATCGAACGGGGGAGCGCTGGCGCGCGCTCGATCTAGCGCCCTGGCACGACGGGCTGATCGAGGGCGAGGTGCCGCTCTCCTGGGGCGGCAAGCCTTGGGCGGTGGCGCGGTTCTCGTTTTTGCCGCGGCCCGGATTTCGCCTCGCCGACGAGCGGCCGTTGGAAGAGATCGATACCGGCCTGCTGCGCGGCGGCCCGGCCGCGGTGGCGGTGGCCGACCTTCCCGCGCCGGTCGCTTTCGCGCTCTACGATCGGGCCGGCAGGGCGCAGATCTCCCCCTGGCACTCCTCGCCGCCTTTGCCGGCGGCCCTTCGCGTTGCCGAGGCGGCGACGATTCCCCGGGCGGCCACCCCGGCGGGAGCCGCGCTCGCCGCGGTGCGCCGGGCGCGCGATGGGTGGTCGGTGCTTTACCTGCCGCGACTCGACGCCGCGGCTGCCCTCGAACGGGTGGGCAATGCCGCCGTGGGCGTGGTCCTGGTGTTTGCCGCCGCGGCACTTCTCGCCCTCGCCGTGGTGCTTCCCCGGGCCGCGGTGCGCGAGCTGCTCGCCCGAACGGTGCGCTCCTATTCGCGCCGCCTGCTGTTGGTCTACGGGGTTCTCCTCCTACTGCCGCTGGCGCTGCTCAACGCCGTTTTGGTCCGCGGGGTCGAGCGGCGGCTGGCCGACGAGCAGCGGGCGGCGGGGCAGGCGGCGCTCGCTTCGGCCCAGAGCCTGCTCGCCGAGGTTCTCTCGTCGCTCGAAACCGGCTTCAGCGTCGAGACGACGCTCGACGACGCGCAGTTGGAGCGGATCGCCGGGCTGGTCCACCACGAAGTCAATCTCTATTGGGTGGCGAAAGTCTACGCTTCGAGCAAGCACGAGCTGTTCACCGCGGGGCTGCTGCCGGAACGGATACCGGGCGACATTTTCGCGCCTCTCACCCTTGGGGGCGAGGGGGTCTCTTCGCGGATCAACCGTGCCTCGGGCGGTGCCGAGTATCTGGAGATCTACGCCCCGGTTCGGCCGCCGGGCGGCTTGAGCGGCGCGCCACGGCTGTTCCTTTCGGCGCCGTTGCTGGCCCAGCAGGAGGAGGCGGCGCTCGAAGTGGCGCGGCTGCGTCGTCGGGCGCTTCTGGTGACCGCGGCGCTGATCGCCTTGATGATCGCGGTCGGCTCTCGGCTGGCGCGCAGCTTTACCCATCCGATTCGCGAGCTGGTCGCCGGAACGGCGCGTATCGCCGCCGGAGCGCCGACCCTCGGCTACGCCCCGGCGGAGCTGGAACTCGCGGCCCTCGGCCGCGCGATCGACGACATGGCGCGACGGATCGCCGAGGCGCGCGAGGGGTTGCTGCGCGAAAAGCAGGTGGTCGAACGGGTGATCGAAAACATCACCTCCGGCGTCGTCTCGCTCGATTCGTCCGGGCGGGTTCTGCTCCACAACCGGGTGGCGGCCGACCTGTTGGGCGTCGCGGTGGGCGAGCGGCTCGACCGCTCGTTCGCCGCTGGCCGGCTCGCCCCCGTCCGCGCGTTTTTGCGCGAGACGACGGCAGGAGAGGCGGCGCGGCGAACGGTTCGTCTGGCACCCCCTCCCGAGGCGGAGGAGAATCCGGCGTCGGATCAACCATCCGAGATTTCTTCCCAGCGAACTTCCGAGGAGGGGAGTGACCACCCGGGCCAGGGCGGTGGAGGCGAGCGCGAGTGGACGATCCTGCGCGTCCCGGTCCCCGGGGCGGGCGAGCCGTCTGAGCTGCTGGTGGTCGAGGATGCGACCGAAGAGCTGCGCGCCCAGCGCCTGCTCGCGTGGGCCGAGATGGCGCGGATCATCGCCCATGAGATCAAGAATCCACTCACCCCCATTCGTCTCTCGACCGAACATCTGCGCGAGGTGTGGAAGCGCGATCGGGAGCGCTTCGAGCCGGTGTTCGAACGGTGCACCACGAACATCCTCGCGCAGGTCGATGAGCTGCGCCAGATCGCGCTCGAATTTTCAACCTATAGCTCGATTCCGCGCATCGACCCGGCGCCGGCCGATCTGGTGGCTTCGATGGGCGAGCTGATCGAGGGCTACCGCGCGGCACCGCCGCCGGGAGTCGAGGTCGTGTTCGAGCCGCGGGTCGACTCCCTGTCGGCGCGGGTCGATGCCCGGCTGCTGGGTCGCGCGGTGCGCAATCTGATCGAGAACGCGATCCGCGCCTCGGCCGGTGGCGGGCGGGTGACGTTGCGCCTCGACCGGGAGGGATCGCGCGCCAAGATCGCGGTCCTCGACGAAGGACCGGGGGTGGCCCCCGAGTTGCTGCCGCGGATCTTCGATCCGTATTTTTCCACCCACGACACCGGCACGGGCCTCGGTCTGCCGATCGCCCGCCGAATCGCCGAAGAGCACGGCGGCGAGATCGCGGCGAGAAATCGCTTGGATCCGGGCGAGCGCCGCGGCCTCGAAGTGGCGATAACCCTGCCGGCCGGCGGCACGTAGTGGCCTATTTTGAATCGCGCAGGCGACTGGCAGCGCCGAAGGCGCGCACACGAAGGAGCCGAGCAGATTCAAAATAGGTCGCTAGCCGCCGGGGAGGCTTGCTCGACCGGCCGGCTGCGATACCATCTCCTTCCATGAGCCAAGCTTCTCCTCTCGCAGGACACCTCGTTTGCGCCGGCAAGAAGTTCGCGATCGTCGCCTCCCGCTTCAACGAACGGATCGTCGATCGGCTGATCGAGGGCGCCGTCGATTGTCTCGTGCGCCACGGCGCGGAGGCGTCGGACCTCCGCGTGGTGAAAGTCCCCGGCGCGTGGGAGATTCCGCTCGCGCTCGACGAGCTGGCCCGCTCGGGCGGGCTCGACGGCCTGATCGCACTCGGCGCGGTCATTCGCGGCGAGACGCCGCACTTCGACTACGTCTGCTCGACTTGCGCGAGCGGCGTCGCCGGGGTGTCTGAACGCCATCGGTTGCCGGTAGGATTCGGCGTCCTCACCTGCGACAACTCCGGCCAGGCGGAAGAGCGGGCAGGGGGAAAGGCCGGCAACAAAGGATGGGATGCCGCGTTGGCGGCGCTCGAAATGGCCGACCTGATCGGCCGCCTGCGCTCTTGATCGAGCCGTACTTCGCCCGGTTTTGGGCTATCATTCCCGAGGTTCCGAGCGGCCCGCGTTTCCCGCAGGTTTTTCAGAGTGACATCCATCCCGGAGCAGTCCTACGCGTAAACGCTCGAAGCGAGCGCTCCCTGATCGGGAGACTCGCTTCTTTTCGTCGAGATCTTTGAGGCGCGCAACATGGCAGTGGGGAAGCGGCGCACGGCGCGGGAAATTGCGGTCCAGATGCTCTACCAACGGGATCTGGGGGGGAGCAACCTGCCGCAGATCTTCGCGGGGTTCGACCTCTCGGAGTACCTGGTGCCGGAGCGGAGTGACGAGCAGGACGAGGTGGCCGCAGATCATCCTGCGCTCGCCACCCGCGCTCGAATCGGCGGCGAGTTCCAGTTTCCGGAGGGAGCGCGGATCTCCACCCTTCCCGTCCCGCCGGCCAGGACGCCGGTGACCTCAGCGGCGAGCGGCCCCGCTCCGGGGCCAGCCTCCCCCAAGCGACGCCGACAGATCGAGGCGGCTTTCGAGTACGCCAAGAGCATCGTCCAGGGGGTGGCCGAACATGCCGATGAGCTCGACGAGCTGATCCGGTCGCAGGCCGACAACTGGCGGCTCGAACGAATGCCGGCGGTCGATCGGAATATCCTGCGCCTGGCCGTGTTCGAAATGCTCTATGAGAAAGACATCCCGAAGCTCGTCGTGGTCGATGAGGCGATCGAGCTGGCGAAGAAATTCGGCTCGGAACAGTCGAGCCGATTCGTCAACGGTCTTTTGGATGGCCTGCTCAAAACCCACGCTTTTCCCGGCAGCTTGAAATAGCGCCACAATTCAAAGGCGACGGCGATGCGGCGAACCGACGAAGCGACGAACCCGACGATTCAGCTCCACTACGATCACAAGTCGATCGAAAAGAAATGGCAGGACCGCTGGGAAAAGCAGCGCACGGCCGAGGTCGACCTGCGCCATTCGCAGCGGAAGTACTACATGCTGATGATGTTCCCCTATCCTTCGGGGGACCGGCTGCACGTCGGCCACGGCAGGAACTACATTCTGGGCGACGCCCTCTACCGCTACCTGCGCATGCACGGCAAGCGGGCGCTCAACCCGATGGGCTGGGACGCCTTCGGCCTACCGGCCGAGAACGCGGCGATCGCCCGCGGGGTCCATCCCACCCCTTGGACATTCGGCAACATCAAGGTGATGAAGGAGCAGTTCCGGCGCTGGGGCATCCTCTACGACTGGAGCAAGGAGATCGCCTCCTGCACGCCGGAGTACTACCGCTGGAATCAGTGGCTGTTCCTCAAAATGTTGGAGAAGGGGATCGCCTACAAGAAGCGGGCGCCGGTCAACTGGTGCCCGAGCTGTAACACCGTCCTCGCCAACGAACAGGTGGTGGACGGCGCCTGCGAACGCTGCGGCACGGCGGTCGTCCAGCGCGATCTCGAACAGTGGTTCTTCCGCATCACCGACTACGCCGACCGCCTGCTCGCAGGGCTCGACGGCCTCGACGGCTGGCCGGAGAAGGTCAAGCTGATGCAGCGCAATTGGATCGGCCGCTCGGAAGGGGCGGAGATCGATTTTGCGATCGCCAAGGGAGACACTCGGGAGGCCGATCCGGTCGAGGCGAAGATCACCGTCTTTACCACCCGGCCGGACACGCTCCACGGCGCCACCTTCCTGGTCCTCGCACCGGAAAATCCGCGCGCGATCGAGCTGATCGCCGAGCATCCGGAACGGGCGGCGCTCGAAGATTGGATCGACAAGGTCAGGAACACGCCACGGATCGAGCGCGAAGGGGATAGTTCCGCCAAGGAAGGCCGGCCGACCGGCCGCTACGCGATCAATCCCGCAACGGGTGCGCCGATCCCGATCTGGCTCGCCAACTATGTCCTGCCGGGGTACGGCACCGGGGCGATCATGGCCGTGCCGGCGCACGACGCCCGCGATCTGGCGTTCGCCCGCCAGGAGAAGTTGCCGATCCGTCTGGTCTACGTCCCCGAGAATTGGCCGGTCGGTTCCTCGGGCGACTCGCTCGAAGAACCGGTGCTCGACCAAGGTGTGATGCGCGACGCGCCGCCGTTCGACGGCGCGGAGGCGGGGCCGGAAACGATCCAGCGGTTCATCGCCTGGTTCGAGGAGATGGGAGTCGGCCGCGCCAAGGTCTCCTACCGGCTGCGCGATTGGCTGATCTCGCGCCAGCGCTACTGGGGTACGCCGATCCCGATCGTCTATTGCGAGGAGCACGGGGCGCAGCCGGTGCCGGAAAAAGACCTGCCGGTCGTCCTGCCGGTCGACGTCGAGTTCACCGGCCGCGAAGGCAATCCGCTCGGCCGGGTGGCGAGCTTCGTCGAGACGACCTGTCCGAAGTGCGGCGGGCCGGCGCGGCGCGAGACCGACACCATGGACACGTTTGTCGACAGCTCCTGGTACTACCTGCGGTTCCTGTCGGCGCACGACTCGACCAAGATCTTCGACCCGGCCATCGCGGCCAAATGGGCGCCGGTCGACCAGTACATCGGCGGCATCGAGCACGCGATCCTTCACCTGCTCTACGCCCGTTTCGTCTGCCGCGTGCTCCACGATTTCGGCATGGTGCCGTTTGAAGAGCCGTTCACCAACCTGTTCAACCAGGGGATGATCACCCGCTTTTCGGAAAAGAGCGGACGGATCGAGAAGATGTCGAAGTCGCGCGGCAATACGGTCTCGCCCGACGACCTGATCGAACAGATGGGGGCGGATACCGAACGGGTCTACACCCTGTTCATCGGTCCGCCGGACAAAGAGGCGGAGTGGAGCGACGAGGCGGTCTCGGGCGCCCATCGTTTCCTGAGCCGCGTCTGGCGCATCGGTCAAAGGCTGAACGAGGCGCCGCCGATCGGACCGGCGGACGGCGAGCTGGAGCGCCAGCGCCACGCGACGATCCAGCGCGTCACCCAGTGCATGGAGCGCTTCGCCTACAACACGGCGGTCGCGGCGCTGATGGAGCTGACCAACGCGCTCACCCGCGCGCTCGAAGAAAAGACCGCTTCGCGATTCGCTTGCGAGGCGGCGTTCGACAGCCTGCTCCAGCTGCTCCATCCGATGGCCCCGCACCTCACCGAAGAGCTGTGGGAACAGCGCGACCACATCGAATCGTTGCTCGACACGAGCTGGCCCGAGTACGATGAAGCGAAGATCCGCCGGGCGCGAATCGAGCTGGTGGTGCAGGTCGACGGCAAGTTGCGCGACCGGATCGAAATCGATGCCGACGCAGACGAACGCCAGGTCCGCGCCGCCGCGCTCGCGAGCGAAAAGGTTCAAGAACACATGGGGGGGCGCGAGCTGGCCAAGGCCGTGGTCGTGCCCGGCCGCCTGATCAATCTGGTGACGCGGAGGTAGACGATGAACGGTCCCAAGGTTTCGCCCCGGTTCCTCTCCCCGATCGCACTCGGCCTTTTGGGCCTGGCGACGGTCGTCCTTGCCGGTTGCGGCTATGCGCTGGTCGGCCGGGCGAGCAACCTGCCGCCGAGCATCAAGTCGGTCTATCTCCAACCGCTCACCAATCGGACCCAGCGCCAGCAGGTCGAGCAGGAGCTGACCCGGTCGATCGCCGACGAGCTGGTCACCCGCCAGCGCTTTTCGCTTTCCTCGGGCGCCGCCGGTGCGGATGCGCAGATCGAGGGAACGGTGGTTGGCTTCGGCGTCACCCCGGTCACGTTCGACCAGAACGGCCGCGCGACCGCCTACGAGATCTCGATCGCCGCCGAAGTGAAGTTCAAGAATCTGGCCGATGGCAAGCTGATCTGGTCGAACGACCGCTACACCTTCCGCGAGAGCTATCCGCTCGAAGCGTCCAGCGCCGCCTACGTCGACCGCGAGGACGAGGCGATCCAGAAGGCCGCCAAACGATTCGCCGAGGCGATGGTGGGCGACCTTTTGGAAGGGTTCTAGGGGGAGGTAGGCTGGCTTCGGCTTCGCTCAGCCGGCGGCACCGTCTGTGCCGGTCCCTGAGCGAAGCGAAGGGACCCATGACAACTCCGCCCCTCCTCATCGTCTTGGGCCCGACTGCCACCGGCAAGAGCGCCCTCGGTCTCGCTCTCGCCGAGGCTTTGGACGGCGAGATCATCAATGCCGATGCGCTCCAGGTCTACCGGGGTTTCGACATCGGCACCGCCAAGCCCTCCCTGGCCGAACGGGCGCGGGTTCCTCATCATCTGATCGACGTCCTCGATCCGCACGAGCGGTGGTCGGCGGGGGAGTTCGCCCGCCGGGCGCGCGTGGCGATCGCCGAGATCGAAGGGCGCGGCCGGCGGCCGATCGTGGTCGGTGGCAGCGGTCTCTACCTGCGGGCGTTGCTGCTCGGAATCAGCCCGATCCCGCCGGGGGATGAGACCGTGCGAGCGGAGCTGCGCTCCCGCCTTGCCGAAAAGGGCCTCGCCGTATTGCGAACCGAGCTCGCGCAACTCGATCCGGCAAGCCACGAGCGGCTGATGGCGGGCGACACCCAACGGATCTTGCGGGCGCTCGAAGTGGCGCTCGTGTCCGGAAAACCGCAGTCGGAGTGGATCGCCGAGCGCCCTTTTGGCGGGGCGCCCCTCTCGGCTTTGCGCATTGGTTTGACCCTTCCTCGAAGCCTCTTATACGATGGCATCGCAGGTCGCGTGACCCGGATGGTCGAGCAGGGGTGGGTGGAGGAAGTGGCTCGACGACTCGACGAGGGGCTCGATCCCGAGCTACCTCCCTTCCAGGCGATCGGCTACCACCAGCTCGTCCTTCATTTGCGAGGGGAGAAACCTCTCGCCGAGGCGATCGAGGAGACGGTACGCGCGACGCGCCGTTTCGCCAAAAGGCAGGAAACCTGGTTCAAGAAGGAGCCCGAGGTGACCTGGTTCGTGGCCGATCCGCTCGACCGCCTTGCCCCTTGCGTCTTTGAATTCGTTCGTTCCGGCTGGAGAACCAATGCCGAAGCACAACATCAATATCCAGGACGGTTACCTGTTCCAGAGCCTGAAGGAGGGACAGACGATGTCTCTCGAGTTGATCACCGGGCGCCAACTGCTGGGTCGCATGAGGAGATTTGATCGCTTCGCCGTCGTTTTGGAGACCGAAGGCAAAGAGGTCTTGATCTATAAGCATGCCATCGCCACGATCGCGACGGCCGGCCCTGCTGTCGCCTGAGCCCGAGGGGCGTTGTCGCCTGGCGGCGCCCCTCGGACTCCTTCTGCTGCCGTTCCTCGCCGCCGCTTGCTCCTCGGCTCCGCCGAAAAGTCCGAGACCGGTCCGGCCGGAGGTTCGTCCGCTCGACCTCTCCGCCGAGGAAAGGTCATTCCTGATCGAGCCGCTCGCCGGCTACTCCGGCACGATCACGCCCGAGCGGCACGATGAGATCCTCGCCGGGCACGAGCGGTTAATGCAGACCGGCGACCTCCTCGGTCCGGAGACCTTGGCGGCCCGCCTATTGGAAGGCGAGCCCGACCTGGTGCCCGCGCAGGTGCTCGGCGCCCAGGTCGAATTCGCCCGAGACGATCTTTCGGCGGTGCTTCGCCGGCTCGCTCCGCCGACGCCGGGAGCCCCCGGCATCTGCGCTCCCGATTACACCGCCTGTCAGCTGTTGATCGGCCGCGCCGCCGAGCGCAGCGGCAGGATTCCGCTGGCCTATGGCGCCTATCGGGCCATCGCGGCGCGCAGCCCCACGGCCTTCGGTCGCATCGGTGCGCTACACGCTCCGGCCCTCGCCGCGACCCGCGAGCGGGTGGACGAGGAGCTTAAACTCGGCGAGATCGACGCCGCGAGGGGCCAGCTCCGTCTGCTCGAACAGTGGGCACCCTCGGAAATCGCGACCTACGCGGCCGCGGCGGCCGTCGCTTATGCCGCGCGAGAGCCGCAGGCGGAGTTGATCGCCATGCGCCAGCTCACCGAGCGCAAACCCGAGGATCGATCGCTGTTGGAGAGGCGCGCCGATCTCGAAATGGACGTCGGTGAGCCGAGCGCCGGTTTGGAGATCGTCAAGACGCTTTCCGAGCGCTACCCGCTGGACCGGAATCTGGCGGCGCGGCTGGAGGCGACGAAGTTCCGCTGGCGGCTGTCGGCCTTGCCGCAGGACGTGCGCGCCCTGGCGCGTCGCGAGAACCTATCGCGCGGCGAGTTCGCGGTTTTGCTCTACTGGTTGGTCCCCAACGTTCGATACTCCCGGACGGCGGCCGGAAGGATCGCCGCCGACGTGCTCGATCAGACGCGCCAGGAAGAGATCATCCGGGTGCTCAATCTCGGACTGATGGACGTCGACCGCGACCTGCACCGGTTCTATCCGGAGACCGCGGCGCGGCGCTCCGCAGGCCTTCAGGCCCTGGTACGCTTGCTCACCCGCTTCGGCAGCGGCCTATCGTGCCTGGAGGGGGATGGCGGCGCCTGCGGGGTCGCTGCCCGCTGCGGCCTGTTGGGAACGGTTGAGGAGTGCCGTCCGCGGGATCCCGTCTCAGGGCCGGAGGCGGTCGAGTGGATCCGCCTGAGCCTCAAGGCTCTGGGTGCCTCGTGAGCTTGACGATTCCCAACCTGCTTTCGCTTCTCCGCATGGCGTTGGTCCCGGTTTTTATCATCGCGGTGCGCTACGGCGAACCGAAGAAAGCCCTGCTGATCTTC
Source organism: Thermoanaerobaculia bacterium (assembly GCA_038248205.1). Lineage (GTDB taxonomy): Bacteria > Acidobacteriota > Thermoanaerobaculia > Multivoradales > UBA5704 > DASYKS01. The sequence goes on from JBBRUC010000085.1 coordinate 19,794, forward strand.
GTCTTCGCCGGCATTACCGATGCGCTCGACGGGTTCATCGCGCGGATCGCCAAACAGCAGTCGCTGCTGGGAACCTATCTCGATCCGATCGCCGACAAACTACTGCTCACGTCGGCCTGGGTGGTGCTCGCGATTCCCAACTTGGCGCAGGCGGCACCGGTGCCGCTCTGGGTGACCATCCTGGTTATTTCGCGCGACCTGCTGATCGTGATCATGGCGCTGGTGCTCTACCTGGCGCTCGGCGTGCGCAAGTTTCCGCCCACGGTGATCAGCAAAGTGACGACCGTGGTGCAGGTGACGACCGTGGTGATCGTGTTGATCGCGGGCATCGCGGCGAACGAGACCGCCCGGTTTGCCGTGGCACTCGATTTCCTCGCCGATTTCTTCATCTACCTGACCGCGGCGCTCACCCTCGCCTCGGGTCTCTACTACGTCTATCTCGCGAGCAGCCTGGTCGGCGACAAAGATCAGCCGGTCGAGCCGTAGCCGTCACCTTCCCGCCATCAAACCTACCGCTTCCGCCGTCCCTGCAACACTTTGAGCGCCTCGATCGGACGCCGATCCGGGGCCATCAGGCGAATCGCCTGGCGTAGGGCGGCCTCGGCGTCGTCCAGCTCGCCGAGCGCTCCCGCCACCTCTCCGAGGTAAAAGGCCGCAAGGCCGCAGCGGGGATCGACCCGCAGGGCTTCCTTGAGGTCGCGCGCCGCCTGGCGGACGATCGACGGGGCGCCGGGGGAGTGGGTGAAACGGGCGTAGGCGAGTTCGGCCTTGTAAAGCCCGTTTCCCGGATCGCAATCGGCGGCGAATTCGAGCAGCTGGATCGCCTCTTTGGTGCGACCCGCCTCCATCGCGGCTTGCGCTTTGCGAAACTGCGCCTCCGGGTCGAGCAGGTCGGTCTTGATCTTGAACCGCTCCGGATCGGGCCGCCGTTCCCGCTCCTCGCGCAAAGTTCGCCGACGGAATAGAAGGGTGCCGCGGCTTTCGGTGTCGATCAACTGGGCATACGCTCGGGCGCCGGTGGCAAACAGCTCGCGCGCCTTCTCTTCGAGGTCGGTGCCGGAGAAGCTCCAAGGGGCCGTGCGCTCCGCGAAGTCGAGAAACCGTGCCTCGATCAGCGGTGCCGTCGCCTCTTCGGGCAGGCCGAGCAGGTCGAACGGATCGAGCCGCCGATGGGCGAGGTACGTCTGCATCAGCTGGTTGCGCCGCTTCTCGCTCGCCCCCGTTGCAGGGGCAGGAGCGGCGGACGGCGTAGCCGGCGGGTCGGTTACCGGCGGGAGTTTGACGATCGGCACCCGTTGCGTAGCCAACTCGCGACCCGCGCTCGCGGTCGGCAGAACCGATGCAGGAGGATTCGTCGGAGGCGGGGGAGCCGCGGCACCGGCCGGAACGGGGATCGGAATTGCCCCCGTTCGCACGGCGGGCGGGCGATCGAGCGCCACCACCGAACCGAGCAGCACCAGGGCGTAGAGCAGGCGGGTGATTTCGTCGAGCGGCAAACCTGCCGCCGCCACCAGCTCATGCATCTGCTTCGGGGTCGCGAGGGCATCGGACAGGCGTTGCTGCGGCGCCGTGAGTTTCAGCTCCGAGGCGGCGAAATAGGGATCCGGATTGATCGCCAGGTGCTTGCCTACCAAAGGGGCGATCGCCGCATCGACCTCTTCTTGAGGCGCGAAGCGGATGATGCCGGTCGCGATCAGCTGCGGTACGCGCACCTTGAGGGGCGACTCGGCGGTCGGCGCCTCCCCGGAGATCCGAAATTCGCCATGGCGCCAGGTGAACAGGTCGAGCAGTTTCTTCGCCAGGTTCTGCTGGAGCAGCCGGTAGAGTTCTTCGCCGCCGATCAGCCCGCGCTCGATCAGCACCTCGCCCAGAGGAACGCTCTGCGCCACGGTCTGGGAGAGGGAGCTATGGAATTCCTCTTCGGTGATCCTGCCGGCCGCAACCATGAACCGGCCGAGGGTCTCGTGCGCCAGGTTGGACCGGCAATCGACCGGCACCCCGGCTTCGAGCACGATTTTCTTGCTGACCGGCGGACGGCGCAGCTCGATAACCGTCGTATGGGAATTGAGGGCATGCGCCAGCAGCAGGCAGGAGAACGGCGTTTCCTCCAGGCGCCCCTCCGCCAAGTGGAGGATTCGCTCCAGGTCTTCGCGGCGCGGGATCAGCGGAAGTCACCGCGCCGGAGCTTCGGCGAGCCGAGGGTGAAAGCGACTTCTTGGAGCGATTTCGGCAACATGGGAAACGAAAGGCGAGCCGGAAAGGTAGCGCGGACCTACGTTTTTCGTCAAGACGATCGGACGGGACCCAAATCCACCGGCCAATCAAAGTAGCCTTCCGCCGCGCCCCGGAATTCGGCTTGTCGTGGCCTTTCGCTTTGGCCGGACCCCGAGAATTGGGGTTCTGGGCCCTCCGGTCAGGGGCTCAGGAGCTTCGGCGGGCTTTTCGAAACACACCTCTGCCGTAGGCCCTGACTTTTCTACGTTGCCTTCGCGGTCCTTCCCTCCTTTCTACCCAGGCGGCCCTTGGGCCAAAGCCAGGATCCTCGTCCGGGCCGTGAGGAGCAATCCGAGCGAGGGGTGTCCTGCCCACAATCGGACGTGGATCTGGCGAGCGCGCTCTAACACCCGGGCCGGCAAATGGATGAGCGCGAAGCGGATCGCCTTCATCCGTTTGTTGACCCAACCGTCACCGAGCACCAACCGTTTCATCGCGACGTTCAAGTTCAAAGCCAACGCCATGATCCACCACCAGGCCGCGTTCTCCCCGAAAGACCCCGAGGGCAGCTTGCCACCCGCCAGATCGTCTTTCATCACCGCGTGAGCTTCCTCGCTCTTGCCGCAGCGCTCTCGCAGCCAGCCGATCACCTCTTCGCCTGCCCAGTCGAGGGTCGTCACGATCGCCGAAACCTTGTAGCGATCTCCCGACATCGCCACGGCCCAAGGCGTCGCTGCCTGCTCTTGCTCCTCCAGCCCCGGCAGCACCTGCTGGCGCAGCGGCTCGCGGATCGCCAGGTACCGATAGACCGGGCCGGCCTGGCTGTGGCCGATCTCGTTCGGCACGAAACACACTTCGGCCCACTCCTGACCACTCGAAATCATCTTCTTGCCCGCCCGGCGCAACAGCGGCTTCCAGGCCGGACCCTCCACCTCGGCCACCGTACGCTTGAGTTCCTGCGACATGTCCGCGCTCACCGCAAACTCAATTTTGCCAAATCGCTCGTTGTCGCCCTGCGCGCAGTAGCGAAGCAACGCATGCTGATACCCGGCGCTATCCGAACGCATCCGCACCGTCTCGACTCCCGCAGGGAGCCGCTCCAGCGCCTCTTTCAACACCCGTAGCTGCTCGTAACCCGCAGGCACGTTGCCATCCCGAAACTCCGTGTGGGCCAACACCCCCTGCTCGGCCCACCACACGTTCAGCGGCTGATAGGCCCGATACGACTTGTAGCAAAACAAAGACTCCGACTTCGTCGTCTCAATCAACGTCGCATCCATGTCCAACGTCGCCACCGACTCCCGACGGCGAGACTGCAGAAACGTCAAAAAGTCCTGATGCACCGCCATCAAATCGCACAGCGCTCCGTTCGGCGCCGGGATGAAGGCCTTGCCTTCGATCCGGCGCTTCTCCTCTTGCTCATCGTGAAAAGCACCAAGGTAGCGGAACACCGCCGAGGGCGACGGTACCGATCGCGATCGCTCCCGGCGCCACCGAACCTCCATCTCCCGGCGCTCCCGACGCGACAGGCCTTGCCCTTCCACCCGACGCAATACTCGCCCAAACCCCTCGTCCCCCTCCAGCACG
>JBBRUC010000086.1:0-23567 GCA_038248205.1 Thermoanaerobaculia bacterium
AGGCGCGGCGCCACACTCCCCTCGACCCGATCGCGACCGCGCCGGAGTGCGACCCCTCGCTCGACGTGCCGGACGTCGTTTCGGCCGCCGCGGTGTTCGCCGCCGACCAGCTGGGGGTGCGCCGCATCGTGGCCTTCTCCCAAAGCGGCTACACCGCCCGGCTCGCGGCCCGCTACCGCCCCGCGGCCCCGATCGTCGCCTTCACCCCCGACTCGCGGGTCGCCCGCCAGCTCCAGCTGGTCTGGGGGGTCCGGCCGCTGCTCGCCGACGGCGATGTCAAGCATCTGGACGGGATGATCCAAGTGGTCGACCGCAAGCTCCAGCTCGCGGGCCTCGCCGAGCCGGGCGATCGGATCATCGTCTTGATGGGCCACCCGATCCGCGAAAAGCCGTTGACCAACCTGATGCGCGTCCACCGGGTCCGCTCCGCCGAGGAGTGGCGGCGGCTGCGGCCGGAGGACGAAGAGGGAACGCCCGAGCCGGAGGCCGGTGCATGATCCCGCTGTCCGATACGCAACGGCGGACGGGAGTGCCGGCGGTCAACATCCTGCTGATCGCGATCAACGCGGTGCTCTTTCTCTACGAGCTGTCGCTGGGAAATCGGCTCGAAGGTTTTCTCTTCCAATCGGCGTTCATCCCCGCGCGCCTGAGCGAAGCCCCGGTGATCCTCCACCTCGGCGCCGGCCTGTGGAGTGGCCTGCTGTCGATGTTTCTCCACGGCGGCTGGCTGCATTTTCTCGGCAACATGCTGTTCCTCTGGATTTTCGGCGACAACGTCGAAGACCGACTCGGCCACGGCCGCTATCTGATCTTCTACCTACTCGCCGGCTACGCCGCGACGTTCGCTCACGCCTTGGCGAACCCAGCCTCGCAAATCCCCGCGATCGGAGCCTCGGGAGCGATCTCCGGCGTCCTCGGCGCCTACCTCTTCCTCCATCCCAAGGCGAGAATCCGGACTCTCGTCTTTATCTTCATCTTCTTCACCACCATCGAGATCCCGGCGATCGTCTTCCTGCCCCTCTGGTTCCTCCTCCAACTCGGCCCCGGCCTCGCCTCGATCGGCAACGCCGACGCGGCGACCGCGGGGGTTGCCTGGTTCGCCCATATCGGGGGGTTCGTGGCGGGGCCGATTTTGTTGCTGCTGCTGGGTGGGGGGCGGCGGCGACAGCGTTCCGATCCGTTCGCAAGGTAACCCGCCGCCTTGCAGAAAAGACCCGACCACGAGCAACGCCCTTGCTCAATTTGAGCCCTGCTGGGCCTTGGTGGCGTTTCACCGTGTGTACCGAGCGTTGATCGTTGGCCATTGGAGAGACTGGGGCGTGTTTGCCACATTTATGGCACGGTTGCCATAACAAATCAGGCGTAAACTCAGCGCGAATTGGATGAGCTCCACTTTGTTCTCTCCGGGTTCGATTCGCCTGTTGTCCAGGAACTCGATCGGTCGACCAGCATGCTCGAGGAGGGCGTCGTCTCCAATAACTATGAACAGAGTCTTCTCTACCTAACCCTCGCCAATGCCGTGACACCGATGCTCTCCACGGAAGAAGGCCGGCGAGTCGAAGAAGCTCTCACCGACTTTGAAACACCCTTTGGACCCTGGCTCGACCGAGACAACCCCTCCGGAGTTGGCGATTTTGAAACGCTCGCCGCTTTCGTCGCCGCCGGCCAGGAGTTCGAGGTTTCTGGCTGCCTGCCCTGCTCTGTCCCGTGCTGTTGAGCTTCCTCACCTACGCCTCGACTTCGCACGATCTGGTGCATCGCAACTTGAAGCTTCCCGGCTGGCTGAACGAAGCTCTACTCTCCGCCGTCGAGCTGCTCGCTTTCCGCAGCGGCCACGCGTGCTCGCCGCGCGGATCTCTCCCGAGGGAGACATCGAGTACCCATCTCGCACCCGCCTGGGTGGGCGCCTTGATCTACCTCGCTTCTCTCGTGCGCGTCCAAGAATCTCCGGAGATCCAAACCATGCAAATGACCTGGGCTGACAAGATCGAAGCGAAGGGGCGGAAGGATTAGCGCGAAGAAGGTGCGGAGCGCCTGCGAAGCACAGTCCTCCGTCAGCTCGCTCAACGCTTCGGCGAAGTGCCAACCAAACTCAAGAAGCGACTGGCCGCGATGCAATCGATCGATGAGCTGAGTTCCGTCGCCGATCGAATCCTCGAAGTTCGATCGATCGAAGAGCTGGGGCTCGGCGGGTAGATCACCGAAGGATATCTCGGGGTCAGCAGCCGCTCCAGAACCCGGAACCCGCCTTGGCGGGGGTCACCACCACGGTGCCTGGCGATCCCCACTGCCAGATTCCGTCACCCCAAGAAAAGCCCCATGTGCCGAGCGGAGTACCGTTCGGAGGCAGAGGCGACTTGAGCGGCACGCAAGCGAGGCGCTTGCACTTGCCGTCGGCGGCGACACCCCCATCTTGGTTCGTCGTGTTCGCGAGCCACCCCGGCTGGCACTTCTGCTGAGTCACCGGCGCTACGGGGGCTTGGCAATTGAGACGGCCCGCCGTTCCATCGACGTTGTTGGTGCCGATCGAGCCGATGTAGCCGTAACCGCGGACGCAGCCGCCGACCCAGTGGTTCGTGGCGCAGAGCGCGGTCGCGTCCTCCATGCCGCTCTTGCCTGAGACGAGATCGGAACAGGCCTTCGTGCAGGCTTTGGGTGCCCTGAGGAAGAGGTCCGGATAGCTTTCGATCCGGCCGTAATTGTGGACAACGCCAGAGTTCCATCCTCCCGTCGACGCCACACACGTACAATGCTTTTTGCCCCACGCCGTGGGAGCCGACGTCAGGCAGATCACGATCGCGACGACGAGCACACGCCGCCGCTTTCGGGAGGTCGCAATGGGCCGCAGGGGAAAGATGGAGTTCGATGCCGACATAGTTTGCTCCTTTGTGGACCGAGCGCTCTCGGTATCGCCGGGTCAAAGGGATCTTCGTGCTCCGGTCAAGACTTCTGACAAGAGCTGGCGGCGGACGGCAGGTGTCCATCGGAGGATTCGTGACGGAAACGATTGATCGATTGCTTCTCCGCAGGCGGAAGAAGTGAATCGAAACCCGACGGTTCGGCCGCGGACGGGTTTCGATCCGCAATTTTGGGCCGTCGTCGCGGCCTGGGCGGCTTGGGCCGTTTGGGCTGGATTCCGCTCGGCGGGCGCGCTTTCGGACGACGTCTTCATCACGCTCCGCTATGCCCAGAGCATCGCGGCCGGGCAGGGTCTGGTGTTCAATCCAGGGGAGCGGGTTTTCGGCTGCACGGAGCCTTTGCAGGCGCTGGTTCTGGGTGCCGCTCGGTGGGTTACCGGCGTATCGCTCCCGATGCTCGCCACCGTCTGGCACGGGTTGGGCGTGTTGGCGCTCGCTAGCCTCGTCCTGCTCGGCGCCGCGCGTTCGGGCAGGTTTCTATCGGGGGTGGTCGGCGGCAGCCTGATCTTGGGACTGCCGTTTTGTTGGTCGCTTCAGGGCTTCGCCTGGCCTTGGGTCGCGACTCTCTTAGCCGGCGCCGCTCTGCTTGGCTCAGAGCGACTCGGCCTCGCCGGAATCCTGGCCGGGCTGGCGGTGGGCTTCCGGCCCGATGCGCTGCTCGGCGTAGCGCTACTCGCTTTGTTCATGGGCGGGAGTGTTTCCCCCCGGTGGCGACCGTCGTGGCGATTCCTCGTCGCTGCGGTGGGTACCGTCTGCCTCTTGGCACTCGGCGCCTGGCTCTGGTTCGGGAAAATCCTCCCCGTCACGCTCGCGGCCAAGCAGGCATTCGCGGTCGGTTCGGAACGGGCGGGAACGCGCAGCGGGCTTGGATTTTGGGTCGCGGCGTGGCCGGTCTTCGCGCGTGTCTTCGGCTCCTGGCTGGCGCCGGTCGCCGTTCTGTGGGGGGTCTTGGGGGTGGGGAGACTGCGCCGCACGAGCGACCCGGTCTTCGACATTTTGGTCTCGTTCGGCGCGGCCTTGGCGATCGCCTATCCAATCCTGGGCGTCTCGTTCTGGTCCTGGTACGTGATCCTGCCGCTGATCGCTCTCGGGCTCAGTTTGGCCGGGTACCTGGTTCCTCCAAGAGCCGAAGACCGCCGCTACCCAGCGAGGCTCCTCGCGCTTCCGGCGCTCGTCGTCCTGCTCGCGGCGGGTACGCTCGGAATCCTTCCGTGGCGTACCCCTAACCGGGCAGACTCCCGAATGGCGTTATATCAACAGGTTGGAGAGTGGATCTCTCATTCCACCCTCCCGGGTGTTCGAGTAGCGGCCTTCGAGGTCGGCACGATCGCGTTCTATGCCGACCGTCACGTCGAAGATCTCTTGGGGTTGGTCTCGCCGCAACACATCGAAGCGATCGCCGCCGCTGATTGGACCGGGATCCTCGACGCGAGCCACGCCGACCTCTTGGTGCTATCCAACGGAGACAAAATCAATCCGAGGAATCGCAAGTTCACCGCCCGGTACCGGTGGGCCGCTGAGTTCACCGTCGGCAAAGATCGCGCTGCGATCTATGTTCGCAAACGGCGATCCGTCTTACGGTGAGCCGGACCGCCTCTTCAAGAAAACTCTGGAGATTCAAGCCCCGTGCGAAGGCACCGCTTTCTCGGGATGATCGGCGGCATCCTCAACACCCTGGATGACCTCGGCCTCGTACGCTTGCCCTGTCTCGGCAAGCTCCTCGACACTCTCATCCGCCTCGTCCGCGATCGAGGAAAGACCCTGCGTGTCGCCAGACTGTCCACCGCTGTCGGCTCCACCCTGGTCGGCCTGGTTCTCCAAATCCTCCAAACTTCTTTCGTCGTTGTCTCTCGTCATGGGGAGTCTCCTGTGGAGTCGGTGAGAGCCATCCGTCGGGAGAAGTGGATCAAGCCCGCGCGGCTTCCACCAACTCCCAGAGGCGGCTGGGTTTCAAGGGGATTTCGTTGATTTCGAGGCGCGGAAGAGCGAAGGCGTCTTCGAGCGCTTGGGCGAACAGGGCGCCGACCGGAATTGCTCCCGCTTCTCCGGCTCCTTTAGTGCCGAGGGGATTGAGCGGCGAGACCGTCTCCTCGTGGCCGACGTCGACTCGCGGCACGTCGAGCGCGGTGGGGAGGAGGAAGTCCATGAACGAGGCGTTCATCATCTGGCCGTTGTCGTCGAAGACCAGCTGCTCGAACCAGGCGTTGCCGATTCCCTGGGCGACTCCCCCGTGGACCTGGCCATCCACCAGCAGGGGATTGATCACTCGGCCGCAGTCGTGGACCACGACGTATTTTTTGATTTCGACCTGCATTGTCTCGGCGTCGACTTCGAGGATCAGCGCGTGGACCCCGCTCGCGGTGGCGCCACGGTAGGGGCCGAAGTAGGCGGTCGCTTCGAGCCCCGGCTCGGTGCCGGGTTTGACCGTGCCGCGCATGGGGTTCGCGAGCGATGCGAGTTCCGAAAGCGGTATGGACGCCTCCGGGTTCGCGATCCGGCGCGCGGTGCCGTCCACCAGCTCGATCTCGCTTTCCGCCGCGCCGAGCTTTTCGGCCGCGAGGCGAATCGCCTTTTCGCGCACCCGCTTCGCCGCTTCATGTACCGCATTGCCCGCAACCACGGCGCCGCGGCTGGCGAAAGTGCCGGTCCCCCAATGGAATTGGTCGGTGTCTCCCGTCACCACCTCGACGTGCGAAACCGGTACGCCAAGCTGCTGGGCCGCCACCTGGGCCAGCACCGTGAAATGCCCTTGGCCCTGCGTGCCCACGCCGGTCACCACGGTCACTCTGCCGTTCGTCTGCACCTGGACGCGCGAGCCCTCGAACGGGCCGATCCCCGTTCCCTCCACGTAGGCCACGACGCCGATCCCACAGGTCTTGCCTTCGGCGCGGAGGCGCGGCTGCTCCTCTTTGAGAAAAGCCTCGTAACCGATCATCGCGAGCGCCTTGTCGAGCACCGGCGCGTAGTTGCCGCTGTCGTAATAGAGCGGCGCGAAATCCTGATAGATGATCGCGTGATCGTGGGGAAACTGGTCGGGGGTGAGGAAGTTCTTGCGTCGGATTTCGATTCGATCGATTTTGAGTTCGCGCGCCGCGAGGTCGAGCAGCCGCTCGATTACGAACACCCCATGCTGGCGCCCGGCGCCGCGGTAGGGGGTGACGATCGGCTTGTTGGTGAAGACGGCGCGGAACTCGCTTTCGTAGGCCGGGATGTCGTACGGCCCCATCAACGTGCATTGGCTGTTGAGCGGCACGGTGAGGCCGTAGGGGTCGTAGGCGCCGGTGTCGTGAAGGAACGAGTCTTTGACCCCGAGGATGCGACCGTCGTTCGTCATCGCGATCTCGGCGTCGTGGATCTGGCCGCGCTCTTGGGTGGTCGCGACGAAGTTTTCCGACCGGTCCTCGATCCATTTGATCGGCCGGTCGAGGCGGATCGCGATCCAGGGGATCAACACCTCTTCCGGATAGAACATCATGATCTTCGGCCCGAAGCCGCCGCCGATGAACGGCGCCACCACGCGCACCTGATGCTCTGAGAGGCCGAGCATCGCGGCAAGGCCGTTGCGGATCGGGATCGGCGCTTGCGTCGTGTCCCAAACCGTCAGCCGTTCGGCGCGCGCGTCCCACTGGGCCACGACGCCACGGTTTTCGATCGCCGCGGAAGCCCCTCGGTCGTAGGAGAAGCGGCGGGAGAGGACGAAATCCGCCGCCGCGCGCGCCGCGGCGTAGTCGCCCTTCTTCTGCGGCACGTAAGCCGCGACGTTGCTTGCCAAATCCTCGTGAACCAGCGCCGCGCCGGGCGCCAGGGCGCGCTCCAGATCGACCACGGCGGGCAGCGCCTCGTAGTCGACCTCGATGTCTTCGAGCGCGTCCTCGGCCACATAGCGCGAAGAGGCGACGACCACCGCGATCGGCTCGCCCAGCTGGCGCACTTTGCCTTTGGCGAGCGGCACCTGGGTGCGCTCATGAAACGTCATCCCCGGCACAGGCGGCGGCGGAACAAGCAGCGGGCCGTGTTGCCAATAGTCGCCGAGATCCTCGGCGGTGTAGATGGCGAACACCCCTTCTCGCAAAAGCGCTCGCGAAGTGTCGATCCCCAGCAATCGCGCGTGGGCGTGCGGACTCCGGAGGAAGGCCACGTGCGCCATGCCGGGAAGGTCGAGGTCGTCGACGAACAGGGCACGGCCGGTCAGCAACCGGGCATCTTCGTTCCGGGGGACGCGTTCGCCTATCACTTGCGCTTCCATGGTCTTCCTCCCGCTTTCCGCCGATGATTCTGGCAGACTTCGCGCTGCGAAGCCTCGCGAACCGGCGCAAGGTCGAGCGGCGGCGTCCCCCGCATCAGCACCGAATAGAGGACAAAGGCCAGGCTTAGTCGTAGAGCAACTCGCACTTTGACGTCATAACGTCCGAACGCTAGTCTACCCGCATGGAACCTCAGAAGAGAGCCACCATTTACTTCGACCAGGCGATTCACCGTGCTCTGCGTATCAAGGCTGCGGCCTCGGATCGATCCATCTCCGAAATGGTCAACGAGGCGGTGAAGCTCGCGCTGGCGGAGGACGCAGAAGATCTCGCGGCTTTCGAGGAGCGCGCGCAGGAGCCCACCGTGAGCTTTGACAGCTTCGTCAAGCAGTTGAAGAGCAGTGGCCGGATATAGCCTCGTCCTTGCGGCTTCCGCGGCGAAGGAGATCGGGAGCCTCGCGACGAAAAAGGACCGCCAGCGGATTGTGGCTCGCATTGCTTCGCTGGCCGAAGATCCCCGTCCCGCGGGTTCCCGGAAGTTGGCAGGATCTGCCGACCGCTACCGCGTTCGACAAGGGGCCTATCGAATCCTCTATCGGGTCGATGATCAGACGCGGCAGATTACTGTCGTCAAAGTCGCCCGCCGCCGCGAGGTTTACCGATGAAAGACGGCGAGGACCCGGCCATCGCCTGCCACCAGCTCATACCGCCATCGACCATCCCTGCGGCGAGCATGTAGGTCGGCACACACACCGCCAACCCGACCCAAAGCGAAGCGATGTGGTATGCCGTCCACGTCCGCTGCGCGTCGGAGATTCGTCGCGTTTCCTACCGCCGATACCCCGCGATCATCGTCTCCAGGCGATCGAGACCGCGGCTGACTTCGTCGAAGCTTGGGCCGAAACTGAGCCGGACGTATTGGTGAAAACGGGACAAGCGCGGCGCGCGGCGGTGGCCGGGGTTGACGTCGAAGAACTGGCCGGGGACGCAGATCACCCGGTGTTCGAGCGCGGCGCGAAAGAAGCTCATGCCATCGTTGAGACCTGGGGCCAAGTCGGCGACCGAGGCGAAGGCGTAAAAGGTTCCGTCCGGTTCCTGGTCGATTCGTAAACCCAGCTCTTGGGCGCGCGAAAGCATTAGCTCGCGCTTCGGCAGGAAGGCGTCGCGGATCGCCTTGGTTTCGGCGAGCACCAGGTCGGGGTCCATCAACGGAATCGCCGCGCGCTGGAGCGGCTTGCTGCCTCCGCCATCGAGAAACGAGCCGGCGCTCTCGACCGCCTCGATCACCTGGCGCGGCCCGATCGTCCACGTCACCCGCCAGCCCGGATAGCGCCAGTTTTTGGTCAAGCCGTCCACTAGGATCACCGGATCGCGATCGACGTCCTCGACATAGCGCGCGGCCGAGACCAGCGGTCCCGGTTCTCCCGATCCCAACCGCCAGACGTAGTGGGAGTAGAACTCGTCGATCAACAGAGCGCAATCGAGCGAGCGGCTCGCGGCCACCCAGTCGGACAACTCGTGGCCGGAGATGACTTTACCCATCGGATTGCTCGGGTTCGAGAGCAGCAGCGCCGACAGGCCGCGGCCGGAGACCTCCCGGCGCAGCTCTTCGATCGTGAACCGGTAGCCCTGGTCTCGGCTGAGCAGAATCGGGATCGGCGAGACCAGTTTGAAGATGTCGAGCAGCTCTTCATACGCCGTATAGTCGGGCAGGAAGTGACCGAGGTGGACCTTGTCGAGCGAGGCGACCGCGCGGGTGAGCGCCGCGCGCCCTCCCCCCGAGATCGCGACGTTTTCGGCCTTGTATTGGGACGGCAGACCGCGACGGAAGAGCCGGTTGTAGAGATCGGCGACCGCCGCGCGCAGCTCCCAGATACCCGGAACCGGGGCGTACTCATGGTCCCCGGGATCGATTGAGACTTCGCCGATTCGTGGCGGCGCCCCGGGCAGCGGCCCGGTCTCCGGCTGCCCCTGGCCGAGGTTGGCCCAGTCCGGATGCCCGGAGCGGTAGCCGTGGAGCGCTGCTTCCTTGGTGACGTAGACGACGCCCGTCCGCGGCACCGCGCGGAAGGCGTGAAGGGTCGAAGGGCGGGGGGGCGCGAGCGTCTCTGTTTCCATGTTGTAGAAGAGGTGTCGGCGGGGCCGAGAAGCGGGGCGCGGAACCCGCGCTAATCCAACCGCACCACCGCGTTGCCGGCACCGAGGTCGATCTCGATCTTCGCCCTGCCGGTTCCAGTCCAGTTGATCGAACGGAGCAGGCCGCTGCCTTCGCTCTTACCGCCACTCACCCAGAGCTCCGCCTTGCCGGCTCCTACGTCGATATGAATCGGACCGACCGAAGCCTTGCTTTGGGTGATCGTGATGTCGCCGCTTCCGGAATCCGCTTCGACATCGCTCAGCATGCCGGAGACCTGGACCTCGCCGTTGACCGACTCGACTTCGAGCGGCACCTTGTTGGGCACCTTGAAGCGAGCTTCGATCCACAGCTTGCGCGCGCGAAATCCGGTCGCCCCTTTGACCCGGACCAGCACCTGCTTCGTGGTTCGGGACCAGGCGAGGCTTACGCCGTCGGTCGCCTTGCGACAGGCGTCGAGGTCGGTCCCTTCCAGGCAGCCGATGTTGATCTCGGCCTGGACCGTCGTTCCGTCCCAGCCTTCGACGATCAGGTCGCCCGACTTGAGCTTGGTCTGGATCTTGGGCGCCGAACCTACTTGAAATTCTTCGGTGATCCGGCGGACGGGATCGAGCGCGAAAGAAGGGGTGGCAAAGGCCGTGATTGCTGCAAGGACCGTCATCGTTACGAGCGAAAGGCTCCGGGTAGTCTTCATCGGTGGTCCTCCTCGTCGCCGATTGTGGCAGAGGAAGGTGGCCGGATGAACACCGGAGGCCCAAAGTAGGCCCGAAGAAGGCGTCGATCGCCGCGCCGAGCCCTTACCGTTCCATCCCCGGCTGGACGATCTCCCGCTTCGCCTCGTCCTTCGCCTTGCGCACGAGGGCGCGGACATCGGCCAGAAGCTGTTTCGCGTCGTAGACGATGCCGTCCTTGATCGTATAGCGGACTCCCCCTTCGCGGACCACCTCGTTCTGGTCGTTCAGCCGGATCGCCCCGGTGCCGTAGAGCACTTGGAGGTTTTCGATCGGGTTGGCGCCGACCACCACCAGATCCGCGAGCTTGCCCGGCTCCACACTGCCGATCTGGTCGGCCACCCCGAGCGCCTGCGCGCCCAGGAGGGTGGCGGAGCGGATCACTTCGAGCGGATGAAACCCCGCCTCGCGCAGCAGTTCCAGCTCGCGGATGTAGTCGAAACCGTAGAGCTTGTAGATGTAGCCGCTGTCGGAGCCGGTTGTCACCCGGCCGCCGGCGTTCTTGAAGTCGACCAGGAAGGACATCCAGATCCGGTAGTTCTCCTTCCAAGCCACCTCCTGCTCGGTGCCCCAGGCGAACCAGTAGGAACCGTGCGACTTGCGGCTCGGCGCGTAAAAATCCCAGAGCGAAGGGAGCGTGTACTCCTCGTGCCATTCGGCGCGGCGGGCGCGCATTAGATCCCGGTTCGCCTCGTAGATGGTCAGGGTGGGATCGATCGTGAAATCGAGCTTCACCAGCTCGTCGATCACTTCCTTCCAACGCTCCGAACCACGCGGCGCGGCCTGCCGCCAAAGGCGTCCGGCCTCGCTGAAACGGTCGGCCTCATCGGCGTAGTTGTAATCGACCGGATAATCTTGGACCGTCCGATCGACGAACAGCGCTTCGGGCAGTCCGTACCAATGCTCCATCGAGGTGAGTCCCCAGCGGGCGGAGTCGAGCACGTTGACCCGCGAGACGTAGAGCTGGGCATGGTGGCAGGCGGAGCGGAGGCCGAGCGACTTCGCCTCTTCGATCGCCGCGCGCATCAAATCCGGCCGGGCGCCGAAGAACTTCAAGCCCTCCGCCCCTTTCTTCGCCACCGATCGGACCCAGGCGCGGGCCTGCTCCGGCGTGGTGAACGGCTCGTCGCGCCCCTGGCCGAAAAAAACATAAGGGTGGATGCGCGGTGCCACGATCTCGTTCTTGGCGCTTCGTGCCTGCTCGGAAAGAACCCAGTCGAGTCCGTTGCCGCTGCCTGGATCGCGGATCGTGGTGATCCCATGCCCCAGCCAGAGCTTGTAGACATATTCCGCAGGAGTGCCCTGCTCGGTGCCTCCGATATGACCGTGCAGGTCGACGAAGCCGGGCAGGATATACATCCCCGAGAGATCCAGCTCTTGATCGCCCGGTTGGGCCTTCGGCCGCTTGTCCGGATCGATCGCAAGCCCCGGACTGCCGACGATCTGAACGTCCGCGATCCGGTTCTTCTCGATCACGATGTCGACCGGACCGACCGGCGGAGAGCCCGCCCCGTCGATCAACATGGCGCCGCGAAGAATCAGACGATCGTAGGGCCCCATCCCCTCATCCGCCCGGCGCGGAGGCGCGGGAGGAATCGATTCGCCCTTCTTCTCCTCGACCTTCTTCTCCTGCTCTTGGGGTGCCTCGGCGGCGGCAGGTACGGCAAAAGCCGCCGAGACGGCAAAACCGAAGGCGATCAGAACGGCGGGCAGGACCGCCAAGGCGCGGCGCAGAATGCTCGGCATAAGGTGCTCCCTAGGAAGAGGAGACGCAATCCTGGCAGACCTACGCGGGCGGGGCAACTGCGAGCGATTCGGCTTAGTGGGACGTGGCGCTCATCGGCACGCGATATCAGTTGCCGAGCACCGAAAGGTCCGAGCCCGATTCCTTCACCGCGTCTTTCGCTTTTTTCAGCTCCTCTCGATGACCGGTCTTCTGAGCCGCAATCGCAAGCAGGACGAAGCCCTCCGTACTGTCGATGTCGGCACGCTTCAAGAGCGCCTTGTTCAGGCGCCGGAACACCCGATCGTAGTCGCCGCGGCGGAGATCGAGCCGAGATTCGACGACCCGAAGCTCCTCGGCGACCCAACCGCCGCCGTTTGCGGCGCGAAGCACCTTCTTCGCCTTGTCGAACGCGGCTTGGGCTTCGGCGTTTTGGCCCTGGTCGAGTGCGATGCGGGCGAGTGCGAGCTGGATACGACCGTCGAACCATTTCCTTTGGCTGGTCAGATCATGGCTGCTCGGTTTGTCCAGCTCGTCGCCGCTCCAGACCTCGGCAGTGAGCGCTTGGTTCAGGAGTTGTACCGCTTCTTCGCGCCGGCCGGCTGCGGATTGGTCCGCTCCGCGGTAATAAAGCATCCGCTTCGGATTGCGGCTCTCGTCGAAGAACCGACCGTACACCCGTTGGTCGCGATCGAGCCAGAACTGACGCGGTTCAAAGTCGAGCGGGATGTCGATCGGCACCCTGTCTCCGCGCAGGACCATTCGACCCTTGAGCAAGGCATTGGGCTCCGGCGACTCGCGGTTCCTCTTCTTGCCGTCGTCGCGGGTCGGATCGTAAAACGAGACCTGTATCGGAACGATCAGTGCAAGGGTTGCGAGATCGCGGATCGTGTCCTGCCGCTCCCGAAGAACATCGAAACCCTGGTCCGCGGCAATCGCCCGATAGCGGAAGCGGTAGGGGGTATCGATCCGCGCCTCTCCCTCGACCCGCCACTTCCCATCCTCACCCTGTTTGTACGAGTAGGTGTAGTACACCTCGGGCAGACCCGTTCCTTCGACGAAGCGGGAAACGAAAGCCTCGAGGTCCGTGTCGGTGATCCGCTCGATCAGGTCGAAAAAATCTCGGGTCGAGAGCGGCCTGCCGTTCACCACCCGGACCACCTCGTGCAGGATCTTGGGGAAATTGTCTTCACCCAAGCTGCGGGCCAGCATGTCGAGGATCACCGCCCCCTTCTTGTAGACGATCGGCTCGTAGGCCCCATTCGCACGGCTGGAGAACAGGCGCCTTCCCAGGACCACCGGCCCGACCGAATCAATCGCCCGCTCGTCCGCCAAAGTCGCGGTGAGGGCACTTTGCCATCCAGAAGTCGGGCCGACCAGCACGTCCTCGCGTCGGCTCTTCCGGTCGACCTTCTTGCCCGTCGCCGGCTTGATCTTTTCATCCTGATAGAGCAGCGCCGAGTAATTCGCCATCGCCTCCGAGAGCCAGATGTCGCGGTCGCTCTCCCAACTGACTCGATGACCCCACCATTGGTGGGCGATCTCGTGGGCGATTACCGTGCGGCGATCTTCGAAACCGAGGATCACGGTCCAGAACGATCTGTCGAGCATCATGAGATCGGAGAGGGTGATGAAACCGAGCATCGACTGCGAGAACCCGCGCGGAATCGTCGAGACCGTCAGCTCGTCGAGCGGGTAGGGGCCAAACGTCTCTTCGAAATATGCGAGCGCTTCGGCGACGGTGTCACCGATCTCTTTACGGCTGCTGCGGCCCAAGCTTCTGCCGCCTGGATCGAACGCCAAGGTGAGCGCGACATGACCGACCTGACGCTGTTCCAGGGCGAATTTGCCCAGTTCGAACGTGTAACCCCAGGTCGGCAGGTCGAGTCGGCGGCGCTCCCACTTAAGATCCCCCGTCTCCCCGCCTTCCACTCGACTCCCTGGAGCGAGCAGATCGAACCGCCGCGGCCAATGGAACGTTGCGTCGTACGTCGCGCGGTCGACCTCGCCTACGTGCGGGTACCAATCTTGAGTGTCGATCAAAGCGTACAACTTCGATTCTCCGTCGATCGCAACCCCGTCGTAGGAAATGGCGATCGTCACCGTCCCGTCGGGTGAAGGGGGTGCGTCGAGCACGGCGACCACTTCCCCGCCGGAACGTGCAAAGGCAAGCTCGGCACCCGAGTCCGAGCGAATCGAGCGCACATGGAAACTTCGCGGCAGTCGGATCTCGATCGTTCGCACTCCGGGAAGGATCGGCCGGAGCTCGATTTTCGCCACCCCGTGGATCTTTTCAATCGGGGAGTCGAGCGTAATATCGAGAGCGTAACGGACGGGTTCGAAGGCCGCGGCGCCCGGGGCCGCTTTGCCGTCCTTCGTGAGCAGCGACGACGAGAGCCAGGTGTCCCACTGGCCCAGGTCTTCCAGCTCCACGCCGATCAATCGACCCCGGCGCTGCTCGCGCGCGAGCTGGCGGATGATTTTCCGCTTCTCCTTTTCCGTCGCCTCGATCGGCACGAACTGGCCGAGGGTCACCTGCTCCGTCGATTGGGGATCGACAAGGTAGAGAAAATCGCCGCGTTCAACCCCATGGAAGCGGCCGACGAAAAGGTTCTGATACGGCGCGTCGCCGAGGGCGTCGGACCAGATCGCGCCGCGCACGTCCAGAAGCTCGCGCTCCGGTCCCTTCTTCCAAGCCTCGTAGACCTCCCGCGCCTTCTTGGATTCGGCCTCATCGAGCGTGGTCACCGGGCGCTTGAGCAAGGCGTCAACCGCCTGATCAAGGCCGAACACGAGGACCGCCTGATCGAATTGCTCATCGATCTCCGACGCGCCCGTGAACAATTCGAGCTGGCCGGCCTCGATCTCATCGGGGGCCTGCAGCTCGATCCGCCCTTCCCCGAAGAACACCATTTCGCGCACCTGCCCCGCCACCGGTGTCACGGGGATCAGCTTGCCCTGGAGCGTGAGAGTCGCAAGGCCCGCGGCAAGCTTCACCTTCTTGAGCGCAACGGCTCGGTCCGGTTGCAGAGCTGCCGCATCGATTTCAGAGAGTAGGGCCTTCGGATCGAGAGCGACGCTCGGCGATTGGGCGAAGAGTGAGAAAGGCAGGGCCGCAAGGGCGACGAAGAGGGCGGTCGGCGCGAGTCGTAGCATAAAGATCCTCGAAACGATTAGACGGTACGGTGGGACAGGAGGAGTCGAACCCCATCAGACCCCGGCGGGAGCCGTTCCGTTGAGTCGCCCGGGGCCGCCGTCGTCTCCGCCGCCCCTTCGATCGCGCCAACGGCTGGCGCACCGGCGCCGCGAGCCGGGCTTTGGCGCGAGGCCGGTAGAAGCGGAGAGAGTCAGAAGGAAAAATGGCCGACGGGCAAGCCCGCCGGCCATTCTAGGAACATCGGGAAACTCGACCCGCGATGACGAGCTTTTACGAACCCATCTTTCGCGGTGCCGTTTTCTGACCGCCTCCGGCGGGCTTCGAACGGGTCGTCGCTTTCGCTTTCGGCTCTTTCTTTACCCGCTCCTTCGGCGCCTCATCGGACGCCTTCTTCTTCGGAGCGGCCGGCTTCTTAGCCTTGGCGGCTTTGGGCGGAGCCGCGGGCGCCTCGGCGTCAGAACCCTTTTCGACCATCTCGATCAGCGCCATTTCGGCACCATCGCCAGGGCGGGGTCCGAGCTTGACGATCCGGAGATAACCGCCCGGACGCTCCGCAAAGCGCGGGGCGATGTCGTCGAAAACCTTCTTGACGAGATCGCGGCTACCCAGCCAACGCAGCGCCCAGCGGCGTGCGTGGATGGTGCCCTGCTTGCCGCGGGTGATCACACGCTCGGCGAGCGGACGGATCTCCTTGGCTTTGGGCAAGGTCGTGATGATCCGCTCGGAGAGCATCAACGATTGGATCTGGTTCTTGAACAGCGCCTGCCGGTGCGCCGTGCTCCGCCCAAGACGCGAACCTCTGTACGCGTGACGCATAACGACTCCTAGGCGGACGCGCCGCTGGACGAGACGTTCATCCCGAGCGAGAGGCCCAGCTTGTCCAGAACCTCCTGGACCTCTTCGAGGGATTTACGGCCGAAGTTCTTAGTCTCCAACATCTCCTTCTCCGTGCGCCGCACCAGATCGCGCAGATTGTGGATGTTGGCGTTCTTGAGTGAGTTGGCCGAGCGCACCGAGAGATCGAGTTCGTCGATCGTCTTGGCGAGGATCTGATCGAGACCGGCCAGATCCTCTCGGCCGCCCTCCCCGCCGATCTCGCGCAGGCTCTCCTCGGTCTGGATATACGTACCGAGGTGCTCCTTGAGCAGCAGCGCCGCGAGCGACACCGCCTCTTCCGGAGCGACCGTACCGTTGGTCCAGACTTCGAGAACGAGCTTCTCGTAATCGGTAGTCTGGCCGAGGCGTGCCGCGGCGACCCGGAAGTTCACGCGGCGGACCGGGCTGTGGGCCGAGTCGACCGGAATCCAACCGATGCCGAGCGACTCGTCGAAGTTGCGATCCGCCGAGACGTAGCCACGACCGCGCTCGATCTTGAGCTGCAGCTTGAACCGCGCCTCTTCGTTCAAAGTCGCGATGTGGATGTCATGGTCGATGATCTCGACCTGCGGATCATCGGCCATGTGCTTGGCTGTCACCTTGCCCGGACCGGAAACGTCGATCGCGAGCACCTTGGCCTCGTCGCTGTGAAGGCGAATCGGCACCTGCTTCAAGTTCAGGATGATATCGGTGACGTCCTCGACCACTCCCGGAACCGAGGAGAACTCGTGGAGCACACCTTCGATGTGGACGGCTGTGATCGCCGCTCCCTCGATCGAGGAGAGCAGACAACGGCGCAGCGCGTTGCCCATGGTGGTGGCAAAACCGCGCTCGAACGGCTGGGCAGTGAACTTGCCATAGCTCGCCGTCAGTGTTTCTTTTTCTATTTCGACGCGCCGTGGGCGCTGAAAACCCTTCCAAAGCATACTCGCAGGCTCCTTCGCGTAGTTGCCGACCGGTTTAGCGGCTATACAGCTCGACGATCAGCTGCTCCTGGATCGGGAGCTTGATGTCTTCCCGAGCAGGAAGGCGCGTGACCTTGCCCGACACGTTGTCGGCGTCCAGCTCCAACCACTCCGGAATGCCGCGGCCGCGGGCGGTTTCGACGCTCGAGCGGACCAGCGGATTCTTCTTGCTCGCCTCCTTGACCGTGATCGCCTGACTGGCTTTCACCTGGTAGGAAGGCACCGAGACCTTACGGCCGTCGATCAAAACGTGGCCGTGCCGGACGAGCTGTCGCGCTTGCGCGCGTGATCCGGCAAAACCAAGACTGAAGATCACGTTGTCGAGTCGCCGCTCCAGCATGATCAGGAGGTTCTCGCCGGTGATACCCCTCTTGCGATCTGCCTCCTCGAAATAGGTGCGGAACTGGCTCTCCAACACGCCGTAGATGCGCTTGACCTTCTGCTTCTCGCGCAACTGCAGACCGTAGCCCTGGATCCGGCGACCGCGGCGATTGCCATGCTGGCCCGGCGGATAGGCCCTACGCTCGATTGCACACTTCTCTTTGAAGCAGCGGTCACCTTTGAGGAACAGTTTGATCCGTTCGCGGCGGCAGAGCCGGCAAACGGGTCCCGTATATCTTGCCACGTTGATTCTCCTGACGTCCTCTCCTCGACGCTACGAGGAATTCATCTGAGGAAGACGTCGACGAGCCCCTCGGCACACCCGAGGTTCAATAGACTCGTCGGTCCCTCTCGGCCGCTCTAGACGCGACGGCGCTTGCGCGGTCGGCAGCCGTTGTGCGGAATGGGCGTCACGTCCTTGATCGACTTGACCTCGATTCCCGAGGCTTGCAAGGCGCGGACCGCCGACTCGCGGCCGGCCCCCGGTCCCTTGACCAACACGTCGACCGTACGTACGCCCGAGTCCTTGGCGCTATTGCCGGCGCTCTGCGCAGCGACCTGAGCCGCGAACGGCGTGCCCTTGCGCGAGCCTTTGAAACCGATCCGTCCGGCCGACGACCACGAAAGGACATGCCCTTCGGGATCGGAGATCGACACGATCGTGTTGTTGAAGGTGGCTTGGATATGCACCACACCGTGGGGCACGATCCGCCGTTCCTTCTTTTTGCCCGCCTTGCGGTCTTTCTTCGGAGCTGCCTTCGCCATGATTCTCCCTGGGGGGCACCCCCGCTTTTCTTGCGAGAAGCGGGCAGCGCTCGGTCCTTACTTCTTCGTCGCTTTCTTCTTGCCGGCGACCGCTCCGCGCCTCGGACCCTTACGAGTACGCGCGTTGGTCGACGTCCGCTGGCCGCGAACCGGAAGGTTCTTACGGTGGCGAACGCCACGGTAACTGCCGATCTCCATCAGCCGCTTGATGTTCTGGCTGATCTCCTTGCGCAAATCACCCTCGACACGCCCCTCGTCCGTAATGACTTTACGGATCCGGCGCGCCTCGTCCTCGGTCAGGTCTTTCACCCGGGTTACCTCGGGTACCTGAGCCTCGGAGAGGATACTCTTCGAGCGCGTACGGCCGATGCCGTAGATGTAGGTCAAGCCGATCCAAACCTGCTTGTTTTGGGGCAGGTCTACTCCTGCGATGCGTGCCATAGCTCGTTCCTATCCTGACCTATCCCTGGCGCTGCTTGTGTTTCGCGTTCTCGCAGATCACCCGCACAACGCCCTTCCGGCGGACGACCTTGCACTTTGGGCAGATCCGTTTGACCGACGTCCGTACTTTCATCACTCACTCCTTCATCCGCGCCTACTTCAAGCGGTACACGATGCGACCACGATTCAAATCGTACGGCGAGAGCTCGACCAGCACTCGATCGCCGGGCAGGATCCGAATGAAGTGCTTACGCATCTTGCCCGAAATGTGCGCCAGTACCTGGTGCTTGTTTTCGAGCTCGACCCTGAACATCGCGTTCGGTAGCGGCTCGACAACCACCGCCTCGACCTCGATCGCTTCTTCTTTCTTCGACAAATTTCGCTCCAGCTCGTCTCGGCAGTCTCAATCCGGCTCAAGCCGGGCTTGCGCCCAAAACTCGATAACCGGTTGGCGTCACCGCGACCGAGAACTCGAAATGAGCCGACAGCGACCCATCTTCGGTCCGCGCGGTCCAACCGTCCGCGTCCATTCTCACGCCGGCGCTTCCGGCGTTGATCATCGGCTCGATCGCGAGCACCATACCAGGCTTGAGCTTCGGTCCCTTACCGGGCTTGCCATAGTTCGGCACCTGCGGATCCTCGTGCAGCGAAGTTCCGATGCCATGGCCCGAGAACTCCCTCACCACCGAATAGCCGTTGCGCTCGGCGTGCGCCTGTACCGCATGCCCGATATCCGAAAGTCGCCCGCCCGGGCGTACCTGCTCGATTCCGAGCAGCAGCGACTTTCTCGTCACGGCCAGCAGTCGTTCGGCCTCCGGAGAAACCGGTCCGACCGCGAAAGTTCGCGCCGCATCGCCAAAATAACCTTTGTACTGCACCCCGCAGTCGATCCCGACAATGTCTCCCGTGACCAGCGCCTGACCGTTCGGGATGCCGTGAACGATCACGTCGTTCTTGGCGATGCACAGAGTGGCGGGATAGCCACGATAGTGCAGAAACGCCGGCACTCCACCGCGCGAGCGAATGAACTGCTCGGCGAAACGGTCGAGATCGGCGGTCGTCACCCCAGGTGCCACTCGCTCGGCGAGCTGATCGAGCACATCATGTACGATCCGGTTCGCCTGATCCATCAACTCGATCTCTCCGGGCGTCTTGAGCACGGTCATTGCGCGCCCTCCAGGGCTTCGCCGTCGCCGTCTCGGGCCAGCGCCGCAATCATCTGCCTCGTCACGTCCGGGATCGATTGGTATCCCGCGATCCGCCGCACCAATCCGCGCTCCCCGTAGTAGGCGACCAACGGCTCGGTCGCCTCGTGGTAGATCCGCTGCCGATCGCGCACGACCTCGGTCGAGTCGTCGACCCGGCCACGCGCCATCATACGGCGGATCAACTCGCTTTCCGGAACTTCGACCACCAGGACATGGTCGATGCCGTCGGCGGAAAGAATCCGGTCGAGCGATCGCGCTTGCGGCAACGTCCGAGGATAGCCGTCGAGCAAAAAGCCGCGGGCGGTGTCGGGCGCAGCCAGGCGCTTGGTCACGACTTCGAGCATCGTCTCGTCGTCCACCAAGGCGCCCGAACTCATGATGTCCTCGACCTTACGGCCGAGGTCCGAGCCGGCGGCGATCGCACTGCGCAGCATATCTCCGGTCGAGATCTGCGGTACGCCAAATTTCTTGGAAAGAACCTCTCCCTGGGTTCCTTTACCTGAACCCGGGGGACCAAGAAGGATCACCCGCAAGCGGGCGCGACGGTCATCCCCGTCGCCCACGAACCCTTCCCCGCTTCATGAAACCTTCGTAGTTACGCATCACGAGCTGGCTCTCGATCTGTTGGACCGTGTCCATCGCGACGCCTACGACGATGAGCAGCGACGTGCCGCCGAAGTAGAAGTTGATCCCGAGGCCGTTGGTGAACCAGTTCGGCAGGCCCGCGTCGAGCGCCGCGCCGATCAAGGGGATCTGGCGGACATGAATTCCGGTCAGCAGGAACTCCGGCAGAACCGTAACGGCCGCCAGATAGAGAGCTCCCACCAGTGTCAACCGCGTCAAGATCCGATCGATGTACTCGGCGGTGCGCTTGCCCGGGCGAATGCCGGGGACGAAGCCGCCGTATTTCCGCATGTTCTCGGACAGGTCGGCCGGGTTGAAGATGATCGAGACGTAGAAGTACGCAAAGAAGACGATCGTCACGACCTGGAGCAGGTAGTACAGCGGCGCGCCGTACGAGATGTAGCTCACGAGGTCGAGAATGGTTTCGTTCTTGACGAACTGGGCGATCGTCGTCGGAATCATCACCACCGAACTCGCGAAGATGACCGGGATGACGCCGCCGGTGTTCACGCGAAGCGGCAGATAGGTGCTCTGCCCGCCGTAGACCTTGCGGCCCACGACCCTCTTGGCGTACTGGACCGGAATTCGCCTCTGCGCCCGTTCCATATAGACGATGAAGGCGACCACCAGGAGCATGAAGGCCAGGAGGAAGACCATGCCCAACGCCGACAGCGTCTCGTTCTTGATCCCTTGGATCGAGTTGCCGATCGCCGGAACCAAGCCGACCACGATGCCCGCGAAGATGATCAGGGAAATTCCGTTGCCGATGCCCCGTTCGCTGATCTGCTCGCCCAACCACATGATGAAGGCGGTGCCGGTGGTGAGAGTAAGCACGGTGAACAGGCGGAAGCCCCAACCCGGATGCGGCACCAGAGGCGCCTGCCCCGGCGTTGTCTGCGCCTGCAACCAGGTCGAGATTCCGAGCGACTGGATGATCGCGATCAGCATCGCTCCGTATCGGGTGTACTGGGTGATCTTGCGACGCCCCAGCTCCCCTTCCTTCGAGAGCTTTTCGAGATAGGGCCAGACCACGGTCAGCAGCTGCAGGATGATCGAAGCCGTGATGTACGGCATGATCCCCAGCGCGAAGACCGTGAACTTACCCAAGCTGCCGCCCGTGAAGGTATTGAAGAAGCCCAAGAAGCTGTTTTGCGCCAGCGCCATGAACTCGATCAACGCATTCGGATCGACGCCCGGAGTCGGAATATGGCAACCGATCCGGTAGACCGCAAGGAGCCCGAACGTGAACAGGACCCGCTTGCGGAGCTCCGGAATGGCGAAAATGTTACGGAAACTATCGATCACCGCAGTTCCTCGCAGCTACCGCCCGCAGCCTCGATCTTGGCCCGGGCCGACTTGCTGAACTTGTGAGCCGTCACCTTGAGCGCCTTCCCAATCTCGCCGTCACCGAGAACCTTGACTCGCTCCCCTTTGCGCACCAAGCCATGGGCGGCGAGCGTTTCCGGCGTCAAAACGGCAGACGCTTGGTCGGCCTCGGCCAGATCGGCGAGCGCGGCCAGATTGACAATGTCGTATTCCGTCTTCCAGATGTTGGTGAAGCCGCGCTTCGGCACACGCCGGATCAGCGGCATCTGGCCGCCTTCGAATCCGAGCCGGCCCTGATAGCCGGTCCGCGAGCGCTGTCCCTTCTCGCCCTTGCCCGAAGTCTTGCCGATCCCGGATCCCGGACCGCGACCCACCCGCTTCTTGGAGTGCTTGCTCCCCTTCGCCGGGGACATCGAGTGCAACTTCATCGCTAGACCTCTTCCACCTGGAGCAAGTAGCCGACTTTTGCCAACACGCCGCGCAAAGCCGGCGAGTCCTGCCGTTCGACTACATCGTGCATGCGCCGAAGCCCCAACCCGCGGACCGACTCCTCGTGGCCCGGCTTCGTGCTGATCGTGCTCCGGATCTGGCGGATCCGCAGCCGTTTCGTCTCGGTGTTCTTCGTCTCAGCGTCCGCCGAGGCGGCCGCTTGTGCGGTCTTTCCCGTCTTCGATGCCATAAGCGCGCTCCCTAACCCCGCTCCAGCTTGACCGTCGGTACGCCCGGCTGCGGCGGCTCGATGCCACGCAAGCGGAAGACGTCCTCGGGCTGACGCAGGCTGAGCAGCGCATCGAACGTGGCTTTCACCACGTTGTGCGGATTGGTCGTACCCAACGACTTGGTCAGGATGTCCTGGATACCCGCGGTTTCGATTACCGCGCGCACCGGACCACCGGCGATTACGCCCGTGCCTTCCGAAGCCGGCTTGAGCAATACGCGCCCCGCGCCGTAGACACCCAAGGTCTCGTGCGGAATCGTCGTGCCCCGCGTCGGAACCTGGATCATATTACGCTTCGCGATCTCGATCCCCTTGCGAATCGCAACAGGAACCTCTTTCGCCTTGCCCGCACCATAACCTACACGACCTTTGCCGTCACCGATCACTACCAGGGCGGAGAACGAGAAGTTCTTGCCACCCTTGACGACCTTGGTCACACGGTTGATATGGACGACCTGCTCGAAAAACTCGCTTTCGCGCTCGAACTCACGTTCCCTGGCCACAGCTCGCCTCCGACCTCAAAATTGAAGCCCGTTCTCGCGGGCCGAGTCGGCCAGCGCCTTGACCTTGCCGTGGTACACGTAACCACCACGGTCGAAGACCACTTTGTCCACGCCGTTCGCTTTCGCGCGCTCGGCGACGGCGGCACCCACCACCTTCGCAGCGTCGACACCTCCGGTCGAACCCGAAAGCTTCGCCTTGAGGTCGGCGTCCATGGAGTTCGCCTGCGCGAGAGTCACGCCGCGGTCGTCGTCGATGATCTGTGCGTAGATAAACCGCAGACTCTTGTAAACCGACAGGCGCGGCCGAACCGCGGTGCCATGAACCCGCTGACGCACCCGCAGGTGAGCCCGCAGGCGACGCGCCCGCTTCTTCAAGATCTGCTTCGTCAGATGCTCGGTCATCTCTACTTGCCTCCGGCCTTGCCGACTTTGCGGCGGAGGACCTCGTTGGCGAATTTGATGCCTTTCCCCTTGTAAGGGTCCGGCTTACGCAAGGAGCGAATCTCGGCCGCCACTTGGCCGACCTTCTGGCGATCGGCGCCCGAAATGGCGAGCTTGCCCGCCTTGGCGTCGAGGTCGATCTTGATCCCCTCCGGGATGTTGAAGATCACCGGGTGAGAGTAGCCGAGAGCGAACTGCACCTGGGTGCCCTTGTGCTCGGCCCGGTAACCGACGCCGATGATCTCCAGATTCTTGATAAAACCGGCTGACGCGCCCTCGACGGCGTTCGCGAGAAGGGCCCGCAACAGACCGTGCTTCGCCCTTTCGGGGCCGGATTCACCCGGCCGCGCGACGGTTACGCCGTCATCGTCCATGGTCACCGGATAGCCGGGAAAGATCGTCTGACTGACCT
>JBBRUC010000087.1:0-23487 GCA_038248205.1 Thermoanaerobaculia bacterium
CTCCTACCGCTGGCAGTCCTCCTCCAGTGCCGCCGGGCCGTTCAATGACCTGAACAACGGCGGCGCGTTCTCCGGGGTCACGACGGCGACGCTCACGATCTATCCGGTCGCCGCCGGCCACGCCGGGTACTACCGCTGCCGGGTCACCGACGCGTCCGCTCCGGTCCAGCAGGTCGTCTCGAACGCGGCCCAGCTGACGGCGGTCGCGGCGCTCGCCGTGACGCAGCATCCGGGCAACGCGACCGCTTCGGTCGGCGGCTCGGCGAGCTTCTCGGTGGCCGCCACAGGCGTCGCTCCTCTGGCCTATCAATGGCAATCGGGCGCTTCGGCCTCTGGTCCGTTCAACAACTTGGCCAACGGCGGCGGCATCTCGGGCGTGACCACGGCGAACCTCGCCATCAACCCGGTGGCCGCCGGCCACGCCGGGTACTACCGCTGCCGGGTCACCGACGCGGGGCCGAACCCGAACCAGATCTTCTCGAACGCCGGGCTGCTCACCGTGAACACGACGCCGCCCGCACCGTCCGGCCTCGTGGCCTGGTTCGACCTCCAGTCGCGGACGATCCGGCTCAATTGGGTCGACAACAGCACCAACGAGCAGGGCTTCCGGGTGCAGTTCTCCTACTCGGGCAGCGCGTTCTCTGACATGAGCCCACCGACCGTGGGGCCGAACGTGACCAGCTACACGAGCGGCGCCAACCCGCCGATCGGTTCGTACCAGTTCCGCGTCGGTTCGTACTTGGGCGCCTCGACCCCGCTCT
Organism: Thermoanaerobaculia bacterium; assembly: GCA_038248205.1. Taxonomy (GTDB): domain Bacteria; phylum Acidobacteriota; class Thermoanaerobaculia; order Multivoradales; family UBA5704; genus DASYKS01. The sequence continues at coordinate 762 of JBBRUC010000087.1, forward strand.
GGAGCAACACGGCTTCACTGATCGTGCCCGCGGCGGTCGCCGGCTATCGAGGCTGCTACACGGACACCGCGACGCGCGCGCTGCCGGTTCAACTGGGCGGCACCACGCAGACGATCGAGAGCTGCAAGCAGGCGGCGCTCAACGCCGGGTACCTGTATGCCGGCTTGCAGTATTACGGCTATTGTTTCGCCGGCAACAGCCTCGCGTACTCCCTGGTCAGCGACCGCGAATGCAACACGCCTTGCACGGCCAATCCGGCTCAGATGTGCGGCGGGGCCTGGCGCAACAGCATCTACAGCACCGGGTATACGCCGCCGACGAGCGCGAGCATCGCCTGGATCCAACCGGCCGAGTCCGCCTGGGGGCCGGCCGGAACGTTGACCGCCGCCGGCTATGCGGCCAACGGCAGCGGCACTGTGCAGCTGGTGTTTCGCGAGCGCTCAGACACCGGCGTCTGGGGCGCGTGGCAAACGGTGCCCTACACTGCAACGGTCTCCGCCGACACCACCTGGGCGAACACCATCTCGAGCGGCAATCCGACCAACAAGTGCCACTGGTTCGACGCCTACGTCAACTATTCGGGAGTGACGTCGCCGGTGTTCCACTACACGGGTTGGAGCGGCTGCCCTGCCCCGAGCGCGAGCATCGCCTGGATCCAACCGGCCGAGTCCGCCTGGGGGCCGGCCGGAACGTTGACCGCCGCCGGCTATGCGGCCAACGGCAGCAGCACCGTGCAGCTGGTGTTTCGCGAGCGCTCAGACACCGGCGTCTGGGGCGCGTGGCAAACGGTGCCCTACACTGCAACGGTCTCCGCCGACACCACCTGGTCGAACACCATCTCGAGTGGCAATCCGACCAACAAATGCCACTGGTTCGACGCCTACGTGAACTACTCGGGGGCGACTTCCTCGGTGTTCCATTACACGGGCTGGACCGGTTGCCCGTAGTCTCTCACGGTCGGTTCGAACCCGGCGGGACGATCAGTACGGACACCAAGAAAAAGGCCGGCCCCCGGGAGGGCCGGCCCTATGTGCATCACCTACGCGACGTGCGGGTTAGGGGACGCGAACCACGGCGAAGAACGGCTGGCCGTCTTCGTTCTGGCCGCTGAATCGAAGGACGTAGAGGCGGACGAACGTACCGGATTTCGCCTGGCCGATCGCCTTTTCGAATTCGTCCACGCCATCGACCGGCCGGCCATTGACCTCGGTGATCAAATCGCCGGGACGGACGAACTTCTCGTACAGCGGGCTCGACGCCGAGACGTCGGTCACCCAGACGCCCTTGGCGTCCTTCGGCAGGCCGTGCTCGTTGCGCAGGCCACCGGACAGATCCTGGTACTGAATGCCGAGCCAGTCGATGCCGCTACGACCCGTCGGCTTGTCCGTCGACGCCTGCTGGTTCGGCGTCGGGCGCTCGCTGAGCTTGACCACCTTGTCGATCTTCTTGCCGTCGCGCAGGACGACCAGGTTGACCTTGGTGTTCGGACCCTTGTTCGCCACGTAATCGATCAGGTCGCGGGTCATCTTGATCTTCTTGCCGTCGACCGAGAGAACCACGTCGCCGTGCTTCAGGCCGGCTTCGGCGGCGGGGGTGTCTTCTTCCACCCGGCCGACCAGCGCGCCGTCGGTCGAGTCGAGACCGAACGACTGGGCGGTCTCAAAGTTCAGGTTCTGGATCTGCACGCCGAGATAGCCGCGGGTCACCTTCCCCTTGTCGCGCAGCTGCGGCAGGACCTCTTGGAGGGTCGAAACCGGAACGGCGAAGCCGATGTTTTCCGCACCCGCGTTGATCGCGGTCGCGATACCGATCACCCGGCCGTCCATGTCGACCACCGGACCGCCCGAGTTGCCGAAGTTGATCGCGGCGTCGGTCTGGATGAAGTTCTCGAACGCGGAGTCGGGATTGATGCCGATCGACCGCCCCTTGGCGCTCACCACACCCGTGGTGACCGTCTTGTCTAGGTTGAGCGGGTTGCCGATCACCATCACCCAGTCGCCCACGCGGGTCTTGTCGCTGTCGCCCAGCTCCAGGTAGCGGAGACTGTGGCCGGCGTCGATCTTCAAGAGCGCGAGGTCGGTTGACGGATCGGTGCCTTTGACCTCGGCGGGATAATCGCGGTCGCCGAGGTGAACGCGAACGCTGGTTGCACCGTCGATCACATGGTTGTTGGTGACGATCAAACCGTCCGGGCTGACCACGAAGCCGCTACCCCCGGCTTCCTGACGCCGCTCGGGGGCGTTACCCTGGGGGCCCCGCCGGGGATTGCGATCGCGCGGGTTGTTCGGGAAGAAGAACTCGAACGGATCGATGCCTCGCTGCCCGCCTTCCGAGTCGCCCCCTTTGCTGATCGTAGAGGCCTGGATCGACACCACGGCGGGATCGACCGCCTCGGCGAGATCGGCGAAGCTCGGCAAGCTGTGCGTCGCGATGTTGGCGCCCTCGACCTGCGAGGCCGCGAGCGAGGCGACCGGGGCGGTTTGGCCCGCGGGCGTCATCTTGAGGCTTCCGGCGAGGACCATGCCGAAGGCGACGGCCCCGACGACCAGGGAGGCGGTGGTGATTCGACGTGCGGTGGGAACGGGCTTGGCGTTCATGGGTTTTAGGAGTCTCCTTTCCAAGAGCTGCTCGGTGGGTTCGTAGAGCAATTGGCTTGCCAACTCTTCAAGAGGTGATTTCCGGCCAAAATGGCGTACGCCCCGCGCACGTTGGCGCAGAAGGCGTCCCTGTGTTAGATTCCGACAGCCAGCCGGCCCTCGAACCGCGCATCCGCGCAATCGAGAGGGAAAAGGAGTGGGCAGCATGCCCACTTTTTTTGTTGGGGCCGATTGTGCAGAAAAGCGGCAGAAAACCGACCGAAATGGAGAATGACCACGAAATTTCGCGACCCAAGACGCGACCCAAACCCGCCGACAAAACCGCGCCCAAACGCGTGGCCCCAGCCGCGGCAAAGCGCCCGGCCAAACCCCGGGCGGAAAGGGCGGTCGATGGTGGCGAGATCGATCTTCGAAGCGAGCTGCAAGCGGAACTCGACGGCATCGCCGAGCAGGCTGAATGCGAGCTGGTCCATGCGGAATGGCGGGGCGGAACGCTCCAAGTTCTCATCGATCGCGAAGGCGGCGTCACCCTCACGGATTGCGAGCGGATCTCCAAAGAGATCTCGGCCTTCTTGGACATCCTCGATTTCGGCAACACCCGGTACGTTCTCGAAGTCTCGTCGCCCGGTCTCGACCGGCAGCTATACCGACCACGCGACTATCAACGTTTCGTCGGCAGCAAAGTGCGCATCACGTACTCGTCTCCGGAGGTCCGGAAACGGACCCTCATCGCCCGGCTCGAAGCATTTCACGCCGAGCCGGAGTCGGTGACACTCCTCGACGAAGAGAGCGGTGAGCGCCTGACGCTCCGGCTCGACCAGATCCAAGTGGCACGTTTAGAGATCGAACTCTAGGAAAAGACGGCGATGGCCCAGGCACAGACGGCAGACATCAACATCAACGAGATCCTGCGCCAGGTGGCGCGTGAGAAGGACATCGACTTGGAGCGCTGGATTGGCGCGCTCGAAGACGCGATGGCCTCGGCGGCGAAGAAACAACACCGGATCAAAGAGCCGGTGCGCGCCCATTTGGACCGGGAAACCGGCAAATTCGAGGCGTTCATCGTCAAGCAGGTCGTAGAGACCGTCGAGGATCCGCTCGCCGAGTGGACCGTCGAAGAGGCGCGCGACCACAAGCCGAAGGCCGAGGTGGGCGACGAGATCCGCCTGCCGATCTCGACCGACGGCCTGGGCCGGATCGCCGCGCAGTCGGCCAAGCAAGTGCTCTATCAACGCGTCCGCGAAGCCGAGCGCGAGAACGTCTACAACGAGTTCATCGATCGGGTGGGCGAGGTTTTGAACGGCACGGTCAAGCGCTTCGAGCGCGGCGACATCGTGATCGACCTCGGGCGCACCGAGGCCGTGGTGCCACGGCACGAGCAGGCCCGCCACGAGCGCTACAGCCAGGGCGAGCGGATTCGCGCGGTGATCGTCGACGTTCACAAGCAGCCCAAGGGGCCGCAGATCGTCCTGTCACGCACCGATCCGCGTCTGCTGGTCAAGCTGTTCGAGACCGAAGTCCCCGAGATCTACGACGGCACGGTGGTGATCAAAGCCGCCGTCCGCGCACCGGGCGAGCGGGCGAAAGTCGCCGTCTTCAGCCGCGAGCGGGACGTCGATCCGGTCGGCGCCTGCGTCGGTATGAAGGGCTCCCGCGTGCAGTCGATCATCCGCGAACTGCGCGGCGAGAAGATCGACATCATCGAATACAGCGACGACCTCGTGACCTTCGCCCAGAGCGCCTTGGCGCCGGCCAAGATCACCCGCGTCTCGATCACCCACCAGGGCGAGGTGCCGCATCTCGACGTGATCGTCGAGGACGAGCAGCTGTCCCTCGCGATCGGCAAGCGCGGCCAGAACGTCCGGCTCGCCTCGGAGCTGATCGGCGCCCGGATCGACATCAAGAGCGAATCCGACGTCAAGGACGAGGTCGCCGACGCGCTCGCCCGGATGCTCCAGACGGCATTCGGCGACATGAACGCCGAAGGCCAACCGGCGGCGCACGACGTGACCGAGGCTCCGGGGGTCGACGACGAGTTGGCCGCGGCGCTCGGCAACGCCGGGTTCGGCGCGATCGACGATCTGACCGAAGGGGACGTCGACGCCCTGGCCGCGGTCGAGGGAATGACTCTCGAAAAGGCGACCGAACTCAAGAGCTGGGCCGCCGAGCAGTCGGAGCACCGCACCAACACGGCGGCCGCCGAGTTCACCGCCGGGTTCGAAGAGCCGGCGGCGGCCGCCACGATGGCCGACTCGGACTTCATGGCCGCGCTGTCCAAAGCATTCCAGGAGAGCGAACGGCAGCGGTCGAGTTCGCTGGACGATGAAGGCGACGAGGGAGTAGATCCGTTCGCCGCCGCAGCCGCGGAGGCCGCCGGAGACGGCGAGCCCGTGGCGACCGGCGACGACAACAGCGAAGCGTAAGGCGCGGTCAAGCGGCTCACCGCGGACGGCAGCGACAGGAGTTAGAGGGAACTATGGGAAAGATTCGAGTCCAGGACCTGGCACGGATGATGAGCATCTCGAACCAGGACCTTGTCTTCAAGATGAAGTCGATCGGCGTTCGCGTCGAAGGGGACGATGCGCACATCGACTCCGAGACGCTACAGGCGATCATTCAGGGCAAGAAACTGCCCCACCCTCGCGAAGTGATCCTGCGCGACGAGCCTGCTGCGGCGGAGGTGCAGAGGAAGCGCGCCCCGGCTCCGGCGCCCGCACCCTCGAACCTGCGCCCACCGGCCAATCCCCTGCGCCCGGGTCGCCCGCGCACCCTGATCCAGAAGGTGGAGCCGCGGATTCAGACCTTGCCTGCCTCCGAGCGGCCCGAACGGGCGCTCGCCGAAGCGCACGAGGCGAGCGCAGCGGCCGAAGCGGCGGAATCCCAGAGTAAGGAGACCGCGGTAACCGCGGTCGGGCCGCAGGTCCAGTCGACCGATTCTGCCGCCCCGAGCACTCCTGACACCCCGGGAATCACCGCGCCGGAACCGGCACCGAACGCCGCGCCAACCGCTCCCACGCCGGCTCAGACACCGGCCCAAACGCCGGCCCACACACCGGCCGCAACGCCGTCGCAGCGCCCCACGGGCTCGCCGTCGTATCGCCCCTCCGGTCCGGGAGGTCGCCCTTCGGGACCGTACCCCCGTCCGGGCATGGCGCCCGGCTCGCAGCGTCCGCCGATGCGTCCGAACACCCCCGGTTCGACCGGACCGCTGCCCGGCTCCTCGCTGTCGCAGCGACCGATCGCGCCGCGCCCGGTTTCGCCGCGTCCGCCGCACATGCCCTCCGGCCGTCCGGCCGGACCGGGCGCCTCGGCGCCCTATCCGGGTCAACGGCCGCGGCCGACGACGCCCGGCGCCTCCGATCCGAGCCGTTCCCGTCCGCCGTTTTCCGGCGGCGCGGGAGCCGGTGCGCGCCCCGCGGCGCCCTCTTCGGACCGCCCGATGGTCGGCCGGAGCGATCGCCCGAGCGGCGGCGGCGGTGGAGACCGCGACAAGCGCGGCGGGATCAACAAGAAGCCGAAGAAGGGCGCACCGGCGCGTCCGTCGCTGCCGCAAGCCGATCTCACGGTGTTCAAGGGTTCGTTGCGCGGCCTGGACGTCGATGAGGACGTCGCCAACCCGAGCGCCCGTAGGCGCCGTCGCGCCCAGTTGCGCGAGAGCGACCGCCAGGACGGCGGCGATCGCGGCAACGTTCTGTCGTTTAAGGGAGCGCCGCCTTCGGGTCCGGTGACCATCGCCGAGGGTATGACCCTGCGCGAGTTCGCCGACAAGCTCGGCGTGAAGGTCAAGGATCTGATCAAGGCCCTGTTCGACCGCGGCATCGTCGCCAACATCAACTTCGTGGTCGAGCCGCAGCTCGCGCAGTCGCTCGCCTCCTCGTTGGGTGTCGAGACGACGGTGGTCTCGTTCGAGGAGGAGGTCCAGCTGAAGGACGAGATGAAGCGGGCGGAGGGCGATGCCGCCTCCGGAAACGGAGCCGGGGTCGACACCGAGCCGCGCGGTCCGGTGGTCACGATCATGGGTCACGTCGACCATGGCAAGACCTCGCTGCTAGACGCGATCCGCTCCTCCAAGGTGGCGGAAGGCGAATCGGGCGGCATCACCCAGCACATCGGCGCCTATCACGTGGACGTTCGGGACCGGAAGATCGTCTTCCTCGACACCCCCGGCCACGAGGCGTTCACCATGATGCGCGCCCGAGGCGCCAAGGTGACCGACATCGTCGTCCTGGTGGTCGCGGCCGACGACGGCGTCATGCCGCAGACGCTCGAAGCGATCGATCACGCCCGCGCGGCTAAGGTGCCGCTGGTGGTGGCGATCAACAAGATCGACAAGCCGAACGCCAACCCGGATCGGGTCAAGCGCGAACTCGCCGAGCGCGGTCTCCAGCCCGAAGAGTGGGGCGGCGACACGGTCATGGTCGGCGTCTCCGCCTTGAAGCGGGAAGGCATCGACTCGCTGCTCGAAATGATCCTCCTCACCTCCGACCTCTTGGAGCTGCGCGCCAGTCCCACCATGCGGGCGCAGGGCGCCGTGCTCGAAGCGCGGAAAGAGGTAGGCCGCGGCATCATCGCAACCGTGCTGATCCAAAACGGCACGGTCAAGCCGGGCGACCTTTACGTCACCGGCGCCACCTGGGGCCGCGTCCGCTCGATGACCGACGACCGCGGCGCGCGCATTCAGATCGCCGGGCCGTCGACGCCGGTCGAGGTGAGCGGCTTTACCGATCTGCCGAACGCGGGCGATCTCTTCCAGGTGGTCGAGGACGAGGTGAAGGCCCGCAGCATCGCCGAATACCGCCAGCAGGAGGAGCGCACCCGGGGCTTGAATCCGGTCCAGCGCGCGCTGTCGCTCGAACAGCTGTTCGGTCGCATCCAGGCCGGCGACGTCAAGGATCTGCCCGTGGTGCTCAAGGCCGACGTCCAAGGCTCGCTGGAAGTGCTGCGCGATACGCTGGGCAAGGCGAGCACCGAGAAGGTCAAGGTGCAGGTCATCCTCTCGGGCCTCGGGGCGATCACCACGAACGACGTGCTGCTCGCCGCGGCGTCCAAGGCGATCATCATCGGCTTCAACGTCCGCCCGGAGCGCACCGCCGCCGACCTCGCGGACAAGGAAGGCGTGGACATCCGTCTCCACACCGTCATCTACGAGCTGATCGACGAGCTGAAAAAGGCGATGGTCGGCCTGCTCGATCCGACCTACCGGGAGGTCTCCGCCGGCCGGGCCGAAGTGCGCGACATGTTCAAGGTGCCGAAGATCGGCACGATCGCGGGCTGCCACGTCCTCGAAGGGACGATCCCCCGCGCCGCCTCGATCCGCCTGGTGCGCGACGGCCGGGTCATCTTCGAAGGCAAGATCGGCTCTCTGCGGCGATTCAAGGACGATGTCGCGGAAGTGCGTGCCGGTTTCGATTGCGGTATCGGCATCGAGCGCTTCCAGGACTTGAAACCCGGCGACATCATTGAAGCCTACGGGCGCGAAGAGGTGGCGGCGACCCTCTAAACCGGAGCTGCCGCCGACTCGTGCGGCGGAGGCTCCGGAGGGTTGCCGTTCCGGGGCTTCCGTCAACGGCCCCGGCTCCGAAACGAGGCTCTTCGCTCGCGAGAGAAGGCCATGGTCGTCGGCATCTGCATCTTCGAGCTGCACCTCCCCACCAGCCGCAGCCTCAAGGAAAAGCGGCGGGTGATCAAGCCGCTGATCGAACGCATCCACCAGCGCTATCGGATCTCGATCGCCGAAACCGGCCACCACGATCTGCTGCAGCGAGCGGAGATCTCGCTCGCGATCGTCGCCCAAACGCAAAAAGAGGCGGAGCACATGCTCGACGAGGTCCGTAACCTGATCGACGACGAAGGGGAAGCCTACCTGACCCTGTGGAACCCCCAGGTCCTGGAGGGGGTATCATGAGCCGTCGCACCGACCGAATCGGCGACCAACTGCGCGCCGAACTCGCCGATCTTCTGCTGCGCGAGATGAAGGACCCGCGGGTGCGGCTCGCCACGGTGCTCCAAGTCGAGGTGAGCGGCGATCTGCGCCACGCCGTGGTTTTCGTCTCGGTCCTCGGGGAAGAGGCGGAACGCCTGGCCACCATCGAAGCGCTGCGCCACGCGCGCGGCTTTCTCCGTTCCGAAATCGCCCGGCGCCTCCGTCACCTTCGTGTTTCTCCCGAGCTCAATTTCAAGCTCGATCGCGGCGCCGAACATAGCCAAAACATTTCGAATCTCTTGGAGACTCTCCATGTCAACGACGACGACGACGAAAGCGCCTGAAGAGCTGCTGCGCCGCATCCGCCAAGGCAACCGCTTTCTCCTGACCAGCCACGTCAATCCCGACGGCGATGCGATCGGCTCCGCCTTGGGTCTCGCGCGTATCTTACGCAAGCAAGGCAAGAGCGCCGTGGTCTGGTTGCGCGATCCGGCGCCGTCGGTCTACCTGCCGCTGCCGGGCAGCGAGCGCATCCACGTCGGCACGGAGGCGCCGGCCGGTTTCCCCGAGCTGTTCGATGCGGCCGTGGTGCTGGAGTGTCCGAGCCTCGATCGCTGCGGTCTCGAAGAGCAGGTGACCCAGGTTCCCCTGCTCAATATCGATCACCATCTGGGCAACCAGCATTACGGCGCGGTCAACTGGGTGGACACCTCGGCGCCCGCGGTGGGCGAGATGGTCTACCGCCTGGCCCAGGGTCTCCACATCCAGCTCGAAGCGGAGACCGCCACCTGTCTCTACCTCACGCTGGTCACCGATACCGGCGGATTCCGCTATGCCAACGCGACTTCGGCGGCCTTCGAGGCCGCGGCGGCCTTGGTGCGCGAGGGCGCACGGCCTGAACAGGTATCGCTCTGGTTGAACGAGAGCCAGCCGCTCGGCTCGGTGCGCCTGCTCGGCGAGATGCTCCAAACCTTGGAGATCCACGGCAACGGCCGAATCGCCACCGTCAAGATCGATCCGGCGATGTTTGAGCGGGCGGGCGCCAGCCCGGGCGACGCCGAAGGGCTGATCGACCATGCCCGCTCGATCGCCGGAGTCGAGGCGGTCGCCCTGCTGAAGCTCCGCGACGACGGCTCGACCAAAGTCTCGATGCGCAGCCGCGGCGAGGTGGACATCGAAAAGATCGCCCGGCAACACGGCGGCGGCGGGCACAAGAACGCCGCGGGCTTCACGCTCGAATCCGGTGTTGGCGCAGGCGCTGATCCGCTCCCCGCCCTCCTCGCCGAGATCGAAGCGGCGCTCGCCACGGCCGAAAACGCCCCGGAGGGGGGCGACCCGCAGGGCGCCGCGGTATGAAGGACGGCCTGCTGCTGATCGACAAAGAGACCGGCTGCACTTCGCACGACGTGGTGCAAAAGGCGCGGCGGATCTTGAAGGAAAAAAAGATCGGCCACTGCGGCACGCTCGATCCGGAAGCCACCGGTCTGCTCCTGCTGACCGTCGGCACCGCGACCCGGCTCACCCGGTTTCTGATCCGCGCGCCCAAAGTGTATGAGGGAACGATCCGCTTCGGCGCGGCGACCGACACCTACGACGCCGCGGGGCAGGTCACCGCGGAACATTCGATCGAAGGGGTGACGGTCGAAGCGATCGAGACCGAGATGGCGCGTTTCGTCGGCACGTTCGACCAGCAGACGCCCCCCTACTCGGCCAAGAAGCTCGGCGGCGTCAAGTTCTACGAGATGGCCCGGCGCGGCGAGGAGATTCCGATCGAAACCAAGGAGGTCACGGTCTTTGAGTTCGCACCGACCGGCGACCTCACCGACGGTTCGATCACCTTCCGGCTCGCCTGCACCTCCGGAACCTATGCCCGAACCCTCGCCCACGACGTCGGCCGGGCGCTGGGCTGCGGCGCCCATCTTTCGGCCCTGCGCCGGACCCAGATCGGTACGTTCGACCTCCAGCAGGCGGTGACGCTGCCGGAGCTGGCCCTTCGGCTCGACGCGGGTCCCACCGGCGGCAGCCTCGCGGCTTCGGCCGGCGAGGCCTGGGTGCCGTTCGACCGGATTCCCCTGCCGTTCGGCGCGGTGGTTGCCGACACCCAGCAGGAGCAGCGCATCCGCCACGGCCAGACCGTCCTGGTGCGCGAGCTGGCCGGCGACGAAGGCGATTGGGTCGAGCTGCGCAACCGGCGCCAGCAGTTGGTGGCGGTCGGCACGATCATCGAGCGGATCGGCTCCGGCGGCACCGGGATCATCCAGCCTAAAGTCGTGTTCTGAGCGTAGGTTACGCCCAAAACTACCGGCCGCGGCTGGGGCGAGACGCCCCGGCTGAGTCCACAAGTCTCTGTGCTACAATTTATCGGAACCCAAAGAGACGATCGCTAGATGCGACCCATGGAGGAGTTTGCTTTGTCTCAGAATCAAGCCACGACGGAACGTATCATCTCGGAAAATCGACTGCATGAGACTGACAACGGCTCGACCGAAGTTCAGGTCGCCCTTCTCACGCACCGGATCTCCGACCTGACCGAGCACTTCAGGACCCACAAGAAGGACCACCACGGACGCCGCGGCCTGCTCAAGATGGTCGGGCGCCGCCGTCGCCTTCTGGATTACCTGAAATCCCGCGACATCGAGCGGTATCGCAGCACGATCGAGCGCCTCGGCATCCGCAAGTAGACTCCGCCCTTCGTCAGCGGGCGGCGACGGCGCTTGCCCGCACAGGTCCGGACCGGCTCGGGTCTTCGACACGCCCGGTCCCTCACAGGCCCCACCTCCTCCACGGAGGAGTCCGGTGGCCGCGCCTCGGTACAGGACGGATCCCTCCTTCGAGACCCTTCTCGAACCCGCAGGAATCCGGAAACCCCGAGCGCCCAGAACTATCGAAAGACCCAAACTATGACCCTGCGTAAAGAAATTTCGATCGGCGCAAGCCAGCTTGTCATCGAGTCCGGCAAGCTCGCCAAGCAGGCCGATGGCTCCTGCACCGTCCGCTACGGCGACACGATGGTGCTCGCCACCGCCTGCGCCGACTTGAAGGGCGGCATTCCCCGCGACTTCCTGCCCTTGACCGTCGACTACAAGGAATACACCTACGCCGCCGGCCGCATCCCCGGCGGCTTCTTCAAGCGCGAAGGGCGCCCGACCGAGAAGGAGATCATCACCTCTCGCCAGATCGACCGCCCCTTGCGCCCGCTGTTTCCCGACGGCTACACCTTCGACACCCAGATCATCGCCTTCTGCGTCTCGGCCGACGGCGAGAACGATCCGGACATCCTGGCGATCAACGGCGCTTCGACCGCCCTGGTGCTCTCCGAGATTCCCTTTTACCACCCCGTAGGCGCGGTTCGCGTCGGCATGATCGACGGCGAGCTGCTGTTCAACCCGACCAACAGCCAGCGCGACGTCTCGGACCTCGACCTCGTGGTCGTCGGCACCGAAGAAGCGGTGGTGATGGTCGAGGCGGGCTGCAATCAGCTCTCCGAGGCGCAGGTGTTGGACGCAATTTTCCGGGCGCACGCCGAAATCCAGAAGATCATCAACGCCCAGAAAGAGCTGTACCACGAGAGTTCGAAGCAGAAGCCGGCATGGACCGCTCCGGTCCACTTCCCAGCCGAACTGTACGAGCAGGTGAAGACCGACATCTGGAACGATCTCAAGACGGCCCTCTTCACCAAGGAGAAGTTCGCCCGCAAGAAGAACTCCTCCGCGGTGATCAAGGCCTACATGGAGCGCTTCCCGGCCGAAGACGAAGCCAAGCGCGGCCAGGTGAAGAAGGTTCTCGGTCAGCTCGAAGAGGACATCCTGCGCCACGTGGTGCTCGAAGATCGAATTCGCTTCGACAACCGCAAGCTGGACGAGGTTCGCGACATCGCGGTCGAGGTCGGCATCCTTCCCCGCGCCCACGGCTCCGCCCTGTTCACCCGCGGCGAGACCCAGGCAATGGTTTCCTCCACTCTCGGCACCAGCCGCGATGCCCAGATCATCGAGGAGTACGAGGGCGAGAACCGTCAGCGCTTCATGCTCCATTACAATTTCCCGCCGTTCTCGGTCGGCGAAGTGAAGTTCCTGCGCGGTCCGGGCCGGCGCGAAATCGGCCACGGCGTACTCGCCCGCCGGGCGATGATGCCGGTGCTACCGAGCGAGGACGACTTCCCCTACACGGTGCGTGTGGTCTCCGACATTCTGGAGTCCAACGGTTCCTCCTCGATGGCCTCGGTCTGCGGCGCCTCGCTCTCGATGTTCGACGCGGGTGTGCCGCTGCTCTCGCCGGTCGCCGGGGTCGCGATGGGCCTGATCAAGACCGGCGAGAAGTTCGCCGTCCTGACCGACATCGCGGGCCAGGAAGACCACTACGGCGATATGGACTTCAAAGTCGCCGGAACGCGGGAAGGCATCACCGCGCTCCAGATGGACATCAAGATCACGGGCGTCACCCGCGAGATCATGCACGTGGCCTTGGAGCAGGCGCTCGCCGGCCGGCTCCATATCCTCGGTGAAATGGAAAAAGGACTGTCGATCCCGCGGGGCGACATCTCCCAATTCGCGCCGCGGCTGCACACGATCCAGATCTCCAAAGAGAAGATCCGCGACATCATCGGACCAGGGGGCAAGACGATCCGTTCGATCATCGAGCAGACCGGTTGCGAGATCGAGGTCAACGACGACGGCAAGGTGATCATCGCCTCGCCCGACGGCACCGCCGCGAAGCGCGCGATCCAGATGATCGAGCGGCTCACCGAGGTACCGGAAATCGGCAAGCTCTATACCGGCCAGGTGCGCCGGGTGGAAGCCTACGGCTGCTTCGTCGAGCTGATGCCGGGAACCGACGGCCTGGTCCACATCAGCGAACTCGCCCCCTACCGGGTGGCGAACGTCTCCGACCTGGTCAAGGAAGGCGACGAGATGACGGTCAAGGTGGTCTCGATCGACGAGACCGGCCGCGTCCGCCTGTCGCGCAAGGCCGTGATCATGGAGTCGCCCGACTACGATCCGGCGCAGTATGAAGGGATGGAAATGTCGGTCACCTCCTCCGAGCGCCCCGAGCGTTCGGATCGCGGCGGTGATCGCGGTGGACGGGGCGGCGACCGTGGCGGCCGAGGTGGCGGCGGTGGTGATCGAGGGGGACGCGGCGGCCCGCGCCGGTAGCTTGAAGACGGGGGCATTCGCCCCCTCAGAACCGTTGCCAATCGAAGGGGCGCAGCTTGCTGCGCCCCTTTTTTCTTGTGACCGCGATCGGGCGTCTCGCTGCGAACTACTGCTATCGTGGCATATCTTCTTAAGGAGACTGCCGATGGCAACGCGTCGCAGTTGGAGAACCTTCGCCTTCCTTGCCGGCCTGCTTCTCGCATCGGCCTGGCCCCGGAGCGCTGGGGCGCAGACCACCCTGATCGATTTCGAGACTTTTCCGGGGCCGGATGGCGTCTTTGGAACGCCGGACGACATCCCCTCGCCCCCCTGCCCCGGTGGCATCTGTAGCAATTTGACCAGCGAGTTTTCGAGCTTCGGGATGACCTTCACCAGCGGTACCCTGGGGACGCTCCCGCTATTTCCCGGCGCCCCGCCCACCAACCACTACCTCACCGCCTCGCCGCCAGACGCCACTTTCTCTCGCCCGGTGACCGGGATCTCGATCACCTCCGATTCCGTCTGGACGGCAACCCTCTACGCCCTCGATTCCGGCGGCGCCGTCCTCGCCTCCGACACGCTCACGCATCCGAGCCCGGGAACGTCCTTTTTCCTCGGAACGTTGAGCGTTTCGACCACCCAGCCAATCGCCCGCTTCACCGTTCTGCCGGCAGGCTGCGTGATCGGCGGCCCATGCAACCCGATTCTCAACCTGGACAATCTGGTCTTGAAGACGCCAGCCTTGTCGGTGACCACCGTCCCCACCCTGTCGGAATGGAGCCTGGCAGGGCTCGCGGCGCTGCTTGGCGCGCTCGGATGGCTCGCGCTTCGTCGGCGGGCCTCGACCGGGACCTGACGTCGAAGGGGTAGGCCAGTTTTTCTCGACCGGCTAGAATGTCCCCATGACCACGCCCTCGATCGACCGCGACCAGCTCGTTGCCTACCTGGACGAATACCTCGACGCCAAACGCGGACGCGATTACGGCCCGAACGGCCTTCAGGTCGAAGGGCGCCGGCAGATCCAGAAGATCGTCACCGGCGTCTCGGGTTGCCTGGAGCTGTTCGAGCGCGCGCACACCGCGGGAGCGGACGCGATTCTGGTTCACCACGGGATCTTCTGGGATTGGATGCCGCGGCAGCTCACCGGGTTTCACTTCGCTCGGGTGGCGGAGCTGATCCGCCACGAGATCAACCTGATCGCCTATCACCTGCCACTCGATCGGGATTCGAAGGTCGGCAACAACGCGGTCGCCGCCCGCGCCTTCGGCTTGGTCGATCTCGAACCGTTCGCGCCGCACGAAGGGCTGCCGACCGGCTTCAAAGGACGGTTTCCGGAACCGATCTCGGCCGAGGAGCTGGTTGCCCGCTGCACCACGATCTACGGCCAGGCTCCGCTCGCGTTCTTGGGCGGCCCAGACCCGGTGCCCACCTTGGGGATCGTCTCGGGCGGCGCGCAGAAGGAAGTCTACGTGGCACTCGCCGAGGGGCTCGCGGCGTACATCACCGGAGAGGTCTCGGAATGGGTGATGAACGTCGCCCGCGAGGCCGGCATCCACTACCTCTCCGCCGGGCACTACGCGACCGAACGGCTGGGGGTGATCGCGCTCGGGGAGCACCTGCAGGAGCGATTCGGCCTAGAGGTCGAGTTCATCGACGTGCCTAATCCGGTGTGAGGTTGGATCAGGTGAGCGCCAACTCGTCATCGACCTCGCGCCAGAACGCTTCGAGATCGAGTTGAATCTCGGGGAATACCGGCGAACGGTAGATCGGTCCTTCGGGCAGAACGACCACGTACTGATCGTCGCGAAGCACCAGAAATTCGCTCAGGCGGTCGATCGGATCGGCAATCCAGTACTCCAGGACTCTCACCTCGAGGGTCGCCTCAGCAAACCCTTTCACAGCCTGCGCACTAGGCATGAGACCCGCGGGACGAAACGGAGGTTCCTGGGATGATGTGGGTTGGCGCCAGGATCAACTGAGATTTCTTCGCGCCCTTCGCGTCGTTCGGGCGCTCGGGAACGAGCGAAGGGAAGGCGAGGGAGTTCGTCCCTCGCGAACGCGGCTACAACCCACTCAAAAGGTTTTCGAGATCCATGAGGCTCACCGGTTTGACCAGGTGGCCGGAGCAGCCGGCCTCTTTCGATTGGGCGCGGTAGCCGTCTTGCCCCCAGCCGGTGAGCGCGATGATGCGCATTTTTCGTCCCCAGGGCTCGCTGCGGATGCGCCGCGTGGCCTCGTAGCCGTTGAGGTTCGGCATGCCGATGTCCATCAGGATCGCCTCGGGGCCGAATCGTTCCGCCAGTCTCACCGCCTCCATCCCGTCGTGGGCGATGCGGACTTCGTTGCCCAACAGCTGGAGCATCTTGGCGAGCGAGATCGCGGAATCTCGGTTGTCGTCCACCACCAGGATGCGCCGCTTCGAGCCGCTCCCTTCCCACCCCTTTTCGCCCGATCCTTCGAACTTCGGCTGTCGTGGCGGCGGGAGCGCCGGAAGATGGACCGTAAAGGTACTGCCTAAGCCCCGTCCGGGACTCTCCACCTCGACCATGCCGCCATGCTTTTCAGTGAACCCTTTGACCAGGGCCAAACCGACTCCCAGACCGCCGCTGTTCTCCTCGCTCGAGCGATCGACCTGACTGAACAGGTCGAAAATTTCCGGTAGGGCAGACTCCGGGATGCCGATCCCGCCGTCGCGCACCGACACCGAAACCCGGTCGCCGTTGCGCTCCGCGTCGAGCCAGATCGTGCCCCTGGGATTTGAATATTTCGCGCTGTTGTTCAGCAGATTGCCGAACACCTGGACGAGCCTCGTTAAATCGGCGAAAAGATAGATCGGCTCCTGAGGCAAGGAGATCACCAGATCGTGGCCGCCGGCCTCGATCGTCGGCCGAACCGTCTCGACCGCGCTGCCGATCACGTCGGCGAGTAGTACATTCTGACGGCGAAGCTCGATCTTGTTGCGATTGAGACAGGAGATGTCCACCAAGTCATCGATCAGCCGCACCAGATGGAAGAGCTGCCTCTCCATCATTTCCCGCGCCTGGGTTACGACATCCAGGTCGCCGTCGGCGATCCTCATGATTTCGAGGCCGTTCCGCAAAGGCGCGAGCGGGTTGCGAAGCTCATGGGCGAGCAGCGCGAGAAACTCGTCCTTCCGGCGATCCGCCTGCCGCAAGGTCTCCTCCACCCG
Organism: Thermoanaerobaculia bacterium; assembly: GCA_038248205.1. Taxonomy (GTDB): domain Bacteria; phylum Acidobacteriota; class Thermoanaerobaculia; order Multivoradales; family UBA5704; genus DASYKS01. The sequence goes on from JBBRUC010000087.1 coordinate 17,601, forward strand.
TTTCCGCTCGGTGATGTCGCGGCCGACTTTCGAGGCGCCGATGATCCTTCCATCGGAGTCGCGGATCGGCGAAACGGTGAGGGAAACCTCGATGCGGCGACCGTCTTTAGCGACCCGGACCGTCTCGTAATGCTCGATCACTTCGCCGGCCGCGAGCCGGGTGAGGATCTCCTGCTCTTCGTCCAGGCGATCGGGAGGAACGATCAGGGTGATCGATTGGCCGATGACTTCGTCCGCACGGTAGCCGAAAAGGCGCTCCGCCCCCTGGTTCCAGGTCTCGACGATGCCGCCCAGAGTCTTGCTGACGATTGCGTCGTGGGAGAACTCGATGATCGCGGCAAGCCGCGATTGCGCCACCTCAGCGCGCCTGCGCTCGTTCCCCAAGGAGATCCGCAGCTGCTGCTCGCGTTCGGCGGTGGCGTCGCTTTCGACGGGTCGAGTGACGCGACGGCTCGATTGGAACCGCTCCTTCATCGCCGGATCCCGGCCAGGGCGATCCTGCGAGGTGACCAGGGGATGGCTCCGTTCACGATCGATACCCCAGAACACTTTGCCGGCAAAGAATGTTTTTCCGCTCCGAGCAGGGGAAACCTTTGCCGACCTTTTCAGGCCTACCCCGAATCACGCAGCGCTGAGATCAATTGTGCGTCCTTCGGCCCCTCCGGGGTTTACGCTTCCCCGTCATGTTTCGAGCTTTTCGTCCCCATGGCTCAGCCTTGCCGCCTGCAAGGCGGGTGCCGCTCAGGGATCCGTGAACAGGGCCAGAATGTCTTCGAGCGCAACCGGCTTGATCAGATGATGATCGAACCCCGCCGCCGCCGAACGCATCCGTTCCCGCTCCTGGCCGAAGCCCGTCATGGCAATGATGCGCATTTCTTCGCACCCCTGTTCGCGCAGGCGGCGACAAACCTCATAGCCGTCGATTCCCGGCAGCAATAGGTCGAGCAGGAGGGTGTCGGGTTGGAAACTCTCCGCGCTCGCGAGCGCGCCGTGGCCGTCGAACTCGACGCTCACCTCGTGCCCCTTGAGACGCAGCAGGATCGCCAGGCTGGAGGCGGCATCGCGGTTGTCGTCCACGATCAGAATGCGCCGTGCAGTTCCCGAGCTGGGCAATTCGAGAGGCGAGGGCTCCGGCCGCGCCGCCTGATCGAGCAACAGAGGGAGACGGGCGACGAACAGGCTGCCGCAACCCGGGCCTTCGCTTGCGGCAAAGATCGTCCCGCCATGGATTTCGACCAGATTTTTAACCAGCGACAGGCCGATGCCCAGGCCATCGCGCGAGTCCACCAAGGGGCGGCGCGCGCCTTGGGCGTACAGATCGAAGATGTTGGGCAGCAGCTCGGGAAGGATGCCGATCCCTCGATCTTTGACCTGAATCGCGGCAAAGTCGCCGTCTCGCGTGAGAATCAGCTCAATCTCGCCGCCGTCGTTTTGGTAGGTCGCCGCGTTGTTGAGCAGATTGGCGACCACCTGGATCAAGCGCGCCGGATCTCCCAATACCTTGATCGGGCCTTCCGGCAGGATGACATCGAGCTGGTGCCCCTGGGAATCGATCAGCGGCCGGCTGGTCTCTACCGCCTGGACGACCACCTTCGAAAGATCGATCGGTTCGAGCCGGAGCTTGAACTTCCCCTGCGCGATACGCGAGACGTCCAAGAGGTCTTCGACCAACCGGGTCAATTGATCGACCTGGCGCTCGATCACCTCGCGACACCAGGCGAGGCTTGGATCCTCGCCATACTGGAGGCGCATGATGTTGACCGCGTTCTGAATCGGCGCCAGGGGATTGCGCAGCTCGTGCGCCAGGAGGGCGAGGAACTCGTCCTTGCGATGGTCGGCTTCCTGGAGCTGACGGGATAGCTCCAACTGCTTGGCCATCGACGCTTCGAGTTCGGCGGTGCGATCGGCGACCCGCTTTTCCAGCTCCTGACTGAGTCGTTCCCACTCTCGGGTTTTCCGATAGAGCTCGATAAAAACGCCGACCTTGGCGCGCAAGAGCTCCGGCACGATCGGCACCGACATGTAGTCCACGGCGCCCGAGGCATACCCCTTGAGCCGGTCGAAATCGGACATGCGGACGGCCGAGACGAAGATGATCGCCGTCTTCTGATAGCGGGGGTGTTGACGGATGATCCCGGCCAGCTCGAAGCCGTCTAAATCCGGCATGCTCACGTCCATCAAGACGACCGTGACGTCCGTTTTGAGCAGGTGTTCGAGCGCCTCCGTGCCGGAACTCGCCATGATCAGGTTCTCGCCCAGCTCGCTCAAGATCGCTTCATACGTCAACAGCTTGCCCGGCTGGTCGTCGACCAGCAGGATGTTGACTCGGTCTCTTAAGCTCATGGGCGGCACCTTTGCGGCTAACGGTGCAACCATAGACGAAGTGCCGATAGAAGTTGTTCGGTATTGACGGGTTTCGCCAGATAGTCGGAAGCTCCCGCCTCCAGACACTTTTCACGGTCACCTTTCATCGCCTTGGCGGTCAAGGCGACGATCGGCAGGCGCAGAAACTTCGGCTGCTGACGAATCACCTGCATGGTCCGATAGCCATCCATCTCCGGCATCATGATGTCCATCAACACGATCGCCACGTCGGGCGTCGCTTCGATCGTCGCGATCGCCTCGCGGCCGGTGCCGGCGGTAAGCACCTCCATGCCTCGGCGCTCCAGCACGCTGCTCAAGGCGAAAATGTTGCGAAAGTCGTCGTCTACCACCAAAACCTTCTTGCCGACCAGATCGTCGTCGGACTGGTGGAGACGATCGAGCATCCGCTGCTTCTCGATCGGCAGGTCGGAGACTACACGATGGAGGAACAGAGCGGTCTCATCTAGCAGCCGCTCGGGAGACTCGACCCCCTTGACCACCACGGTACGGGCGAGGACGTGCAGTTGGGCATCCTCTTCCGGAGAAAGCTCCTTGCCGGTAAAGACGATCACCGGCAGGTTGGCGAGGGTGGCATCGTCTCGAATCTGTTCGAGCACCGTAAAGCCCGACATGTCCGGTAGGCTCAGATCTAACACGGCACAGTCGAAATCTCCATTGCGGAGCGCGGCGAGAGCTTCCCGGCCGGTGCCGATCGTCTCGATCGACACGTCGTCATGGCCCAAAAGCTCGGCGATGCTCAGCCGCTCCGCCTCGTCATCTTCGACCACCAGCAACCGTTTGCGGCGCGGCTTGGCGTACTCCTTGATCCGCGCGACCGCGTCATGTAGACCCTCGGCGGTGGTCGGCTTCGGCAGATAGTTGAAGGCTCCGCACGCGAGGCCGTGCTGGCGATCTTCGTCCAGGGTGACGATCTGGACCGGGATGTGGCGCAGAGACGGATCCTGCTTGAGCTGGTTCAACACCGTCCAGCCCAACATGTCGGGCAGGAACACGTCGAGAGAGATGGCGGCGGGGCGGAACTCGCGCGCCAAAACCAGAGCCTCGGCGCCGCGCATGGCGACCAGTGCCTTGAAACCGTGGGCGTGGGCCTGGTCGAGAAGAATCCGGGCGTAGTGCGGATCGTCTTCGACGATCAGCATGATCGAATCGCCGGGAGCGAGTTCCTCGCGATCGTCGGGAATCTGCTCGATCGGCCGGTCCGCGCCGCGCACGACGGGAATCCGGACCGACGTCGTGCGGCTCGCCGTCTCGCGCGGGGGCGTGTTGCCGGGCAAGCTGGGTCCAACGTAGACCTGCGGCAGGTAGAGGGTAAACGTGCTGCCGAGATTCGGCGTGCTGCTGAGCTGGATCTCGCCGCCGAGCAGGCTCGCCAGCTCGCGGCTGATCGCGAGGCCCAGTCCCGTGCCGCCGTATTTGCGGCTGGTCCCGGCATCGGCCTGCTGGAAGGCCTCGAAGATGATGCGCTGCTTGTCCGGCGGAATGCCGATGCCGGTGTCCGCGACTTCGAAGGCCACCACGGCCGGCACCCGCTTGAGGATCGGGTGCTCGGAACTCCACCCGGCCGACACGACCGAGACGCTGAGCCGGACCCCCCCCTCCTCGGTGAACTTGAAGGCGTTGGACAGCAGGTTTTTGAGCACCTGCTGGACCCGCTTCGAGTCCGTGACCATGGTTTCGCCGAGGCCCGGATCGATCTGGACTTCCAGGGTCAGCCGGCGGCTCTCGGCCTCGTGGCGGAACGGCCGCGCGACGGCGTCCAAGACCGAGTGGATGACGACCTCTTCGGCATCCACGGTGACCGTCCCGGATTCGATCTTCGACAGGTCGAGGATGTCGGTGATCAGGTTCAACAAGTCGGTGCCGGCGCCATGGATCGTCCGGGCGAATTCGACCTGCTTTGCCGAGAGGTTGCCTTCCGAGTTTTCGCCCAGCTGCTGGCCGAGGATCAGGATGCTGTTGAGCGGCGTCCGCAGCTCGTGCGACATGTTGGCGAGGAACTCCGACTTGTACTTCGACGTGAGCGCCAGCTCGGTCGCCTTTTCTTCGAGCGCCCGGCGGGCCAGCTCGATCTCCTCGTTCTTGCGCTCGACTTCGGCGTTCTGCTCGGCCAGCTGCTGCGCTTTCTGCGCCAACTGCTCGTTGGTCTGTTGCAGCTCCCGCTTCTGAGTCTGGAGTTCGGCCGCGAGCTGCTGCGATTGGACCAGCAGCCCTTCCGTCTGCATCGTCGCCTCGATCGAGTTGAGCACGATGCCGATGCTCGCGGTCAGCTGTTCGAGGAAGACCAGGTGCAGGGCGGTGAAGGTGGAGAGCGAGGCGAGTTCGATCACCGCTTTGACCTCGCCCTCGAACAGGACCGGCAAAACGACCACGTTGCGCGGCGGCGCCTGGAACAGACCCGAACTGATCGGCACGGTGCCGGCCGGCAGGTCGGCGACCACGATGCGCCGCTTGTCGGCGGCGCATTGGCCGAGCAGCCCTTCGCCGAGGCGGACGTGCTGGAGATGGCCGTTCTGGCCGTCGTCGGCGAAGGTCGCGACCCGCTTCAATTCGGAGGAGTTGTTCCCCTCCTTGCTGTAGATCACGCCCTGGTGCGCGCAGACCAGCGGCGTCAGCTCGGAGAGCAGCATATGGCCGACGGTGGCCAGATCTCGCTGGCCCTGCAACATTCCGGTGAACCGCGCGAGGTTGGTCTTCAGCCAGTCCTGTTCGGTGTCGCGCGCGGTGGTCAACCGCAGGTTGTCGATCATCGTGTTGATGTTGTCTTTGAGTTCGGCGACCTCGCCGCGCGCCTCGACCTGAATCGACCGCGTGAGGTCGCCTTGGGTGACCGCCGTCGCCACCTCGGCGATCGCCCGGACCTGGGTGGTCAGGTTGGCCGCGAGCAGGTTGACGTTGCCGGTCAGATCCTTCCAGGTGCCGGCCGCGCCGGGCACGTTCGCCTGGCCGCCGAGCCGCCCTTCGACCCCCACCTCGCGGGCGACCGTGGTCACCTGGTCGGCGAAGGTGGCGAGCGTTCCCGTCATGTCGTTGATCGTTTCGGCGAGCGCCGCCACCTCGCCTTTGGCGTTCACCGTCAGCTTGGGCTGGAGGTCGCCGTTGGCGACCGCGGTCACCACCTTGACGATGCCGCGTACCTGCTCGGTCAAGTTGACCGCCATGACGTTGACGTTGTCGGTCAGATCCTTCCAGGTGCCGGCAACGCCCGGCACCTGCGCCTGACCGCCCAGCTTGCCTTCGGTGCCCACCTCGCGGGCGACGCGCGTCACCTCGGCGGCGAACGCGTTCAACTGGTCGACCATCGTGTTGATCGTGAGCTTCAGCTCCAGGATTTCGCCCTTGACGTCGACCGTGATCTTGCGCGACAGGTCGCCGCGCGCCACCGCCGTCGTCACCTCGGCGATGTTGCGCACCTGGGCGGTCAGGTTGCCGGCCATGAAGTTGACGTTGTCGGTGAGCCCCTTCCAGGTGCCCGCGACCCCCGGCACCCTCGCTTGGCCGCCCA
>JBBRUC010000088.1:0-23201 GCA_038248205.1 Thermoanaerobaculia bacterium
CCTGCCTGCTCTGTCCGCAGGCGCTGGTTCGCGTCGCCTTTGGCGCCCACTACGAGGTGGCGGGCTCGGCGCTGCGCCTGCTAGCCGCGGGCTGGCTCGCCCGCTCGCTGGCGGGATATACCGAAGAGGCGCTGGTGGCGCGGGGGCGTGCGGGGCAGGTGTTTGCGATCACCCTTGTCTGTACGCTTTCGACCGCGGCGCTCTTTTTTCTTTGGGTGCCGAATCGGGGGGCGCTCGGCGCCGCGATGGCGGTCGCCGCGGGGCAGACGCTACGCGGCGCGGCGGGCCTCGGTCTTCTCGGCGGCGGGCTCCGCGGCGAGGCACTGCGGCCGGCCGGGCTGCTCCCTCTGCTCGGCGCGGCGGCGCCCGCCCTGGTGGTGGCGCTCGCACTCTCGGTGTTCGGGGATTCGGCGCCACCCGCGGTTTGGCTTGCGGCGGTGGCGATCGCGGCGTTGCCGGCCGCGCTACGTCCGGGTCTGATGGCTCTGCGGTCGATCCTCTTTCGAGGGTAGTGGAGGGGTCGGCCGGAGCGTCCCCGCGAGCGCCCGTCGTAGCACTCGGGCGAGAGTCGCTACGTGCGGCGGGTTGAGCATCTGGATGTGATCGCCGGGAACGTCGACGATTTCGATCGGCTCGGTCAATCGGCGCTGCCAGCCGTTGTCGCGGCTGACCAGCCGGCACCAGAGGCGCGCCGAGCCCGGCCCGGGGGCCGCCCGGAGGAGCCAGATCGCCGTGCCGGCGAGGGAGGTCGGTTCGCCGAAGCGGTAGCGCCGCCGCGCCGCCATCGAGACGCGGCGGAGTTCGTGGATCTCGTGCTCGACCAGGGTGTTTCCCGTCCGTCGACGCAGCGCGCGCAAGCCCATATGGAGAATCGTTCGCAGAGTGGCGCCCGGCCGTCCGCCGTTCGAACGCCAAATCCCTCGCGCCGCGAGCACCAGAAGCTCCGCATCGCGCAGCCCGCGGGCGACCGGCGGTACCGCGTTGGGCGTGTGCGAATCGCACATCGCGAGCAGCGCCACCCGCTCGCCGATCGCGGCGAGGCGCCGGGTCATCTCGAAGGCGACCAGCCCGCCGTACGAATGGCCGAGCAAAAGGTACGGCCCGGCCGGCTGCACCGCGCGCATTCGCCCGATCAGCGCGTCGGCGAGCGTTTCGACCGAGGCGAGCGGCGCGCTCTCGCCATCAAGGCCGGGAAACTGGAGCACCCGCAGAGAAGCCTGGCCCGCGATCGCCGCGGCCAGGGGCCGGTAGACGAAGGCGTAGCCGTCCACCGCCGGCAGGCAAAACAGAATCGGCAACGGGCCGCCGGCGACGGGCTCGGGGCCGAGGCGAAGAACGGGGGAGAGCGCCTCGTGCCGAACCCCATCGCGCAACGGGACCGCCAGTTCGCGCACGGTCTGCGCGGTGAACAGCAACGCGAGCGGCAGCGCCGTGCCGAACCGCCGTTCGATCGCGGTGAACAGAGCGACCGCCGAGCGCGAATCGCCGCCGAGGTCGAAAAAGCTCTCGTCGATTCCCACCATGTCGAGGCGAAGCACCTCGCACCAGAGCGCGGCCAGGCGGGTCTCGATCGGATCGCGCGGATAGGTAAGCGTCCGCTCGGCATCGAGCTCGCGCCCCGGCTGGGCCGCAAGCGCCCGGCGGTCGAGCTTGCCGTTGGCGGTCATCGGCAGCCGGTCGACTACGCGGAACCGGTCCGGCACCATCGGCTGGGGCAAGCGCGCCGCGAGCGCCTGGCGCAGCGCGGCGCGACGTAAGGGGCGCTCGCCGCGAGCCACCAGGTAGGCGAGCAGCTGCGGGTCGGCTGCTCCGTCCTCGGCCTCTTCGAGCGCGGTACCCGCCGGGACCGCCGGGGCCGCCGGAACCGCTACGACGGCGGCATCGGCCACGTCCGGCAACTCGGCGAGCGCCCGTTCGACCTCCGCCAGATCGATCCGCAAACCGCGAATCTTCACTTGCGCGCCCGCTCTGCCGAGATACTCGAGCGCCCCGTCTTCTCCGCGCCGCGCCAGATCGCCGGTGCGGTAGCGGAGCGCGGGGGAGTCGACTGAGACGCCGAAAGGAGAATCGGATCGGTCCTCCTCCTGGCGCCAATAGCCGCTGACGAGATCGATGCCGGAGATCGCGATCTCGCCCGGGGTGTCCGCCGCGACCGGCTCCCCCGTGGCGTCGAGCAGCTCGATCTCGACCCCCTCGGCCGGCCGGCCGAGCGGCACGTGCGCGGGGAGCGGTTCGTCGTGCCCATAGTGGCAGGTGGTCACCGTGCCGGTCTCGGTGGTGCCCAGACCGAAGAAGAGCCGCGCGGGGGATGGAAAAACCCGCCGAAACAGCTCGATCTCCCGCCGGCCCACCGCCTCGCCGCCGAGCCGAACACGCCGCACCGAGCCGAGCACCGCCCCGGCCGGCAGGGTGGCCGCGAGCTGACGGAAGAGCGTCACGCCCGAGCTATAGACGGTGACCTGCTGTTCGTCGATCCAGGGGCCGAGCGTTTCGATCCCCTCGGTGGTCACGAGATAGGGGAGAAGCTCGGCCCCGGCGAGCAGCGCGCTCGCGAGGTCGCGCAGGGCGGGGTTCACGCTCGGTGGGTAGAGAAGAGTGCAGCGATCGTCGGTCCGAACCCCGAGCGCCTTCCGGTTGAGCGCCGCGTTGCGCAGCACGGCGCCGTGGGTTTGGACCACCCCTTTCGGCCGGCCGGTCGAGCCGGAGGTATAGGTGAGCGCGGCGATCGTTCGGCGATCGACCGCCCGCGGCGGCTCCGGAGCGCTCCCCGCGGCGGCCCGCCAGTCGGCCGGATCGAGGGCCACCCGCGTCCGCGTCGGCGCCACCTCGCGCCCGGCTTCCGCGATCACCACCGCCGCGTCGGCATCGGCCGCGATCCAGGCGTTGCGCTCCGCGGGGGCGATCGGATCGAGCGCCACGAAGAAGCGCCCCGCCCGCCAGACCCCGAGCATCGCGGCGACCAGCCGCAGACCCGGCTCGCCGACCAAAAGCACCGGCCGATCCCGCGGCGCGCCCGCGGCCGCCAACCGATGCGCCACCCCGGCCGCCAGCCGATCCAGCTCGCCATAGGTGGCGGCCCCGTCGAACGCCCGCACCGCCGGCCGCTCGGGCATCCGGGCCGCGACGGCCGAAAACGCCAAGGCCAACCCTCCGGCTTCTGCTTCCTTTAGATCCTCCGCCCGCGCGATCCCCATCGGTTTCACCCGGCCGCTCCCGCGCGCGCCCGCTTACCGCGCAACAACCGGCTCGCCTCCCGCACCGGCAGCCGCACGGCGGCCCGCAGGATGCTGCCGGCACCGTAGCGTCGACCGGAATCTTGCGCCACGGCAAAGCGCGGATCGTCGCCGAGATGCAACGCCCGCAGGGCGTTCCGGTAGAGGATGCGATCGAGTACCGCCGGGCGCCACCCTTGGAGCAGAAATCGATCGACCGTCCGCGCGAGGCTCCCGCAGAGCGGAAACGCGCTGCCGAACAGGAACTGGTCGGCGATCTGGCCCCGGTTGACGGCGTAGACCCACTCCCCACCGCTGGGGGTGAACAGATAGAGATCGGGCGAAGGGAAGACGTTCGGTCGGCGGACGGTGACGGTGATCATCTCGCGCACGAACGGATAGGCGCCGTGGCCGCAGATCAGGTGGAGGTCGGGAAAGTCGTGGGCCACCCGATCGATCCAGCGCGGGTGTGCATGGTCCAAGCTCTCCCCGCCCCAGATGCCCGAGGTCTGAAGAAAGAGGGCGACCGAAAGCTCCTGCGCCCGCTCGTAGAGGGGATAGAGCCTTCGGTCGGCGACGTGCTCGGCGAGGAACGGCGCCCGCCCCGGCTCGATCGCGATCCGCCGGAGCCCGAGGGTGGTCACCCGCTCCAGCTCCGCCAGCGGATCATGGCGCCCGCCGGAGACGTCGATGCCCGCGGCACCGACGAAGCGCCCGGGAAAGCGCGCTTCCAGAGCCGCCAAGTCGTCGTTGTTGGTCCGCCGCGGCGGCAGCTCGCGCCGCCCGAGCTTCAGTCCGTCGTTGTTGCCCGAGACGGAGATCGCCGTCCGAATCCCCGCCCGGTCGAGTTCGGCGAAGAAGCCTTCGGCCGATAGGCCCACCCACGGTGCGAAGCGATGCCCATCCGGGCGCCCGGAGAGATAGGCACCGTCGGAAGCGGACGGCAGACGGCAGCGGACGTCGATGATCACGAAGGGAGTTTTCTCCGAAAGAGGAGTCGCCGGGGGAGGCGGGATTGTATCGCGCTTGCGGCCGCCCAACCGACCCGTTCAAGCCCTGGGTAGCCACTGCCAATCCCTGTGCTAGCATCCCGCCCCGCCGTAAACGTCACCGATTCGTCACACCTTCGTAACAGCGACCGAAACCTCGGAGCGGAGGACGCCTATGAGTAGGGCCGATGCGATCATCAAGTGGTTCATGCCCAAGGAGGAGCGCTTCCACGAGCTGCTCGGGCGGGGAGCGGTCAACCTCGGCGAGGCCGCCAAGGTGTTTGCCTCGATTGCCCATTCGGAGGATTTCGCGGCGCGCAAGGAGCACACGCAGCGCCTGCGCGAGCTGGAGAAGACCGGCGACGGCATCACTCGCGAGATCTTCGACGCGCTCAACTCGACCTTCATCACCCCGTTCGACCGCGAGGACATCCGCTCGATCGCGGTCGACATGGACGACATTCTCGATTTCCTCGAAGCGGGCGCGAACGCGCTGATCCTGTTCGAGCTGGCCGAGGCCCCGGAGCCGTTGCGCCAGTTCGCCGACATTCTGGTCGACATGGTCTCCGAGGTGAGCAAGATCACCGACCTGGTCTGGGACGCCAAAAACCAGGCGCGCATTCACGAGGCGATCGTCCGAGTCTCGGACCTCGAAAACCGGGCCGACGACCTGTTCAATCGGGTGATCGCCGAGCTGTTCCGCTACGACAGCTCGCGGGCGATCGAGATCCTCAAGTGGAAAGAGGTCTACCAGGTGCTCGAAGACGCGTGCGACGCCTGCAAGGACTACACGCACATCATCGGCAACGTTCTGGTCAAGAACGCCTGAGGTCAATGTGGGAGGAACAGAGCTCGCCCTCGCCGGCATCATCCTGGTCGCGCTGACGTTCGACTTCCTGAACGGCTTCCACGACGCGGCCAACTCGATCGCCACGGTCGTCTCCACCCGGGTTCTGACGCCGCAGCAGGCGGTGGTCTGGGCGGCGTTCTTCAATTTCGTCGCCGCGTTCGTCCTCGGCACCCACGTCGCCAAGACGATCGGCAAGGGGATGATCAACATCGACATCGTCACGCCGGACGTAATTCTGGCGGGCCTGCTCGGGGCGATCTTCTGGAACCTGATCACCTGGTATTATGGCCTGCCGGTCTCGTCCTCCCACGCTCTGATCGGCGGCTACGCCGGGGCGGCGGTGGCGAAGGCGGGCTTCGGCGCGCTGCTGCTCGCAGGCTGGACCAAGACGCTGCTGTTCATTGTGCTCGCCCCGGTGATCGGCGCGGCGGTCGCGTTCTTCCTCTCGATCGCCGTCACCTGGATTTTCCGGCGCTACGCCCCCTCGCGGCTCGACCGCCTGTTCCGCCGCCTGCAGCTCCTCTCGGCCGCGGCCTACAGCCTCGGCCACGGCGGCAACGACGCGCAGAAGACGATGGGCATCATCACCGGCCTCCTGCTCGCCTCGGGCAAGCTCACGGAGTTCGCGGTGCCGCTCTGGGTCATCCTCCTCTCCCACGCCGCAATCGCCTTCGGCACCCTGTTCGGCGGCTGGCGCATCGTAAAGACCATGGGAACGAAGATCACCAAGCTCCAACCCTTCGGCGGCTTCTGCGCCGAAACCGCCGGAGCGATCACCCTGGTCGGAGCCACCCTCGCCGGCATCCCCGTCTCCACCACCCACACGATCACCGGAGCCATCATCGGAGTCGGCTCCACCCGCCGCATCTCCGCGGTCAAATGGGGAGTCGCCGGCCGCATCGTCTGGGCCTGGGTCCTCACCATCCCCATCGCCGCGCTGGTGTCGGCGTTTGCCTACCACTTGATTCGGACGTTCCGGGGGTAGGGGCGCGGCCGGCTCCCGGCTATGATCGGATCATGCTGACCCTCTACTTCCTCCGCCACGGCCAGACGGAAAGCTCGCGCGACGACAACTTCTGTGGCTCCGGCCTCAATCCCGATCTCACGGCCGAGGGGCGGGCGATGGCCGCTGCGTTTGCCGGCGCGTACGACTCCATGCCCTGGGCGGCGGTGTATACGAGCCCGCTCCGGCGTACCATCCAGACCGCCCAAGCGCTTTGCGATTCTTGGAAGCTGGGTCTGGAGATCCGCGATGGATTGAAAGAGATCGGCTACGGTCGATGGGAAGGCAAGACGCGCGAAGAGGTAGAGCGCGACTACCACGACGACTACATCCGCTGGGAGGCCGATCCGGCTTGGAACGCGCCGACCGACGGCGAGCGGGGCACCGTGATCGCCCGCCGCGCGGCCGAAGTGATCGAGGAGATCAAAGAGCGCTACCCCAAAGGCCCCGTGCTCGTGGTGTCGCACAAGGCGACGATCCGGATCGCGCTCTGCGCGCTGCTCGGCATCGACATCGGGCGTTACCGCTTTCGTCTCGGCTGCCCGGTCGGTAGCGTTTCGGTGGTCGAGTTCGGGTCGAACGGGCCGCTCCTGCGCTCGCTCGCCGATCGGTCGCACCTACCGGCGGATCTGCGCTCCTTGCCGGGAACGTAGAGACAACTCGGCCCGTAAAGGCGCCCGGCCTCGGCGTACAATCCCGCGCGATGTCGAGACCTCCAGCTACTCCCCAGCGCGCCGCGCTCTTCGGCCGGCTCGGTGTGCTCGCCGCGGCGGCCCTTTTTTCAACCGGCGGCGCGGCGGTCAAGGCGGCTTCCCTCTCAGGCTGGCAGGTCGCCTGCTTCCGGGCCGGCATCGCGACCGTGGCGCTCTACCTGATGCTTCCCGCGGCGCGGCGGCGGCCGTCCCGGGGGACTCTGCTGGTCGCGGTGGCCCACGCGATCACGATGATCCTGTTCGTGCTGTCCAACAAGCTGACCACGGCGGCGAGTTCGATCTTCCTGCAATCGACCGCGCCGCTCTACGTACTGCTGCTCGGCCCCTGGCTGCTCGCCGAGAAGGTGAAGCGGCGCGATCTCTACTTCGTCGGCCTGCTGGTGGGGGGGCTGAGCCTCTTCTTCATCGGGCTCGACCCATCATCGGCGACCGCCCCCCGGCCGCTTCTCGGCAACATCTTGGCGCTCGCCGCCGGGCTGTTCTGGGGGCTTACGGTGATGGGGCTGCGGTCGCTCAGCCGGTCGGGAGATCCAGCCGCCAAGCCTGCGGGCTCTCCCGCGGCGGCGACCCTTTGGGGCAACGCGTTCGCCTGCCTCGCCTGCCTGCCCTTCGCGCTGCCGATCTCTTCCATCGGCACGCTCGATCTCGCGGTCGTCTGCTACCTCGGTATCTTTCAGATCGGCGTCGCCTACGTCTTCCTAACCTCGGCAATCCGCCACGTGCCGGCGTTCGAGGCGTCGCTGCTGCTGTTTCTCGAACCGGTGCTCAATCCGATTTGGGCCTGGCTGATCCATCACGAACGGCCGAGCGTCTGGTCGCTCGCCGGAGGGGCGGTGATCCTCACCGCGACCCTCGTCAAGACCTGGGTCGAATCGAGTCACTTCGTACGGCGGCGTTCGGTAATGGTCGGCGAGCCGCACGGCTCGTAGGGGACGGAGCCGATCTATGCGAAGCTCCCCTTCGATGAACCCACGCGCCTCCCTCTCCACCACGCCGATTCAGCTGGTCCGCGTCGAGGGGGCAAAGAGCACAACCTGTGACGACGCGCTCGCGACCGAAGAGCCGTTGGAAATCCGTCTGCTCTGGGGAGCGGGACGGCGAACGACCGTCGCCGTCACCATGCGAACGCCGGGGGCGGATGCCGAGCTCTCTTTGGGTTTCCTGTTCGCCGAAGGGGTGATCGGGAGCGCGGCCGACGTCGTCTCGCTCACCGCGGGCGACGGCTCGAAAGCGGGAGAGGCGCGGATCGCCGACGAGACGGGGGAGCCGCCGGAGGCCAACGTCGTCGAGGTCGAGCTGGCGGCCGGAATCGAGCCCGATTTGGCTCCGCTCGATCGTCACTTCTTCTCCAACAGCGCCTGCGGCGTCTGCGGCAAAGTGGCGCTGGAAGGTCTCGCGTTGCGCGTCGAGAGGCCATCGGGGACGGGGCCGCGGGTAGACCCCGCGTTGATCGCGAGGCTGCCCGACCTTCTGCGCGCCGCCCAAGGGCTGTTCGACGCGACCGGAGGGTTGCACGCCGCGGCGCTGTTCGATGCGACCGGTCGGCTGCTGGCCGTGCGCGAGGACGTCGGGCGCCACAACGCGCTCGACAAACTGGTGGGGGCTTCGCTTCACGCGGGCGAGCTGCCGTGGAGCGAACGGATCGTTCTGGTCTCCGGGCGGTCGAGCTACGAGATCCTGCAAAAGTCGCTCGCCGCGGGCGTCCCCATCGTCTGCGCGGTCTCGGCACCCAGTAGCCTGGCGGTCGAGCTGGCGACCCGGTTCGGCGTTACGCTCGTCGGCTTTCTACGCGGCGATCGTTTCAACGTCTACGCCGGAGCCGAACGGCTCGGCCTCGCCCAAGGCCGACCGGCACTGCTGCCGATCGTCTCGGGCGAAGCCGATTCCCGCGCGACCTGATCGCGCGCGGGCGGCTGTTTTCCTTTCCTACTTACCCTTGGCCAAGGCCGCCTGGATCACCGGGTCGGGGATTCCGGCCTTCTTCCAGGCGAGTAGGTCGTCAGAGGAGAGCGACCGAGAGAGCCCCTTCTGGTTGACGGAACCGACCAGCAGATCGGCGTCGAACCCCTTCTTCTGGAGCGTCACCAACTCGTCGAGCATCGCCTCGGGCGTGATCACGTCGGCGGCGTTGTGCGCGGGGGCGGTCGTCGAAGCGCCGGCGATCGGATCGCTCTTGCCCAGCCACGCCTCTTGCAGCTTGGTCGCGGCAAGCACCGTGGCGTACGCCTCTTGCGTCGCGTCGGAGAACACTTCGTTCACGTTGTCCTCGCTCCGGTCCCGGCCGTAGCGGGTCGCATCGCCCGCCCCGGCGCCCTGCCAGAGCAGGTTGCCGCGCGCATCGCGCAGCTCGAAAGTGAACTACACCTCCGCGTTATAGGTCGAGCCGAGCGCCTTGTTGCTCTCGATCACCCGAAAGCGGGTCAGCTTGCCCGCGAGGGTGAGCGGCGCGCCGTCTTGGACCCGAATGCCCCAGTCGCCCGCGTTCTTGGCCAGGACGTCTTTAGCCC
The DNA here is from genome assembly GCA_038248205.1 of Thermoanaerobaculia bacterium. Taxonomy (GTDB): domain Bacteria; phylum Acidobacteriota; class Thermoanaerobaculia; order Multivoradales; family UBA5704; genus DASYKS01. The sequence continues at coordinate 9,275 of JBBRUC010000088.1, forward strand.
AAACGATCGTATCGTTGGTCGCGCGCACCGGCCAGACGCGGTCGTCGTCGTCCGAGCTTTCGCCGATCACGGCCAAGTCGGCGACGGTGCGCCCTTCGGAGATTTCGATCTGTACCGGGCGATCGGAGATTCCCGCCTGGAGAGTTGGCGAGTTGGTGCCGACGCTCTCTTGCGGCGCATAGCGAAGTTTGACGTTGAACGGTCCCAGCTCTTTGGCTGAAGCGGCGCTGCCGAGCCCCAGAAGGGCGGCAAGGAAGAGGGCCGAAGCCCTGAGGGAGTTTCGATTCGATCTGTTCATAGGCGGTTCTCCCACGGCGCCGAGAGGAGACTCTCGGGCCGAAATCAACAGCTGTTTGGAAGGTCAAGAGGCGGCCCGAGGGCCGGACTTCCGTCGTTTGGGTGACTCCCCGACCAGGGGGAGCGAAGCTTGCGTGGGCGCTTCCGGCGGACCTACGGGAGGGGCTTGCGACCCCCTCTCTCGCAGCAGGTCGCCCAGCTCGGTCTGAAGCGCCGCGAGCTGACCGTTGCGCTCGGCGAGGATCTCCTCGACCTGATTCAGACGGGCCGCTCGTGGGCGGCAGGCGGAAAGCTCGCGGTCCAGCTCGCGAACCCGGACATTGCGCCACAGCCACCCTACCACGAGCCCTACGATCGCACCGATCAGGCCTGAAACCAACGGATTCGAGAGCGAAACGGTCATGAGGAAGGCTCCGCGAGGAGAGGGCGGCACGCTTCGCCGCGAGATGCCGGGGAATCTATCCCGCCCCGGCACCCGGCGCCAACCAGGACAGCTCCACCGATTCCCATACAATTCCACCTAGATTCCATTACGATCCCCTGGAACTGATCCGAGAAAAACCGTGGACCACCCCTTATCCCAGACCGATCCGTCAGCCACCTCCCCCTCTCGGGAAAGCCACCTCTCCTCGATCGAGAGCAGCCGCTGCGAGGACAACGGAGAGCCGATCGGCCTGGCGCTGTCTTTCCTGCGGCATATCGCCCGGACCTGCGATTCGAGCGTCGAGCTGCGCCGAATCTACGATTTTTTCCTGGAATCCTTCGCCAGAACCGAGGAGGGCCGCGACGGCGAGCCTTGGATTCCATCCGCTCTTTCTCGGCTCGTGGTCGCGACGTTGGCTCCGCGAGGCGGGAAAATCTTCGACCCTTGCTGTGGCTCGGGCGGGATGTTGGTTGAGATCCTGCGATTCCTGGAAGAACGTTTTCCCAAGAATCTGGCCGACCTCTCGCTTTGGGGTCAAGAAGCGAACCCGGCCAACTCGGCCTTGGCGAGAATGAACCTGGCGATCCGCAATTTCGAGGCGAGCCTTGAGATAGGCGATGGCTTAGCCGACGATCGGTTTCCTAACCTAGAGGCTGATTACGTTGTGGCCGCCCCGCCGTTCAGCGAGGGGGCTACCGCCCGTGCCGCTTTCGCTTGGATCGACCACGCCCTCCAGCATCTCGCTCCGACCGGCCAGGCGGGCTTCGTGCTCGCCAACGGCACGATGGCTTCCGATCGGCCAAGCGAGGGGGAGAGCCGTAGGAACCTGGTCGAGGCGGATCTCGTCGATTGTGTGGTGGCGCTGCCCGGGCAGCTTCTTGTCTCCACCCAGATCCCCGTTTGTCTATGGATCTTCGATCGATCCAAGAGGGAGGGCCGCCTTCGCGATCGGCGTGGAGAATTGCTATTGATCGACGCGCGATCGCTGGGCTCTATGAAAGACCGCGTTCATCGCGAGCTGTCCGACGACGAAGTGGCCAAAGTCGCAGAGTCGTACCATGCGTGGAGGGGAGAAGAAGGAGCGGGCTCGTACCGAGACGTCGCTGGCTTTTGTCGGGGAGTGAGGCTCGAAGAAATTCGTCGGTTCGACCATGTGCTCACTCCTTGGACCTATGTCGGCCGCGAATCCGGGGAGGCCGAGGATTCGTTGGATGCTCAAACGGTGCGCCTGACAGCCGAGTTGGCGCAAGCGTTTTCCGAGGCTCGCCGCCTAGAAGATGAGGTGCGCAGGAGCTTGGAGGAACTTTCCCCTTGACGAAGTCTCTGGTCTTGACGCCCTTTCGCAAAGCGCTCTCGTCCCTCGACCAGGTGCTCGCGCTGCCCAAGGACGATGTCGTTCGCGACGCGACGATTCAGCGATTCGAATATACCTTCGAGTTGGCCTGGAAGATGATCAAGCGTCACCTCGCTTGGATCGGCGATTTCGAGGTGGAGTCGCTTTCTCGGCGCGATCTCTTTCGTGAGGCCGCCCGGTCCGGATTGATCGGCGATGCCGAAGCCTGGTTCGATTACAGCGACGCTCGAAACAGGACGTCCCATACCTACAATGAAAGAGTCGCCGAAGAGACCTACGCCTTCGCAGCGCAGTTTGCGCCGGACGCTCGCCGACTCCTCGAATCGTTGGAAGAGCAGCATGGTCGACCTACGGCCTGACCACCTCGCGATCGTTCGCGCGATCTTGCGCGCCGAAGTGCCTTTTGCCGAGGTGTGGGTATTCGGTTCACGGGCCCGCTGGACCGCTCGCGACACCTCTGACCTGGATTTGCTCCTGGAGGTAGAGGAGCCGATTCCGCTCGTAGACCTTCAGCGCCTCGGCCGCGCCTTCGAGGACTCTTACCTTCCTTTCAGCGTCGACCTTCTCGACGGACATCGCATTGAGGAAGACTTTCGCGCGCTGATCCTCGCCGAGAGAGTCTTACTCTGGGCGCGGAGTTCCGGTACGCCCCGGCGGGTGGCTCGGCTGTCGGATTGCGCACGGCTCTTGACGGGGAACTGGCCGCGAGTGATGAACACTGGATTCGACGGAGGTATCGCCTGGGCGACACCGGCGGACCTACATTCCTTGCGGCTGGGAGATACCCGAGAGCACGTCTCTCGCCGGCAGGCTTGGGTCGGTTCCGTAGTTCCGGCGGGCACGGTTTTGGTCGCCGTCGAGGGTAAGGCGCTTCGCGCCCCGATCCCGGTAGCAGTTACGACCCGCGAGATGGCCGTCCATCCGGATCTTCGCGCGCTCAGGCCCCTCAGCTCGGTCGACCCTCTTTACTTGGCTTATGTCCTGGTCGCGAACCGCGAGGCGCTACTTTCGATCATCGACCGGCCGACGGGCCAAAAGGCTCGAATCCACTTGCAGGCCTTGGAGAGCTTCCCGATCCCGTTGCCTCTTCTCGCCGAGCAGCGATCGATCGTTCTTTCCCTTAGCTCGCTGGAGGATAAGATCGATTCGAATCGCCGGATCGCGATGGGGCTGTACGACGCGTCCGAAAGGCTGGCACCATCGAAGGGCTCAGCGGCGGTTGATGCCTTCTTGCGGCGTCGAGACATCGCGGAATCCGAATCTCGCCTTCTCGTCGGGCTGCGGAACTCTCTGCTTCCCAAGCTCCTGAGCGGCGAGATTCGAATCCGCGACGCCGATACGGTCATCGCGGCTGCCTAGCTGACGAACACTCAGTCGTCGAGATCGATCTTGTTCGGGTTGTGCTGGCTGCTGGTGACCAGCTTGCCGCCTTCGAAGCGAATCTTCTCGGCGGGACCGAAGTCGCCCGGATCGTAGGTGAAGAAGCCGATCTCGGCGCCCCGCTTGCGCAGCGTCCACGTTTCGATCTCAACGTCGCCGTCTTTACCCTTTTCGACCTGCTCGGGCAGACCAACGACGTAGAAGGCTTGGCGCTTGTTCATCCCCGGCACCAGGCGCCGCTCGCCGACCGCTTTGCGCATGTCCGCCGGCCAGTCGGGATGATCGTCTTGGAGCGGCTGGGTGGAGAACGAGAGCTTCCAGGCCGCCTGGAAATCGGCGAGGCTCTGGATGTTGACGAAGCGCAGCACGGTGTCGCGACCGTCGGCGGAGCCGACGCCGACCAGCTCGATCTCGACCGAGTTGTCGTCCTCCCACGAGATGTCGTCGAACTCGACCGGATCATTCACCCGGACCGCCCAAACGGTGGTGCTCGCGTGGTACCAGCCGAACGAGGCGCCGCTGTCGGTCTCGGTATTGACCCCCTGAGGCGAAACATCGACCACCGGGCTCAGGTAGACCCCATACGGATGGCGCCCCTTCGTACACGGCGCGTCGAAGCGCATGTAGAGCGTCCCCTTGAACATCTGGCGCGCCGCCTTCCGGTCGGCGCGAGACAGCTCGGCGTGGGCCGCCGCCGAAACGAGCAAAGCGGCACCGACGAAAGCCGCGAAGATCCCCAAACGCTTCCTGACCATAGTTCTTCCCCTTTCCTGGTCCGCAAGAATCGAAATCGACCGGACCGCGCGGACCGTGCGCGCCGACCGCCTGAAGGCACACTCTTCTTTTGAGGACGCGAGTTTACTGCGGAATGGGGGCCAGGGGGGTTTGAGCCATTCCGTCGGCCTGAAGGAACCCTCCGCTGACTCCGCGGACAATCGAACGAGACCTCTGGACAGGCCCCGGCCTCGGGAGTATCTTTTCAGCATGAGGACCGAGATTCATCTTGAGGGCGATCTGCTCACCGAGGCCGAGCGCTTTGCCATCGCTCGCGGCGCCACCCTTCAGGGGCTGGTCGAAGAAGCGTTGCGCCTCCTCCTTAAAGAGCGGGGAACGCGTCCGGCGAAGCTGATCGAAGAACCGCCCACCTGGGGCTCCGGCTGGTTGCGACCCGGAGTGAATCTCGACCACACCGCGGCTCTGCTTGACCTGATGGACCAGGACGATGCTCCTATTTGACGTCAACGTTCTGGTCTACGCCCACCGAAAAGACGGTCCCGATTTCTCGCAATACCAGAACTGGCTCCAAGAAGCCCTGAACGGCGACGAGCCTTTCGGAATGGCGGATGTCGTCCTCAGCGGCTTCGTCCGAGTCGTGACCAATCCGAGGATCTTCACCCAGCCAACCCCGCTCGAAGTAGCGCTGGCCTTCGGCGATGCGATCCGTTCCCGCCCGAATTGCGTTCCCGTATCAGCCGGGCCGCGCCATTGGACCATCTTTTCCGACCTCTGCCGCGTGGTGAACGCTCGAGGAAACCTGGTGACCGACGCGCATCTAGCGGCCCTGGCCATCGAATCCGGCTGCGAATGGATTTCCACCGACAGCGACTTCGCCAAGTTCCCTGGTCTTCGCTGGCGTCACCCTCTTCGCTAATCCGTCGCTCGGCGAAGTGAATCCCGGGACCGCCAGCGTCTCGCCGGCGCTTTTGTCGAGCCCGGGTACCGCCGTCCGCGTGAGCCCCGCGAGCGGTTGAAACCGCTCGCTACGATACGACGTCCCTGCCGGGACGTTGTCCGCCTCGTGGCTCGGGCGCGGGCCGTTGGCGCGGACGCCTGATAGAATCCGTGCATCTCGTTGGAGGTTCAAATGCCGGGCTCTTCTTTTCGGTTGGTCGTCTCCGCAGATTCCGATCGTGGCATCGCCGAGCTGACGCTGCTCGACGGGGCGGGCGTGCAGCTCGGGTATCGAGAGGTCGATTTCCATTCGCTCACGGTTTCCGAGCGCCGGGCGCTGTTCGACCTTCGAACTTACCTGCACCTCTACAAGCCGGGACGCGAGGCGGAGAGCGTCGCCGAGACAGGCGTGCTGATCGCCGAGAAGATCCTGGGCGCGGACCTGTTTCTCAAGCTTTGGGAGTCGAGATCGCAGCGGACGCTCTGCATCCAGCTCCCCGGGGCCGGGGAGGAGGAAAATCCGCTCGCCGCGCAACTCGCGCGAGTACCGTGGGAGATCGCGCGCCCGGAGGTGGGGAAGGAGACGCTCGCTGAGCGCAACGTGCTCGTCCGCGTGGTCCACGATGCCGTGCGGCCGGTTTCCGAGCCGCTCGGGCCTTCGGAGGACGGTTGCCTGCGCGTCCTCTGCGTGTTCGCGGAGGCGCAGGGATCGCCGCCGCTTGCGGCGCGGCGGGAACGGCGGGAACTCAAGCGCTTGTTCGAGGCGGAGGTCTACCCCAAGCGGAAGATCGAGGTCGACTTCCTCACCCATGGGGTGACGCGCGAACGGCTCCACGAGCAGATCCAAGGGCGCGGCGGGTATCATGTGGTGCATTGGAGCGGCCACGGCCATTTGAATCTTCTGGAGCTGGCGAAGCCGGACGGCTCTGCGGATCGCCTCTCGGGCGAAGAATTGCTCTCTTTATTCACGGAGGCCGGGGGCTACATTCCGCGGCTGGTGTTCTTGAGCGCCTGCCATTCGGGAGACATCCTTTCGGTCGAAAGCTGGAAGGATTTCCTCGTTGCCGCGCGGGGCGCGGAACCGGCCGTGAGAGTCGTGGCGCTCGAAGAAGCTCAGGGAGAGAAAAAGATTGAGGTCCCGGAGCAGCCCGGATACACCGGCACCGCGCACGCGCTGCTGCAAGGGGGCGTTCCCTCGGTCGTTGCGATGCGCTATGCGGTCGGGGACGACTATGCCCGCTCGCTCGCCATCGAGATGTACCGCGCGCTCTTCGCGCATCAGAGGCCGAAGAAGCTTTCGGAGGCTTTGACCATCGCGCGGAACGAATTGCTGCGCTCGCCGGAGGCAGAGACTCGCTTCGCCGCCGCGGATATGGCGACGCCGGTCCTCTACGGCGCGGAGGACCCTGGGCTCTCGTGGCAAACCGGCCGGAGCCCCGCGCTCGACACTCGCAACCGACGGCTCCATCAGATCTCGGAGCTGACCGTCGCCGAGCACGCGAGTTTCGTCGGCCGGACTTGGGAGCTCGCGGGCCTCGGTGCCTCGTTCATTGGTACCTCGGAGAGCCTGAACGTGAAGCCCTTCGCCCTGGTGACCGGCCTTGGAGGTATGGGCAAGACGGCGCTCGCGGCCGAGGTGATCGACCTCTGGGAGCAGCGCTTCGAGTGGGTTCTGCTCTATCAGGCGAAGCCGAACGCGCTCGCCTTCGACACTACCCTACGCGACATTCACATGAAGCTTTACGCCGAGCTGGGCCGCTACCACCAGCACGTCCAGCAGCATCCGGCCGACGCGATCTACCGCGACGCCGACGCGGCGTTCACCGGAGCCGAGCGGACCGAGCGTTTGACGAGAAACCTCCTCCAGGCGCTACGCGACGAGGCGATCCTTCTCGTGCTCGACAACTTCGAGTCGAACCTGAAGCCCTCGCCAGAGCCCGGCCCTGCGTCCGAGCCGCTCTGGGCCTGCCAGGACCCGGCGTGGGACCGGTGTCTCGCGCTGCTCGCAACCGGGCTGGGGGGCCATCCCTCCCGCGTGCTCCTCACCTGCCGCAAGCGTCTCGCCGCGCTCGCGGGCGCCGCCGCCTCGGGGTGTCACCACGTGCCGCTCGGTCCGCTCCCGCCGGGCGAAGCCGCTCTCTACCTGCGCGAGCACGAGGCCCTGAGCCGGATGGTCGACGGGCCGGACGAGCAGGAGCGCCGCCTCGCGCTGCGGCTCCTGAGCGTAAGCAGGTTCTTTCCGCTTCTCATGGACCGGCTCGCCCGCCTAGCCGCGGGTTGCCCGGTGCTACGACCGCAGCTTCTTGCGGCGCTCGCCGCGATCGAGACGACGCACGACGCGTCGAGCCTGCCGGAGCTTTTCTCGGCGAAGCCAGGGGACGCCAAAGAGCTGGCGTACCTCGAAGATGCGCTCGCCGTCTCGCTCGACGAGCTGATCCGCGGCGCGAGCCCGGATGCCCGGCGGCTGCTCTGGATGATCGCCGTGGCGAACGAGCCGGTGGCGCTTGGGCTGGTTCAGGCTACGTGGTCCGGCTCGAATCTTCAGCCGTTCCTCGCCCATCTCGTCGCCGTTGGCCTGGTCACCGAGGAGCGCCGAGCCGCGGACGACGAGAACCCCGACCTCACCTGCCACGAGCTGGTCCGCGAGCGCATCCGCGGTTGGATGGAAAAGTCGGATCACGAGGGCGACCGGGCGGGACTCGACGAGAACACCATCCGCCTTGCCTACGCCGAGCGGCTGGAGGCAGTCTTCAAGGCCCTCCAGCATCAGAACATGACCACCGCGCTCGAAGCCGGCCGCCGCGCGCTCGTCTACTGCGTCCAGGCGCGGGCCTGGGAACGGTTGGGGAGTTTTGCGAGCGGAGTCGTCACCGGCTCCAAGGATCCCGTTCTCCAGGGGAGTTTGGTCCCCCATCTACAAGCCGCCGCGGAAGCCGCGCCGGAGGGCGAGCCGCGGTGGAGGTGCCTTTCCGTCCTCGCGGATGCATTGTTGGAAGTGCAGCCAGACGCTAGCGTGCCGTTCTACGAGCAGGCCGCGGCACAGGCACGTTCAGCCACCGAGGAAGTGGGCGACGGCGCGAAGCAAGCCTGGGCCGATCTCGCGGTGACCTCGGGGAACTGGGCGAACGCTTTGCGTTACGTAGGCGACCTCGACTCTGCACGCCGACGTCAAATCGAAAGCGCGGAGGCGCATCGGAAAGCGGGAAGTTCAGAGATCCACATCTTGGGGAGCGAGCTGGAGGCTCTGCGAATCGACGTGAACGAAAGCAACCCGGCCGAGGCCCTACTCGAGATCGAGTGCCGGGTGGAGCGGCTGGAGGGGTGGTGGCGCCGGAACCAAGCCGGACAGCCGATTCCCGAGGCGCCCGACCCAGAAGACCTCGCCCGGGCGCTGATCAGCGCTCTCGACATTGCGGCGCAAGCGCACTTCGCGCAGGAGGACAGGAAGCGGGCGCTTCACCGCATCGACGCCAGCCTGGAGGTCCAGCGTGCGCTGAAGCGCTCGGAGGTGGACATCGGCTCGACCAGGATGAACCGCGCGGGGGTGCTGGGCCGCCTCCGCCGTTTCACCGAGGCGAGGTCGGAGCTGGAGGGCTGCCTGGTGATCTTCCGGAACGACCCCGCCCGGTACGCTGCGACGCTCAGCTCGCTCGCCAATCTGTTTGGTGAACAGGGCGATCTTCAATCGGCGATCGAGACCGAGCGCCGCGCCCTAGCCTTCCGCGAACAGCTCCTCGATCCTGGCGAACGCGCGGCCTCGCACAACAACCTGGCGACCTATTTGAATCGAAGCGGAAATCCGGCCGACCGGGCCGAGGTGGCTCGCCATCAATTCGCCGCGCTCGTCTACAGCCTCCCTACCGGGCTGGGGCAGCATCTTCAGACGATGAGGCAGAGCTACGCGATCGTTTTTCGCCGCGCCCACGCGGAGGGCACCGAGCCTGTCGTCCCCCGGATCGCCGAGCTGCTGGCCGATCCGGCGTTTGAGCCGCTGGAGGCGTGGCTGCGAAAGCGGGGAGTGGATCGAGAGGAGCTGCAGGCCCGGGTGGATCAGTTTCTGGAGGAGGCGCGGCAGATGGCGCTGGGCGCGGGGTCGGATGGGGCTGCGGCGGTTCCCGCGAGCGGTTGAAACCGCTCGCTACGTTACATCGTCCCTACGGGACGAGCCGCTGAGCGGTGCGCGACCGCAAGGATCTGGCCACGGTCGAGGCGGTGAGGCGGTCAACGTCCCGGGAGGGACGTCGTATCCTAGCGAGCGGTTTCAACCGCTCGCGGGGTCGCGCGGCCTCACACGCTCCTGTAGGGGCGGCCCCCCGTTGTCCTGAAGGCCGGACACCCCCGTGGCCGCCCTCGGCGCTCACGGGCTCCCTGGACTCCCGGACGCTCACCGCGCCCCCCTCCTATCCTCCCCCCGGCTCCAATCCACCCCCTCCCCGGGGGGAGGGACTCTTCGCCGAGCCGTGGGGACGTCCTTCAGGTCTCTCCCGCGCCCCCCGCCCCCCATCTGGTACCATTCCAGCCGGCCCCAGCCGTCGTCGTTTTGAACCGTCAGGCCCTACTCGCGAGATCCATGTCCGACTTCGTACATCTTCATCTCCATAGCCAGTTCAGCCTGCTCGACGGGGCGAACCGGATCGACGACGTGATGGCCGCTGCCGTGGCGGCTGGGCAGCCTGCCGTGGCGCTTACCGACCATGGCAACATGTTCGGGGCGATCGACTTCTACGACAAGGCGAAGAAGGCGGGGATCAAGCCGATCCTGGGGATGGAGGCCTACGTCGCCCAGGGGAGTCGGCTCGACCGGACGCCGGGGCGCGGCTCTTCGAACCACCTGGTGCTTCTGGCCAAGAACGAGACCGGCTACAAGAACCTGATCAAGCTCACCTCCGCGTCCTTCCTCGAAGGGTTCTACTACAAGCCGCGGATCGACAAGGAGCTGCTGCGGAAACACTCCGAGGGGCTGATCTGCCTTTCCGCCTGTTTGAAGGGGGAGATTAACGAGAAGGTCGTCGGCCGTCACGAGAAAGAGGCGGAGGCCGCCGTCAAGGAACATCTGGAGATCTTCGGGGAAGGCAACTACTACCTGGAGATGCAGGACCACGGGATCGAGGAGCAGCGCCTGGCGGCCGACGCCGTCCGGCGGATCGCGAAGCGGAACGGCGTGCCGCTGGTGATCACCAACGACTGCCACTACTTGAAGAAGGACGACGCGTTCGCCCACGACATCCTGCTCTGCATCGGCACCCAGAAGACCTTCCAGGATCCGGACCGCATGCGCTACGCGTCGGACAACTTCTACATGAAGTCGGCCGACGAGATGCACACGCTCTTCCCCGACGACCACGACGCGATCGAGAACACCTTACGCATCGCCGAGCAGTGCAACCTCGTCCTGCCCGAACGGGAGTTCCATTTGCCGGAGTTTCCGGTGGCACCGGGCGAGACGCTCGACGGCTATTTCGAGCAGGTCGCGAGAGAGGGCCTTGAACGCCGTCTGCAAGAGCTGAGGAAGCCACGCGCCGCCGGCCTGGTCAAGACCCCTGAGTCGGTCTACCGCGAGCGGCTCGACTTCGAGATCGGCGTGATCAAGACGATGGGATTCCCCGGCTACTTCCTGGTGGTCTGGGATTTCGTCCGCCAAGCGAAAGAGACGGGCGTGCCGGTGGGTCCGGGGCGAGGATCGGCGGCCGGGTCGGTCGTCTCCTATGCGCTGCGCATCACGGACATCGATCCGCTCCAGTACGACCTGCTGTTCGAGCGCTTCTTGAACCCCGAGCGGATCAGCATGCCCGACATCGACATCGACTTCTGCATGCGGCGACGCGGCGAGGTCCTGTCGTACGTCACCAACAAGTACGGCCGCGATCACGTGGCGCAGATCATCACGTTCGGAACGCTCGCCGCCAAGGCGGTGATCCGCGACGTCGGCCGGGTGATGGGCCTGCCGTACGCCAAGGTCGACCGGATCGCCAAGCTCATCCCCGACATGACCAAGTCGCTCGGCGAGGTGGCGAAGGAAGAGCCGCTCAAGTCCGAAGCGGCGCGCGATCCGGAGGTCCGCCAGGTCATCGAGGTCGGCTCGCGGCTCGAAGGGCTGACCCGCCACGCCTCGGTCCATGCCGCGGGCGTCGTCATCACCCCGCGGCCGCTCGACGAGCTGGTGCCGCTCTACCGGGTGGTCAAGGGCGACGAAGAGCAGATCATGACCCAGTGGGACATGAACGTGATCGAGAAGCTCGGTCTGCTCAAGATGGACTTCCTGGGGCTCCGTACGCTCACGGTGATCGACGACGCGGAAAAGATCCTCAAGCACCAAGGGATCGACCTCGATTGGAGCGAGGTGCCGCTCGACGACCCCGAAACGTTCCGGGTGTTCTGCGACGGGCGCACCAGCGGCATCTTCCAGTTTGAATCGCGCGGCATGACCGACCTGCTGCGCCGTGCGCGGCCGAGCAAGTTCGAGGACCTCGCGGCGTTCAACGCGCTCTATCGACCCGGCGCGCTGTCGGTCGGCATGGTCGAGGAATACATCAAGAGGAAGCTCGGCCAGAAGAAGGTCGTCTACACGCTCGAAGAGACGCGCGAGATCCTCGAAGAGACCTACGGCGTCATCGTCTACCAAGAGCAGGTGATGTTGATCGCGGTCAAAGTCGCCGGGTTCTCGATGGCGGAAGCGGACGTGCTCCGCAAAGCCATGGGCAAAAAGAACGAAGTGATGATGGCCGAGCAGAAGGAGAAGTTCGCGGCCGGAGCCGAACGGCGCGGTGTCGCGCGGCAGAAGGCGACCGAGCTGTGGGACTACATTGAGCCGTTCGCCGGCTACGGCTTCAACAAGAGCCACAGCGTCGCCTACGCGATGCTCGCCTACCGCACCGCCTACCTCAAAGCCCATTATCCTGTGGCGTTCATGGCCGCGATGCTCAACTCCGAACTTTCGTCTTCGGATTCGATCGCCAAATACTTGGGCGAGTGCAAGAACATGAGCATCGCCGTGCTGCCGCCCGACATCAACGAGAGCGACTATTACTTCACGGTCGCGGGCGAGACGATCCGTTTCGGGCTCGGCGGCGTCAAAGGCGTCGGCGAAAACGCGGTTGAAGAGCTGCTCGTCGCGCGCCGCCGGCTGGGCAAGTTCAGGAGCCTGGCGCACCTCGCCGCCGAGCTGGACGGCCGGGTGGCGAACCGCAAAGTGTTCGAGTGCCTGATCAAAGCGGGCGCCTTCGACCACGTGGGCGTCCATCGCGCGGCGCAGCTCGTGGCGCTCGACCGGGTGCTCGACTATGGCCAGCGGAAGCGCGAGGAGCGCGAAGCCGGTCAGTCGAGCCTGTTCGGCGGGGCCGGCCAATCGAGCGGCGACGAGCCGCGGATCGACGCCTCGGTGCCCGAATGGTCGGAACGCGACGTGCTGACCGCCGAAAAAGAGACTCTCGGCCTCTACCTTTCCGGCAATCCGCTCTCCGCCTACGAGGGGGATCTTGCGCGCTTCGCCACCCACACGACGGACGACGTCAAAGAGGGGTTCGAGGGCGAGGTGACGATCGGCGGCCTGGTGACGCAGATCCGCAAGACGAAGATCAAGATGGGGCCGAACGCCGGCCGCTTCATGGGCCGCTTCGTGCTTGAAGATCTGCACGGTGGCATCCCGGTCACCCTGTTCGCGAACCAAATGCAGCAGTTCAACCACCTGATCACCGAAGAGGCCGTGGTGCTGATCAAGGGCGAAGTGCGCGAGCGGGGGAGCGATGTCGAACTCTCCGCCCAAGACATCACGCCGCTTTCTCTAGGCAGCGGCAAGATCGTCGCCGGAGTCGACCTCGTCGTGCCGGCGAACTTTCCCGCCAAGAAGATGCTCCGCCTGCGCGACCTCCTGATCGAAAACCCGGGCGCGGTGCCGGTGACGTTCGAGGTCCACGACGGCCGGACGACCCACCGCATCAGCACCCGCGACGCCTTCTCGGTCGACCTACAAGGCGGGCTGGTGGCGTCGATCGAGAGCCTGCTCGGCGCGGGAACGGTCAAGGAACGGATCGTCCCGCTACCGAGCTGAACCCCGCCAGCGCCGCCCGGATCGTCTCCGCAAATTCCGCATCGGCCGCGATCTCCTCGGCGCTCATACCGCGCCGGAGCGGGATCGCGATCGACGCCTCGGGCACCAGCCGGGCGCTCATCACGCCGAGAATCTCAAGCAGCGCCGCGTGGGCGAACGTCGAGGCGGGGGAGGCGTTCCACAACGCCACCGGCTTCTCCACCAGCTCGCCGCTTCCGACCAGCCAATCGAGCGCGTTCTTCAGTCCTCCCGGCACGCCGTGGGCGTACTCGGGCGACGAGACGATCACGCCGTCCGCGGCGCGGATCCGCTCGCGGAGATCGACCACCGCGGGCGGCCCCGGATCTTCGTCCAGGTCGGGATTGAAGAGAGGCAGCTCACCGAGCGCGCCGTAGATCTGGACCTCAACCCCCTCAGGCGCCAAGGCCTCTGCCGCGAGCAGTAGAGAGCCGTTCGAGGACTGGGCGCGCAGGCTGCCGGAGATCGCGAGGAGTCGGAGGGAAGGCATGCCGCGATTATCGCAGAGTGCCCCCGCTTTTCCTGGGTGCGCGGGCCTCCGGCCCGCTTCGACGCCCCCGCTGCTCTCGAGACCGAGAAGCGTCGCCCAGGCCCAGTTGTTGAGGATAAGGCCTTGGGCGCAGTCGGTTAAGTCGCCAAAGATCGCCAGGATTCGGATCCAAGGCCTCGTCAAAGTCCGCGCCTGCGGAGCCCTCTCCCCCCGCCGGTCTCCGGGTTGCGCGCCGGCATCGACCGC
>JBBRUC010000089.1:0-23188 GCA_038248205.1 Thermoanaerobaculia bacterium
AGTGGGCGTAGCCGTTGTACTGCACCCCTTCGCGCGCCGTCACCTCTTGGGCGGAGATTTCGAAGGGCATCCCCAAACCGCGCTGCCCGGTGCCGGCCGCGCCGTCGGCCGCCGGCTCGCGCGAGCGGCGGTTCATGTCGAGCGCTCCGGAAAGCAGCTTGCGTAGCGACTCCTGCTCTCCGGCGGGCATTCCCGGGTTCGGCTTTTCCAGGTCGCGCAACTGCTCGCCGAGCATGCGCTCTCCCGTCGGGCCGTTGAACGCCTCGGCGCTTACCGCCTCCATCGCATGTTGGGTGAGCATCCCGCGCACCATCGCGAGTTCTCCCACGTGCGATGGATCGTGCAGCAGGCCGACGATCGGCTTTTTGGCCGTCGAATTGAACATGCTGCGCGCGGCGGCATCACCGAAGCCTTTCGGCAGGATCACCGCAACCGCGGCTTTGCCTTTACGTACTGCATCGCGCCCCTCGTCGAGCGTCGCCGGGCGAACCATCAGCGCCGGATCGCTCCCCAAGCCGGCGATCACCGCGCGCGACAGGTCGGTATTGTCCTGATCGACCGCACGGACCTCGATCTTGCCGGTCTCCCGCTCCTTGTCGCCGCCGTTGCCGCCGAACAGATAGCCGAAGAACGAGGCGATCGCGATCGGCACCACGAACGTGAGGATCATGGCGCGCCGGTCGTGGACGAACAGCTGGAGATCCTTACTGATCAGGGCAAAGAGGGCCGAGAGGTTGGCGTTCTTCATGCGTCGCGGAGCCTCCGCCCGGTCAGGTGCAGAAAGACGGCTTCGAGGTTGCCGCGCTCGCTCGCCAAATGGCCCGGCGCGGCGCCATGCGCCGTGAGCCAACCGAGCACGGAAGCGGTGCCGAGGGACAGATTGGCGAGCGATACGGTGAGCCGGCCGTCCGCGAAGAGCGCATCGGCGCTTTCGGCCACGCCGGGCAAACCCTGCAGCTCGCCGAGCGGCAGATCGGTCGCCCCTTCGACCTCGATCCGCAGCCGGTTGCTCGCCGGCAGCAGCTTGAGCAGCTCGCGCAGGGTGCCTTCGGCGATCACCTGGCCGGAATCGACGATCGCGATCCGGTCGCACAAGCGCTCGGCCTCTTCCATGTAGTGCGTGGTGTAGAGGAGCGCCTTGCCCCGGCGGCGCAGCTCTTCGAGGTTGTCGAAGATCGCGTTGCGGCTCTGCGGATCGACCCCCACGGTCGGCTCGTCGAGCAGTAGAACGGCCGGGTCGTGGAGCAGCGCGCCCGCGAGGTTCAACCGCCGCTTCATGCCGCCGCTCATGGTCTTGACCAGATCGCGCGCCCGATCCGTCAGGCCCACCAGTTCTAAAGCCGAGTCGATGGCAGAGTCGAGCGCCGATCCGCTCAGACCATAGAGCGCGCCGAAGAAGCGGAGATTCGCCAGCGCGGAGAGCTCGTCGTAGAGCGCGATCTCCTGCGGTACCAGGCCGATCTGCCTTTTGGCCGGATCGGCGTCGCCCCCGATCGGCCGGCCCCCCACCAGGACCGTGCCCGAATCCGGCGGCAGCAGGCCGCACAACATAGAGACCGTGGTCGTCTTGCCCGCGCCATTCGGGCCGAGCAGGCCGAAGATCTCTCCCGGCGCCAGCGCCAGGGAAATCCCGGAGACGGCCGGTCGGCCGTCATAGGACTTCACAAGGTCGCGCGCGTCGAGGAGCGGAGCGGTCATGGCTCGAAGTTGTTGGGTGAAGGTTACTACGGAGCGGGCAAGGAGGGAGTTTCAGCGCGAACCGGTCGTCTACACTTGGCGCCATGCCGACGCTCCGCCTCGCCGTCGTTCAAGCCGAAACCGCCTCGACCCTCGCCGAGGGACTCGAAAAGACCGCCGACCTGGCGCGCCGCGCCGCCTCCTCCGGCGCGCAGGTGATCGTCTTCCCCGAAACTTGGCTTCCCGGTTACCCCGCCTGGCTCGACGTCTGCCGCGATGTGGCGCTCTGGGATCACGATCCGGTGAAGAAAGTCTTCGCCCGCTACGCCGCCGAGAGCGTAGTGGTCGCCGGGCCGAGCGGCCGAGCACTGGGGGAGATCGCCCAAGAGGTCGAAGCCGTTCTCGTGGTCGGCGTCTCCGAACGGGTGGAAGAAGGGCCGGGCCGCGGCACGCTCTACAACGCGCTGCTCACCTACGGACCCGACGGCACTCTCCGGAATCATCACCGCAAGCTGGTGCCGACCTACACCGAGCGGATGGTCTGGGGGCCTGGCGACGCCTCGGGCCTGCGCGCGGTCGAGACGCCCGCCGGACGTATCGGCGGCCTGATCTGCTGGGAGCACTGGATGCCGCTCGCCCGCCAAGCGATGCACGAGTCGGGAGAAGACCTCCACGTCGCGGTCTGGCCCAACGTCCACGAAATGCTCCAGGTCGCCAGCCGCACCTACGCCTTCGAAGGGCGCTGCTTCGTCGCCGCGGCGGGCTCTCTGCTGCGGGCCGAGGATCTACCGCCCGAGTTGGAGCCGCACCCCGCGAAGATTCAGAGCCCGGACGGCTGGGTGCTCCGCGGTGGCAGCGCGATCTATGGCCCGAACGGCTTCGCCATCGTCGAGCCGGTCTTCGACCGCGAAGAAATCCTCGTCGCCGACCTCGATCTGGACCGCATCAAAGAAGAATGCATGAATCTCGACGTCACCGGCCACTACGCCCGGCCCGATTGCCTGTCGTTCGAAGTGAGAAGGGGCGCGCGCGACCCGGGAAAGTAGTTCGCCGGGCCGAAACGGCAGCCTTCCGCCCGCGGCGACTGGTGATCAGCCTGCGACCAGTCCTCCTCCGGCGTCGCGCAACGCTCCTCGCCTCCCGAGGAGCGATCCTCCGGGTCTCGGGAGTATTCCTCTGCGCTGGCGGAGGGTTCCTGTCAACCCGCGGAGCATTCCTCCAGCTCTCAGGAATGGTCCTCTACTAGCCAGGAGTATTCCGGACAACGCCAGGAATCTTCCTCTCTGCCGCCGGAATCTTCCTGCTTGCCAACGGACCACTCCTCAGCACCAGAGGAGCATTCCTGGCGATCTCCGGAATGTTCCTCTGGACCTCGGGAGTACTCCTCTGGACCTCAGGAACATTCCTGTGCGCCAGAGGAATCTTCCGCTGGAGCTGCGGACCGCTCCCCCGGGCCAGGGGAGCGGTGAAAACTTCCAGCTCACCCGTGCGCTGGCCCGGCGCGTCGGTGTCTCGAAGCACCTACGAGGTGTTCGCGCGCCGAAACGCTCGTTCATCCGTCCCCGAAGCTCGCGTAGCCCCCCAGGCCATCAGCCTGAGTCCGAAGAACGCGATCGGTTGGAATCGGGGTCTACGCCGTCTCAGCTTCGACCAGCGCGGCCGGCGCGGGGGTCCAGCCGGTGGTGGTGAGGGCTTCGTGGACCTCGTCGCGATAGGCGGCGACTACGGCGAAGTGGATTTCGTCTCCGGCTTGCACCTTGAGCGTCTCGTCGAAGGGGAGTAGGTTCTTGCCGCGGCGCAGGGCGAGGGGCAGCAGGTGGGGTTGATCCTCGGCGGAGGGGAGGGTCGGTTCGGTGGCCTGTACCCGCAGCCAGCGCTCGATGTCGGCGACTCCCGTCTCCAGCCAGCCCGACCAGAGCTCCAGCCGCCGGGGTGCTCCGAAGAGCAGGCGGACGCCGAGGCGATCGAGCATCTCCTCCCGGACGTTTCGTTGATGGAGGCGCAGGGCGACCCAGACGCGGGGCACCCGGTTCTCGCGCCGGGCGATGCGGGCAAACAGCAGGTTGACCGCGTCGTTCGTAGTCACCGCGAAAGCGCCGAGGCGGTCGCCGATCGCCACCTGGGCGAGCATCCGCTCTTCGAGCGCGCTGCCGTGATGAACCTGAAACCCCAACTCCTGGGCGCGATAGACCGCGTCCGGGTTGGAATCGACCAGGATGACTTCCATTCCCGCGTCGCGCAGCAGACCCGCGAGCGTCAGACCGAGGCCGCTCGCGCCGAGGATCACGTAACCGCTCGGCTTTCTGCGCAGGCCGAGCCGGCTGGCGATCGGTCCGCCCGACAGGCCTTGGACCACCACGGTCACCGCGATGGTTAAAAAGACCAGCGCGCGCAGCTCGCGGCCGCCGGGGATTCCCGCCGCTTCGAGCGATTCGGAAAACAGCGAAGCGACCGCCGCGGCGACGATGCCGCGCGGCGCGATCCAGGCGATGAACGTGCGCTCCTGCCAGCTCAGATCCGAGCCCCAGGTGCCCACCAGGGCATTGAGCGGCCGGACGATGAACATCAGCGCCGCCACCGTGGCGAGGCCCGCCCAGCCGAGGTCGCGCACCTCCGCCATCCGGACGTCGGCCGCGAGCAGCACGAAGAGCATGCCGATCAGCAGGACCGTCAGCTGCTCCTTGAAGTTCCGCAGATCGCGATCGACGCGCGACGGGAGATTGCCGACCACCAGACCCGCGACGATCGCGGCGGCGATGCCGCTCTCCGGCTGCACCGCGTTGCTGGCCTGGAAGATGAACAGGACGATCGACAGCGTCGTGATGTTTTCGAGCCCCTCGGGGATCAGCCGCACCGCGCGCAGCAGAACCACGAGCAGCAGGCCGCCGAGCAGCCCGATCACGGCGCCCGTACCGAGCCGGACGACCAGCTCATTCACGCCGTGGGCGAGCGAGGCGCCGGAAAGCGGCGTGATCGCGACGTCCAACGCGACCACCGCGAGCAGGGCGCCGATCGCGTCGCCGAACACCCCCTCCGCTTCGAGCACCGTGCCGACGTGCGGTGTCACCCGAATCCGTCGCAGAAGCGGCGTAATGACCGTCGGCCCGGTGACGATCACCAGGGTGCCGAACAGGCCCGAGATCCGCCACGGCCAGCCGAGGATCCAATGGGCGGAAAGGGCGGCGCCCACGGCGGTGACCAGGGCGCCCCAGGTGACGAGCTGGCGGATGCTCCGCGCCTGGCGCCGCAGCTGCTTGGCGTCGAGCCCCAAGCCGCCTTCGAAAAGGATCACCGCGACGGCGAAGCCGACCAGCGTATGGAGCGCGGCGCCGAGCGAATCGGGCCGCACGAGCCCGAGGCCGTCCGGGCCGAGCATCACCCCCATGCCAAGCAACAGGACCAGCCCGGGCACCCGCAGGTGCCGGGCGACCACCTGAGCGGTCATCCCCGCGGCGAGCGCGAGGGCGATCGTAAAAGACGGATCGGAAATCGCTGTAGCGCTCACGGAACGAGCCTATCAGCCGTCGGCCCAAGGCCGACGATCGCGAGGAGTTTGAGCGCGTTGGTGGTCGGCGCCACCCCTTCCCGCAGGTGGTAGTCGAAGGTCATCGCCGTCGTGCCCTCCCGCTCCTCGAAACGCTCGCGGAAGTGGACGACGTGGGCCACCTGGGCCAGCTCGGGCAGTTCGGCGAGCGCGAGGTCGTGGGTGGAGATCGCGCCGATCGCCCCGGCCGCGAGCAGACGCAGCAGGATCTCGCGCACCGCGATCTGCCGTTCGGCGCTGTTGGTGCCGCGCAGGATCTCGTCGAGCAGGAAGAGGAGCGTCCGCCCCTCGCGCCGTGCCGCCTCGGCCTGATCGACGATCGAGCGGATGCGCTGGAGTTCGGCCAAGAAGAACGAGACGCCGGAGGCGAGCGAATCTTCGACCAGGATGCTGGTGCCGAGCCGCAAGGGCGGAAGAGATAGATGCCGTGCGGCGACCGGCCCGCCCGCTTGAGCTAGGACGATGTTGACACCGAGCGAGCGGAGGAGCGTGCTTTTGCCCGACATGTTCGAGCCGGTGACCAGCAGGAAGGTTCCGGGCGGGCCGACCGCGACATCGTTACCCACCCGTTCGCCGTCGGCCAGAAGGGGATGGCCCAGATCGACCGCGCGGAGGACTGAGAGAGATAACCGGTCCGCGCCCGAAGGAGCGGCCGATGAATCGCTCGGCAGGTCGGCCGGGTCAAGGATCTCGGGGTACGTCCACTCCGGCTGATCGTGCGCCAGGGTGGCGAGGGCGGCGAGGGCTTCGATCTCGCCCAAGGCGGCGAGCCAGCCGCGCGCCCGGCGTCCGGCGCTCAGCTGCCAGCGCTCCAGCCGTTCGAGCGCGTGAAAGTCCCACAGAACCAGACTTTGCAGCACGAAATGGGTGGGGGCGGAAAGGCGCACGTCGGCCAGCGCCAGGCGGCGCCGAAGCAGCTCGATCTGACGGTAGGCGGAGACATCGTCGGCGCTTGCCTTGGTGGCCAAGGCGGCGAGTTTTGCCGCGGAGAAGCGTCGCTCTTCCAGCTGGCGAAAGAGGGCGGCGTAGCTGACGAAATCGCGTTCGCGGGCGGCCACCCGATCGAACGCTTCGTGGAACGGCTTGGCGACCGCGAACGAGAACGCGAAGTTCGCGAGCGGCAGGATCGACCAGAGCGAAAACGGCAGCGGTCCCCAGAGGACGAACCCCAGGCCCACGACGGTCGCGACCACCGATGCGCGGGCGAGGTAGAGCAGCGCCGGCCGCCGGAGCAGCCAGGGTTCTCCTTCCGCCCAGGCGAGGAACGGCTCGATGTCGGGGTTCGCCTCGTCCATCGTCCGCGCTTCGAGTTCCAGCGACTGGCGCAGCTCAAGGTCCGGCGCCAGCTCGCGCACCGCCTCTTGCCGGGAGCGGATCTCCTCGGGTGCCGCGGGCGCGGAGAGCCAGGCGACGAGCGTTCCCCGGCCAGGCGGGGTGCGCGCGGTGCCGAGCAATTGGCCGAGCGAGGCGCGGCCGAAGAGGCCGAGATCGCGCGCTAACCCTGAGTCGGTCGCCGGCAGGTTCGGCAGCGGCAACGCGGCCCAATCGCGCGCCAGCCGGGCGAGCGCCTCTTCCTGGATCTTCGCCAGCTCGGCGCGCCGTTTCTCCTGCCGGATCACCTTTTCGTGGCGGCCGAGCAGGCCGAGGAAGACCGCGAGGGCAACCACCGCGCCGCCGATCGGCAGCGGCAGGGTCTCGGGCTCGGAGGCCTTCGCCACGACCGCCACCAGGCAGCCGACGAACGCCAGGGCGGCGATCAGGCGGGCGATCGAATAGCGCAGCGAGCGGCGCGCGAAGATCTTTTCTTCGGCGCGGAAACGATCCCGGCGCGCCGCGTAGAGCGAGGCGAGGGGGGGCGCAGAGGGGGGGGGCGACAAGGGGGGGGGAGCGCTCACTCGCGGGATGGTAGCGGTTTTGGGCAAGACGGTTAAGATCGGCCGCAATGCTCTTCGCTCTTCTCGCCCTGCAACTGGCCGCCACGGAACCTCCGCCGGCTATTTTCGAGCCCTCGCCCGAGCTGCCGGTCGTCTGCCTCTGCCCGCCACGGGGGGTGGGTGGCGCTCCCGAACCTCCCCTGGCACGGGTGCTCGATACCGCGGGCGAACCGTCTCTGATCGCCTGCGGCGATCTCGTCGAGCGGTTCTCCCCCGAGCGTGCGAAGGCGGAGGAGGTGGCGGTCTACGCCTGCGGCACGGCGGAGCCGGTCCTGGCGCTCAGCCCGCTGGAGGCCGCGGAGGTCGACGCGCGAGCCGACGGGATTGACGTTTTGGAGTTGGCCAGCTGGCCGTTCGGTACGGCCGGGGCGTGGATCGACGTGCCGGTATGGAAGAGCGCCGTGGCAATCTTTGCCGACCTGGGGCCGCGCATCGAACGAACGCTCGCCTTTGTGCCTCCCCGTCTCTCCGCGGGGGAGATCCGGGCGGCGATCGAGGCGTACACGCTTTGGCTGCGCGCTCCGGATTCGATCGAAGAGCCGGAGGCGATGGCCGGCCGGGTGCTCGCCGCCGCCCTGTCCGGTAACGCCGTGGCGCGCCAGGCTCTCGCGAGCTGGAACGCCGACCGACGGGTGGATGACGAGCTGTCGGAAACCTGGACCGATGCCTCGCAGCTCTACCAGGCCTACGCCGCGGCGACGGGCAAAGTGCCGCCGCTCGAAGGGAAGGCGGCCCAATGAATCAGCCGGAAGCGGGCGGCGAAAGCTCCGGCACGGTCGCGACGCAATCCGGTACTTCCGGCAAAGAGGAGGTCTCCTCCGGCCACGGCTTCGGCACCGCGCCGGTCTTCTTGGCGTCGATCAGCACGATCCTTGGCGCCGTTCTCTTCCTGCGGTTCGGCTATGCCGTGGCGAACGTCGGCATGGTCGGTGCCCTGATGATCGTGCTGCTCGGGCATTTGGTCACGCTGCCCACGGCGCTCGCCATCTCGGAGATCGCCACCAACCGGCGGGTCGAAGGGGGCGGCGAATATTTCATCATTTCGCGATCGTTCGGGCGGACGATCGGCGCCACCATCGGCATCGGGCTCTACCTGTCGCAGGCGATCTCGGTGGCCTTCTACATGATCGCCTTCGCCGAGGCCTTTCGGCCGTTGGCGCCGATGTTCGAAAATTGGACTGGCTACGCGTTCGATCCGCGCTGGATCTCGCTGCCGGCCTCGGTCGCTTTGATCCTGCTGGTGCTCACGCGCGGCGCCGACATCGGGGTCAAGGCGCTCTGGGGCATCGTGGCGATCCTCGGTTTGTCGCTCGCCCTGTTCTTCGCCGGAGGTCCGGTGGCGCCGGTGGCGGGCGCCGCCCCCGGCCAGTCCGTGGTCTGGGGCGGCATCCAAGGGGGAGATTCGTTCATGCTCGTGTTCGCGATCGTCTTCCCCGCGTTCACCGGCATGACCGCCGGGGTCGGTCTATCGGGCGACCTCAAGAACCCGCGGCGGTCGATTCCCCTCGGCGTCCTGTCGGCGACCCTGGTGGGCCTGGTGGTGTACGTCGCGGTGGTGGTCAAGCTGGCGCTCTCCGCATCCGGCGAGATGCTCGCGAACGAACCGCTGGCGATGGCCCGCATCGCACTCTGGGGACCGATCGTGCCGATTGGCCTCGGTTGCGCGGCGCTCTCCTCGGCGATCGGCTCGATCCTGGTGGCGCCGCGGACGATGCAGGCCCTGGGCGGCGATCAGGTGCTGCCGAGCCAGCCGCTCAATCGCTTCCTCGCCTCCGGACGCGGCGCCAACAACGAACCGCGCAACGCCACCCTGGTGACCTCGGTCGTCGCGCTGATGACGATCGCCGGGGGCTCGATCGATTTCGTCGCGCGCATCGTGTCGATGTTCTTCATGGTGACCTACGGCTCGCTCTGCGCGATCAGTTTCCTCGAACATTTCGCCAGCCGGCCGAGCTATCGTCCGAGCTTCCGCTCGCGCTGGTATCTGAGCCTGCTCGGCGCGCTGCTCTGCCTGCTGATGATGTTCCAGATGGACCCGGGCTTCGCGATCCTGTCGATCGTGGCGATGATCGGTATCTACGTCTGGCTCCGTTCGAGCAAGGGGTGGCAGGGCGACCTCGCGGAGATTTTCCGCGGCGTGATGACCCAGACGACGCGGTTCTTTCAGATCCAGCTCCAGCGTTCCGCTTCGAGCGCGAACGCCGGGGAGTGGCGCCCCAACCTGATCTCGGTTTCCGAGCACACCTTCGAGCGCTCCTCGCCGCTCCAGCTGCTCACCTGGATCTGCCGCCGGCAGGGACTGGGCACCTACCTGCACCTGATTCGCGGCCGGTTGAACCAAGAGACCTTCCGCCAGAGCGAGCACATGGTGCCGCGCCTGGTCGAGCTGGCTTCGGCGCGTCATAGCGCCCTGGTGGTCGATACGATCGTCTCGCCCTCCTTGCGGACGGCGCTCGCCCAGGCGTTTCAAATGCCGAGCGTCACCGGCAAGGAGCACAACGCGACGCTGTTCGAATTCGCCGGCAACGAGGACGATGCCGCGGTCGACGAACTGCGCGACGGTTGCTCGCTCGCCTGGGATTCCCACATCAGCCCGCTCGTGCTGCGCCACGGCGAGCGCTTTTTCGGCAGCCGGCGCGACATCCACATCTGGCTCACCTGGCACGACTACGACAACGCGCCGCTGATGATCCTGCTCGCCTACATCCTGCTCGGCCATCCGGACTGGAGCGAAGCGGAGATTCGGATCTTCGCCGCCTTTCCGCAGTCGGAGGTGGCGGAACAGCAGCGCCGTCTGATCGATCTGATCGAGACCGGCCGCCTGCCGATCAGCGTCAAGAATCTGCGGATCATCCCGACCGACGAAGCGGTCGACTTCGATCACCTGGTGGCGAGCCTTTCCTCGGGCGCGGATTTCGTCATGCTCGGTTTCGTCCGCGACCGGCTCAAAGCCAAGGGGAATGCACTGCTGCGCCGACACCCGGCGCTCGCCGACGTCCTGTTCGTCTCGGCCACCGAGCGGATCGAAATCGAGTAAACGGGGGGTTCGGTCGGGTTTTAACGCCGAGAGTGTGGCGACATTCCGGTGCTTGCCCGGGCGGCTTGCGCCTGCTCCGCCACCCGGCGGCGTTTGCCGGCGAGCCGGCCGAGGTGGCCGGTCTCGTTCGCCTCGCGGAGGCGCGCGGTCGCCTGGCGAAACAGGGCATCCGCTTCGAGCGTCGCCCCGGAATCGAGCCGCAGGTCGGCTTCGAGTTCCAGCATGCGCGCTTCGACCAGCAGGTCGCCGCTGCCCCGGCCTAGGCTTTTGACCCCCTCGCGAAGCGCCTGCTCGGCACCTTTCGGATCGCCGTCGCGGAGGTGGGCGTCGCCCACCGCGGTCCAGGCGCGGGCTTTAAGGTCTTCGATCAGCGCGGGCG
The DNA here is from genome assembly GCA_038248205.1 of Thermoanaerobaculia bacterium. Lineage (GTDB taxonomy): Bacteria > Acidobacteriota > Thermoanaerobaculia > Multivoradales > UBA5704 > DASYKS01. The sequence goes on from JBBRUC010000089.1 coordinate 10,572, forward strand.
GATGGCGGGCGAAATCGAGCCGGTTCGCGACCTCCAAAGCCAGCGCGGGAAGCTCGCCCGGATCGCCAAAGGCGTCCAACGCCTCGTCGCTCCAGGCCATCGACGGGTCGGACGCGGTTGGAATTTCGGTCTGGCGCTCGTAGGCGGCAAGGAGAGCGTCGGCGAGCGAGAAGCTGTGAAATCTCGGCTCGGCGATCCGGGCCGCGCGCTCTTCCGGCGGCGCCGTGAGGATCTCGCCGAACACCAGGTCCAGCTCTCGGCGTTCGCGGGCCAGAACCTCGCCCGCCCGGGTCAGGCGTTCGAGCAGGGCACCCGTGTCGAGCGAAAAGTCGTTGAGAGTGAACTTCTCGCCACCCCAGGAGCCGAGTCCCTCCTTGCCCAGGTCGCGCAGGTCCGACCGGGGGTCGGCCGGTGTGCCCTCCGCGTCGTGCAGGAGCTGTTGTAGCGCTCGAAGTCCGTTGCGTCCCATGGCGAAAACAGTTTATCTCCTTCAGGTAATAGAGTGTCGCCAAAGTGGGACAACCGGGACACTTCTGGGATAAACCGAAACGCTCTCGCCTCGATCGGCCGTTTCTCGTACTCTCCAAGGCGCCATGGCCGAACCGACCGACTCGACCCTACCCCGCACTCTGGCGGCGCTCGACGCCGGGATCGCCGAAGGACTCCACACGGGGGCGCAGCTCTACGTCTCGCTCGGGGGCGTACCGGTGTACGACGGCGCGATCGGCACGGCGAGCCCGGGTGTGCCGCTCCTCGGGTCGGACCTGATGATTTGGCTCTCGGCGTCCAAACCGGTTGCGGCGGTTGCGATCGCCAGGCTTTGGGAACGCGGCGCGCTCGGCCTCGACGATTCGGTGGCGCGCCACCTGCCGGAGTTCGCGGCGAACGGCAAAGAGGGGATCACGATCCGCCACCTGCTCACCCATACGGCGGGGATTCGCCTATTGCAGACCGGCTGGCCGGATCGTTCCTTCGAAGAGGTGGTGGCGAAGATCTGCGCCATGAAGTCCGAGCCCCGCTGGGTGCCGGGGAAGAAGGCCGGCTACCACCACGCTTCGAGCTGGTTCATCCTCGGCGCGCTGGTCGAGCGGCTTTCGGGCGAGCCGTTCTCGGCCTACGTGCGCGGCGAGATCTTCGAGCCGCTCGGGATGGTCGATTCCTGGATCGGCATGGCGCCCGGGGCGTTCGCCGCGGCGCGCGACGCGGGGCGCCTGGCGCCCTGCTGGAACACTGAAAAAGAGGGCGCTCCGAGCCATCGCTTCGAAGAGGAGGCGAAGGTCGTTTCCTGCTCGCCCGGCGGCAACGGCTGGGGGCCGGCTCGGGAGCTTGGCCGGTTCTACGAGATGTTGTTGGGGGGCGGCCGGCGGATCGGCGACGGGCAAGGGCCGGAGATTCTGCGCCCGCAGACGGTTTCGGCGCTTACCGCGCGGCATCGGGTGGGGATGTTCGATCACACCTTTCACCACGAGATGGACTGGGGGCTCGGCTTCATCCTCGACGGCAAACGCCACGGACCGGACACCGTCCCCTACGGCTACGGCCAGCGCTGCTCCTATCGAACCTTCGGCCACAGCGGCTACCGGAGCGCCACGGCATTCGCCGATCCCGAGTACGCCCTGGCGGTCGCGTTGATCCCGAACGGCACCCCGAGCGCCGAGGAGCACGAGCGGCGGACCCGCGCGGTGCTCGATGCGCTGTACGAAGACCTGGGGCTGGGCGAAGAGTGAGGCGGCGGATCGCGCCGGGCGCATCGTGCGGGTACTGATCGCCGGTTGCGGCTACGTCGGCCGCGCGCTCGGCGCCCGGCTCGCGGGGCAAGGCGCGGAGGTGTGGGGACTGCGGCGCGGCGCGGGGGAGACGATTCCCGGCATTCGGCCGATCGTGGCGGATTTGACCGATCGGGCGACGCTTGAACACCTGCCGGGGCCGTTCGATCACGTGGTCTACGCGGCGAGCGCCGGGGGCTCGACGCCGGAAGCTTACGAGGCCGCCTATGTCCGGGGCCTCGGGAACCTGCTCGAAGCGGTGACCCCCCGCCGGCTGATCTTCGTCTCCAGCACCGCGGTCTACGGCGACCGGCACGGCGCCTGGACCGACGAGGAGTCGGCCGCCGAGCCGGATCACTTCTCCGGCCGCATCCTGCTCGAAGCGGAGCGGCTGGCGCTCGGCGGACCGGCCCCCGGGGTCGTGCTGCGCTTGGGCGGTATCTACGGCCCGGGGCGCGAGCGGCTGATTCGCGAGGTCGCGGCCGGGCGCGCCACCCGCCCGGCCGAACCGCTGTTTACCAACCGGATCCATCGCGACGACGCGGCCGGCGCGATCGCCCACCTGCTCGCGCTCGATCGTCCGGCCTCGGTCTACCTGGGGGTCGATTCCGAGCCGGCCGATCTGGGCGTGGTGATCTCCTGGATCGCCGCCCGGCTCAGGGTGGCCGAGCCGGCGGTCGCTTCATCACCGGCCGCCGGGCGGCTCTCGCGGGGGAGCAAGCGTTGCTCGAACGCCCGGTTGCTCGGCGCGGGGTACGCTTTCCAGCACCCGACGTTTCGAGAGGGGTACGGGGAGTTGATCGAGAGGATCGCTCGGGGGGGCGTGTCCTAGCTCAGAGTTGGTGCCGCAGGTCGGGCGGGAGCTGGTGGCATGCGCTTTAGAAGTACGTCGAAGTGGTAAACTGTCCTACGCCTCCTCGCGCCTGCTGGCGCTCGCGCGCATAACAAAGGCAATCAATGTCAGCGCTTGCACTCTACTTCAACCCAGAATCAGCGCTCTTCGAACAGAGCGGCTTCTCTAATGGCGAGCGCTACTGGTTTGCTACCGACTTCATGAAGATGCTGGGGTACGAAACCTACGCCGGATTCCGGGGAGCGATCAACCGCGCTATCGGTGCTTGCACGACTATTGGCATCCCGGTTGAGGAAAACTTCATCCGCGTTGAACGAGAAGTTGACGGGAAACTCGGCGCCGACCACAAATTATCTCGCTTCGCGTGTTACCTGGTCGCCATGAACGGCGACACAAGAAAGCCACAAGTGGCCGCCGCTCAGGCATATTTGGCCGGACTGGCGGAAGCCACTCGACAGTACGCAGAATCGGCTTTAGAGGTAGAGCGTCTTGGAATTCGAGACGACCTTACGGACCGCGAAAGAAGCCTCTCTGGCGTAGCTAAGCAGGCGGGTGTAGAGACTTACTCGTTCTTCCAAAATGCTGGATACCGCGGCATGTACAACATGAGCTTAAATGATCTCAAGGAACTCAAAGGGATACCTGATCTAAAGAGATCCCTGCTAGATTTCATGGGAAAGCGTGAACTTGCGGGCAATCTCTTCCGCATAACGGAAACCGAGGCCACCCTGAAGAGCCAGGCGACCCACGGTCAGAGATCGGCTGAGGTGGTCGCGCAAAGAGTAGGTGAGCGGGTGAGGAAAGAGATGCTGGCTAGTGACGGGACGCGACCGGAGGATCTTCCTTTAGAGCGGGATATTAAAGACGTCCGAAGAGAGCTGAAGAAGACGGAAAAAACGCTCAAAGGGCTTGATCGCCAGGCACCCAAGAAGAAACTAATCCCCCCCAGTTAAATAGAGGGGGGGGCGGCCCGTACAGGCGCCGCCCCGGGGCGCTACACGCCCATGCCTCAGCCTCCGCCATGCTGAGAACGCCCCGCGGGCTGGCGGTTGGCAAGTCCCCGGCCCGCGAAAGCTATACTCCCGCGACTCTAAAAGAACCACCCTACAGAGGCCCCCATGCGCCGAGATCGTCGCGAACTGTTTCTCGCCAGTTTCCTCATGTTGTTCGTCGAGCTGGTCCTGATCCGGTGGACCGGCGCGCACGTGGTCTACCTGTCGTATTTCTCGAACTTCGTCCTGCTCGGAAGCTTCTTGGGCATCGGCCTCGGTTTTCTCCGGGCCGCCAAAAGCCCCGACTTTTTTCGCTGGGCGGCGCCCGCGCTCCTTTTGGTGACGGCGCCGATTCAGTTTCAGCCGATCGTGATCGACCGGAGCGGCGGCGACCTGATCTATTTCGGCTCGGTCACGTTTCACGGCCTGCCCTCCTGGTTCGTGCTGCCGTCGGTCTTTTTGGCCGTCACCGCGGTGATGGCTGCGATCGCCCAAGGGGTGGCGGTTCGTTTCGCCCGTTTGGCGCCGCTCGACGCGTATCGCTTCGACATCCTGGGCTCGCTCGCCGGGGTCGTGGCGTTCGCCCTGCTCGCCTTGGTCGGCGCGCCGCCGCTCGCGTGGGCGGCGATCATCGCCTTGTTCTTCCTCGCACTCCTGCCGCGCCGCGGCTGGATCTACGGGCTCAATTTGGCGGCGCTGGCCGGTCTGATCGCCGTTTTCGGTTACGCGAGCTTCCGGCCGCACCAGTCGTGGTCGCCCTACTACCGGGTGGAAGTCCTGCCCAAATACATCCGGGTGAACGGCATTCCGCATCAGGCGATGACCAAGACCCCGGGGAGCTTTTACGAGATCCCCTACCAAATGGCGACCGGTCCGATCCGCGACGTGTTGGTGATCGGCGCGGGCAACGGCAACGACGTCGCGGCGGCGCTGCGCGCCGGGGTTTCGCATGTCGACGCGGTCGAGATCGATCCGCAGATCCAGGCGGTCGGTCGGGCGCAGCACCCCGAGCATCCCTATTCCGATCCGCGGGTGACGGGAATCATCGACGACGGCCGGGCCTTTCTCGGCCGCGGTGGCCGATCCTACGATCTGATCGTCCTGGCGCTGCCCGACTCGCTCACCCTGGTCTCCGGGCAATCGGCGATCCGCCTTGAAAGCTACCTGTTCACCGAAGAGGCGATCGCCGCTGCCCGGGACCGTCTGCGGCCGGGAGGGGCGTTCGTCCTCTACAACTATTACCGCGAGGACTGGCTGCTCGACCGGATCGCCGGTACGGTCGCCAAGACGTTCGGGGCGTCTCCTTGTCTCGTGCTCGGGCCGGAGCCGCGCGACGAAAAGGAGGTTAGCGGACGCTTCTCGATGATGCTCGTGTCTCGCGAGGCCGGCGGCGTCCGGTGCGGCGGGCGCTGGGTTGCCCCGGCCCACCCGATCGCTTCCGCGACCGACGACCATCCGTACGTCTATCTGAAGGAACGCCGGCTGCCTGGGCGTTACGCCCTCACCCTCGGACTGGTGCTCGCGGCGTCGTTCGTGCTGGTCCGCCTCGCCGGAGGACGCCTGTCGGCGATGCGCGGGGCGCTCGACCTGTTTTGCATGGGCGCGGCGTTCATGGTGCTCGAAACCAAGAGCGTGGTCCAATTCGCGCTGCTGTTCGGCACCACCTGGCTGGTCAACGCGCTGGTCTTCGCCGGCATCCTGGCGACCGTCCTGCTCGCGATCGAAGTCGAACGGAAGGTTCGCATCGGCCGCCCGGCTCTCTTGTTCGCGCTGCTGTTCGGCGGTCTACTGCTCGCCGGTCTGGTTCCGTCGGCCACCCTGCTCGCTCTCGCCCCGCTCCCCCGGTTCTTGGCGGCGACCGCTCTGGCGTTCTTCCCCGTCTTCATCGCCAACCTGATCTTTGCCGAGCGGTTCCGTGACAGCACGGACTCGACCCGCGATTTCGGCGCCAACCTGCTCGGCGCGATGGTCGGCGGTACGCTCGAGTATCTCTCCTTGGTGACCGGGTATCGCGCGCTGCTCGCCCTGGTGGCTCTCCTCTATCTACTGGCTTGGATCTTCACCCGAAGCTCGCGGCGGGCCGCCGCCCTCGGGGCGTAGGGTTTCTCCGGCAGGCAGCGCGATCTCCACCCGGAACCTCCCCGGACCCGGGCGCACCGCGAGCGATGCCGCCTCGCCGTACCGCCCGGCGAGCCGGGCGCGGACGTTGGCGATCCCAACGCCGTGACCGGAGATGGGTTCCCGGTCGGGGTCGCGCGGGTTCTCGACCGCAAGGAGGAGGGCGGTTCCGCCGTCGGACGTTTGAAGCCGCGCTTCGATCCGGATCGCACCCCCTTCGAGCAATTGGGCGATGCCGTGACGGACGGCGTTTTCGATCAGCGGCTGGAGCAGCAGAGGGGGCACCCGCACTTCGAGCGCGGCCGGTTCGAAGGTCTCGATCACGTCGAGCCGCTCGCCGAACCGCACCCGTTCAACCGCCAGATACGAACCGGCGAGGGCGGCCTCCTCGGCGAGCGGAATCTCTTCGCGCGCCCCGAGCGCCAGGCCGCGACGGAGGAACTCGGCGAGCAGGATCGCCATCCGCCGGGCGCCTTGCGGGTCGGAGGCCGTGAGCGCCGAGATCGTGTTCAGGCCGTTGAACAGAAAATGGGGGTCGAGCTGCGCTCGTAGAGCCTTCCATTCCGCCTCCTGGGCGTGGACTCGTTCTTGGAGCGCGCGACGTTCCGCCTCGGTACCGCGGGCGAGCGCGAGCAGCAGATAGTGGAAGGCGACGGCGAGCAGGTAGAGCGGCACACCGAGCGCGAAGAGGACGGGTGCCACGGCCGGAAACCGTGCGTCGAGCCGGTCGAGCCCCGGAATCGAGCCGAGCAGCATCAGCCAGCCTCGGCCGGCGAGCGCGAACAGCCCGGCCGAAACGATCGCCGCGAGCAGGTGGGCGCCGAGCGCCTCCAGGGCGAAGGCCGCGCTTTTACCCGTCTGAAGCGGCAGCGCCCTGCATAGGTACCAGGCAGAGAGGCAGAGATAGGCGAACAGATAGGCGAGCGGCAGGCCGACCAGGAGCCCTTCGCTCCAGGTGAGCGCGCCGCGCCAGACCAGGAGGACAACGATCAGCGCGGCGAGCGGGCTCCACCCCAGCAGGTAGAGCCCAAGCCGTCCGCGACCGGCGAAAATCGGATGCACGTGAGGTTCCTCGCGACCGGTTTCTTCGGTGGACGAGGGCTAGAATGCGCGCTTGCGCTGATTTTTGATCTCGACTCCGCCCATCAGGGCGAAACCGGTGATCACCAGGCGCCCGGCGGGAGTGGAAGGGGCTTGCGTCTGGTCTTCGAACCCGGCGAGGATCGGCGTACCGTTGACCACGACGGTCCACGACTCGGGCACCAGGACGTCGATCCCCCCCCACAGCGCGAAGACGTCGAGGACCGCTTCGCTTCCTTCGGCCATCGAGGCCCCGCGCAGGTCGATCTCGCAGGAACCGAGCACCGCCGAGATCCGGCCCCCGGCAAACGAGCTGGAGGTGTTGGCGATCTTCGAGGATCCGAGCATGGCGAACGTGCCGACTTCGTCGCCCGATTCGATCGAGGTAGGGCGGCGATTTCTTCCCCGCCGCCCGGATCGCCGCGGTGTGGTCATCAGCCGAATCCCGATCGCCAAGAGAACGGCGGGAAAAATGACCCGGCCGTCGAGGTCGAACTCGAACCAGTCGAAATGGCGCAGGAAGATCGCGCCGAAGATCAAGATCAGCAGGCCGCCGAAGAAGCGGTCGCCGCCGTTACAAGGGCGCACTATTTTGTAGGCGCCGATCAGGATCGGGAACAAGGGCCAGAGGTAGGTCCAGTTCGAGGCGTCGACCCAGCCGAAACGGTCGAACAAAAGCAAGCCGCCGAACAGGAACAAGAAGAGGCCCCAGAGGATGCGGCCGCCGGCTCCGCGATCGCAACGACCCCGCGGGCGGGCGTCTAAAGGAGTAGGTGGTTGTTCCATCGGTTCCATCGTCGAATCTCCTTGGCGTGAGGGGGGCAAGGGTGAGTAAGGGTGAGACCCCTCTTTTGGATGAACCCAAGGTACTCGGGCGCCGGCCCCCACGTCTCGCCCCGAGCGGCGAACGGCGGTTCCTCGCCGGTCAGTGGCGGTCAGGGCTATTCGGTGGCCAGGATGCGCCGCAGGAGGAGCAGCAACCCAAGCCCAGCAAGGCCGAGCACGACCGGTAAGAGAAAGCGCAGGCCGCGCGGCTCGTCGCGCACGACCGGGATCAGCTCGCCGGCCTGCCAGGGGCGCCCGAGCAACTCGGCCGACAGAGCCGCGAGGTCGTAGTCCGGGGTGCTCATCCCTTCCGCCCCGGCGAGCAGCCGGACCTTCGTCGAATCGCCGGGCCAGACGAAGACCAGCGCGTCGCGCCGCCGCCAAACCGCGAGGTCGACCTGGCCGAGCGGCGCGTTGTCGCCGTCGTCGAAGCGGATCGCGACCCGCGGCGCGCCCGCGCCGTCGAGCGGCAGCAGGGTGCGACAGGGTAGCGGCGGCTCCGGATTGCAGTCCCAGACCGTGGTGGCAACCACCGTCTCTCGCCCCGCGGGATCGGGATTGCGCGGCCGGACGGCGAGGACTTCGAGCCGGCGGCGGAGCGGCCCGCCGGGGGTCGCGATCGAAATCTGCGTCCAGGGCACCCGGGCCGCCGGCAGGTCGAGTTCGACCCGGCTCCAGCCGTCGCGCCGCGCCGGTTCGGCGCGCACCGCCCAGGCGACCGCGGTCCGCAGCGGCTCCGGCATGGTCCAGCGGACATAGGGGATCTGGCGCGCCGCGGCGGCGAGCCGCAGGTCGCCCAGGTCGGTCCGCGCGGCGGCGTAGACGCTTTCCGGGATCTCCAACCGCACCACGTCGCCCGCCGTGGCACCGGGCGCCGCGACGTCCCACGAGGCGGGAAACGATTCGAGCGCGAGCTTCGCCCCCGGCCCGGCCGCGGCGGGTAGCGACGGCGCCGGGCGGCCGCGTTCCGGCCCGGCGATCAGCTCCGCTGGATTCACCTCGGTGGCGGTTTCCACCTGCGGCGGCGCGCCGGCTCCGGCGCCGTAGATCAACGTGTAGCGGCCGGGGCCTTCGGCGCGGAACGCCACCTCGCGCGGCGCCAGCTCCAAGCGCACGCCGACGAGATCCGGCGGCTTGTTCGCGGAATACAGATCGAGCCGCAGGAAATCGGCGGTGGTGACCTCGGCGTCGAGGTTCAACAGATGCCGGGTGTCGGGGGGGCGTCCCATCGGGTTCGGCCGCTGCCACACCCCTTCGGCGATCACGTTCCAGCGCCCGCCGTCCGGTGCTTGGAGAAGGTAGCCGACCGGCCCGGGGCCGGAGAGCGTCAGCTCGATCCGGCGCACCGCGGTGCCGGCGGCCGGCAGGTCCAGGCGGCAGGAGACGGCACCGCTGCCGCCTCGCTCGCACGTCGAGTCGCCGGTCGCCAGAGCGATCGAAGGCCCGGCCGACAGTTCCAGCTCCACGCCGCGCAGCTCGGGAAAGCCGGCGGCCTTGGGCCACCCCAGGCGCAGGTAGCGGACGGAGGTCGGCGGGTAGGAGAGGGCGTTTCGCTCCAGCTCGCCGTCTCCATCGCCGAGGCGAAACAGATCCCCCTCGGCGAGCGGCTGCCACGATCGCCGATCCGAACTCCCCTCTAGCTTGACGGCGGTTGCCGCAGTGCGTCGGTCGAGATCGAAAATCAACTGCTCGTGCGCCGGAGTGCCCTCGCCGGCATCGAGCGTCAGGCGCCAACCGCCCTCTCCTTCGGATTTGACCTCGATCACCTGGGCCGACCGACGGCCCGGACGGGCCGGCGGGCTCGCCAACCTCCGCGGCACTTCGTCGCCCGTCGGTCCGATCACCCGCAGGTCGTCACCGTCCGGTGTGATGCGCCGCAGCGCCTCCAGGTCGAGCGGCACGCGAACCCAACCGGAGACGGCGACCTCGACGTCGCGCTCAAAGATGCGGGCCGGTTCGATCCCCGCGAGCGGCGCCGCGAGGGCGAACAGGCAGGCGATCGAGGTGATGCGGGTAGGTTTCATTCGGAGATTCCTTCGCGCTTTTCTTCGGCGCGGCCGAAGACGAACTTCTGGTAGACGAACGCCAGTCCGAGCAACGAGGCGCCGAGGCCGAGGAACGAGACCACCCGGTACAGGCCGGTCAGGTTCGAGGCGTCGTAGAGGAAAACCTTCGCCACGGCCAGCAGGGTGACGGCGAGCGACGCCCAGCGTAGGGCGGTGCTCTTCTTGCCGATCCCCAAGGCGAGCAAGCCGAGTCCGAACAGCAGCCAGGCGACCGAATAAGTGTAGCGCTCGGCGGTGGTCGTAAGGCCCTGATCGAGCAGTCCGCCATGGAACGCTTGCCGCACTTCAAGCGACAACAGCAAAAAGGCGAAGAGCAGAGCCGCCACGCCGAACAGGTTCGCCGGCTTGTCCCAGCCGCGCCGTTTCAGCTCGCGAAAGCCGAGCACGAAGAGGACGACCGGCGCCCCGAAGCCGAATAGGAGAAGGTTAAGAACGGGCAGGGCGCCGACATCGGAACCAGACCCCAGTGGATTGAGCAGGAACGGCGGCCCGAACAAAGTCGAGACGAAGCCGAGACCGAGGATCGCCGCGCCCCCCCAGAGGAGGGATTTGCGTCCTCGGCTCCGCTCGGCCCCGAGCAGGCCGAGACCGAGCAGCAGCCATGCTGCGTCGTAGCTGCTCCATTCGACGAACGTCGGTTCGCCGCGGCCGAGCTGGCCCGGGTGGAACAGCTGGCGGATCTGCAAGGTCAGGAGAGCGAAGCCGAAGGCGATCGCCCCGCCTTCGAGTTCCAGCGCCAGGCGGGCAGCCATGGGAGGGGCTCCCCCGCCCGCGAGTCCGTCCGAAGCCTGGTGCCGGGCGAGCCGGGCGGCGAACGCGAAAGCCAGCAGCGGAACCCCGTAGCCATAGAGCAGCCAGTTCCAGATCGGCCGCTCCCCGATCGGGTAGTCGAGCACCAGTGGGTTCAGCAGCAGGCGGACCGCCACCAGAGCCGCCACGGCCCGCGCGAGGGTGCGCAAAGCCGGCAGATCGAACCGGCCGGCGAGCCAGACCAGCGCGGCCGTTTCGAGCGCCCAGGCGACCGCGATCCACGGCTTTTCCAGCTCCAACGGCGCCGCGAGGCTGACGAACGTGGTGATCGCGACCGCCAAGGCGGCGAGCGCCGGAACCAACTCGGGGCGCAGGGTTCGCCGTTTCGCGAGCGGCAGCGCGCCTACCAGGCCGAGCGCGGCGAGGCCGAGCGACCAGGCGCCGAAATGGACCCCGGGGAAGCTCTGGTTGGTGGCCGCCCAGACGATCAGGAAGAAGGCGAGCGCCGCGGCCGCGGAAAGGGTGCCCCAACGGCCCGGTCGGCGTGCCCGCCAGAGCCCGGCGTAGCCGCCGACCGCGTAGATCGCGCCGAGCGCCGCGGCGCCGTAGAGAAAGCGCGCCGGGTCGCCGGGTGAGGAGGAGTTGTGGAGCGAGCCGCCCCAAACGGCGGCGAGCGCCGCGGTCATCGTCGCCGCGATCCAGGCGAGCGGTTCGAGATCTTCGCGCCGGTGGGCGAGGACGAGCGCCCCGGTTCCCAACAGGCCGAACATCGCGATTTCGGTCGGCGCGAAATCGCCACGGCCGGCGACCAGGGCGAGGACGCCGAGCGCCGCCGCTACCGCGATTCCCCCGAGGGCGATGACGCCGCGCGGCACCGAACCGGTAGAGCCCTGGCCCGAGGGCGTACCGCCCCGGCCGATCACCACGAACACCGCGGACGCGGCCGAGACCAACAGGAACAGGCCGAGCCAGAGTCCGTCTCCCGGCTTGTAGGGCTGGGAGAGCCAAACGACCACCCAGAGCAGGCCGGCGGCGAGCGACGCTCCGGCGATCGGCCACCAGGCGCGTTTTTTCGACACCGCGAGCAGCCCGATCTGGAGCACCAGCAGGTAGGCGAACAGCTTGCCCGCCTCGCCCGAGCCGGTGCGCACGAGCAACGGGGTGAGATAGCCGCCGATCAAGCCGAGGATCGCCACGATCGGTCCTTGGCGCAGCGACAGCACGACCGCGACCGCCGTGGTCAAGACCATCAGGCCGAAGCCGATCCCTGCCGGGATCAGGTGGTACAGGTGAATGCCGGCGAGAAAGCAGGCGAACAGATCGGCGATTCCGGCGGCCGAAAGCGCCTCGCCGATCCGCCCGTTCTTCTTGCGCAGCAGCTCGCCGCCTCCGAGCATGCCGAGACCGAACAAGATACCGACGGCGACCCGGATCGCCGGAGAGATCCATCCCTGTTCGAACGAGTACTTGACCAGGAAGACACCGGCCAGGGCGAGAGCGATCGCCCCGAGCCAAATCGGCGCGCGGGTGGCGAGATTCTTTTCCCAACCATCGAATCGGGGCCGGGGAGCAGGCGGCGCTACGACCGCCGGAGGGGGCGGCGGCATCGCGGGCTCGACGTCTGGCTCGATGTTCGGCGGGGGTAGCCCAGGCTCGGCCGGCGGTGCCATCGGTGCCGCGGCAACGCTGAGAATTCCCGATACCTCCGGGGTCTCCGGCACCACCGGCATCCCACCGGCGTCCTTGAGATCCTTGAGATCCCCGAGGTCGTCCTGGCCCCCCTCTTCGCCCGCCGCAGGCACCCCCCGGCGCTCCATTCGCAGAAGCCGCTGCTCCAAGGAGACCAGCTGCCGCGTCAGCGCCTCCATGCGAGGGTCGGGCGGTGCCACCCGACGGGAGAGCCGGATCACCCAGACGAAAAGAAAAATCGTGAAGAGGGTGAGGAACGCTCCGTAGCACTCCATAATGGGACGCCTTTCTGCGAGAATCTGAGCCGGGAGAGTATCACTCGGCCTTTCGCCGCTTCCGTCCCGCCATGACCGAACCGACCGCCACCCGTCCTCGCCGCAGGAGCCGGCGCTGGTTGATCCGGTTGATGAACCTCTTCCCGCCCTATCTCGGCGCCGGGATCCGCGTATCCCCGAACGAGGATCTGTCGGCGTTCGAC